>PHBD01000008.1:0-213954 GCA_002841865.1 Deltaproteobacteria bacterium HGW-Deltaproteobacteria-19
CCGCGAAGCTGAAGGTTGCCGTCAGAAGAACCACAATCCCTGCCACCATCATCGTTCCCAGTGTCTTTTTCATGATCTGTCTCCTCTCTGAGGGTTTTTTGTTTCGTTTGATGATCTCTAAAGCGAAAGGCGTGCCAGGAGGGAAAACACAAGGGTATGTGATTGTAACAAGTTGATGTTGTTATTGAATATGGTTGAGGGGGGTCTCTTGATAGGATTGCGAAAGTGTCGATGCGGCAATTCGGGTTGAACGGATCTTTCAACCTATTGAACGGATCGAAAAAAAGGCCGGTTCTTTCTGCTTGACCGTCTGCCGTGCCCCCTTAACAATGTCACAAATGTGCTGATGGGAGGTATGTTATGAAATAGATTGTATTTATCACTTTTCAGGACGATTCTGTCCTGTTCATCCGCGCCATGCTCCACGCCCCGGATCTGAAAGATAGGGGGGGCGATGCGAGGGTGATCCCAGAGGGAAAGGCCACGGTGCTGATTCCAATGCTGGCGGCGGAGGATCATCCTCTGCATCGCCTCCGGGCTGGGTGAAGGAGGCCCGTCTCATGGATGGCGTCTGCAGGGCCTGCTCGTCCAGGATGAAGACCCCTGGACACCTGCCTTGATGCAAGCCCGCCGCAAGGAGCCTAACGAATCTCCGGATCGGCAATCCAGATCTGATTCACTGACGGCTTGGCGGGAGGCGTGGATGCAGGCTTTTGGGCAGGGATCCGTTCCTTGGCCGGGAAGAAGGCCTCCAGCCCCGGCGATGCTGTCCGCTTTTTTCCCTGTCCCCACAGGCAATTCAGGCGCGGATAATTGTCGGGATCGCTGACATGAAGGCAGGACAGCATCATGGCTTCCGGAGCTTCTCCCTGAAAGAGAAGAATGTCGGATTCCCCGACGGAGGTCCTCTCGAAGCGTCCGTGGAAGGTCGTTTCCTTTCCGTCCACGATCCTCAGGAGAACGAGGCCGTCCTCGCCCGCGGAGATCCTTGCGCTGCCCGTGTATGATTCACCTTCATCGGGCATGCTTCCCACGATGTCGTAATCGCCGGCAAAAAATTCGTAGGGAGGGAGGCTCGACGGCGCGGCGAATGCGGTGACCGCCGCAAGGACCAGGAAGAGTGAAGAAAGTATAATATTCCGCAAGGCGTTTCTCTCTTTCAGTGCGATTGGCTTTGCCGGACAAGATTGTCCAGGATGAGGCCGAAGAAGCTCTCCGCTCCTGAGTCGTAATGCCATCCCAGGTGGAGCCCGCAACGCCCGCAGCTGCAAAAGCGCCACCGGAATCCGGGAAACCAGGTGAATGCATGAGTCGGAACGCCGTGTAGAATGCAGTTCCAGGCCTTTGAGAAGCATCCGAGGCGAAAGGTATACCCCGCCGGGTTGTCGAAGGTGTGCTCAAATCGGCCGTGCCGGTGGATGCCGAAGTCGGCCTCCGTGATCTCGTTTCCGCAGGCTTTGCAGCGCAGAGGGTCCTGTCGTTCTTCTTGGTCTTCCTCTTCCTCCCGGGATAGAAGCCGGACATCCGCTTCGTCCTCCCCTGACTCTTTCAGGAATTGGAAAATACGCTGTCCCATCGATCCCCCCGGGTCCGGTTGGTCCGTCCGTTTGCCCTCCATGGGTTGCCTTTCCCCTGCCGGGAAGATAGCGTTTCGGAGGATAAAAAAGAAGCATTTTGTCAACGGCAGTCCTGCGAACCGCAGTCAGGTGCACGGGCACTGGAAAACGGGTAGATCGGAGCCTTTTCCGCCGGGATGGAACCGTTGGCGCTGCATGTTTTTCGAGCGAGTTCGAAATAAAAGGGAGGCTGAGTCGAACAAGGGGGGAGGGGGCCGACAAAACTCCCGTCGGCCCCCTCAGGGGGGGATCAGTAATTCACGTTGGCAATACCCTTGAGGCCCAGGATCTGGCGGGCCTCGTCCGGCGTCGCCGGCTCGATGCCGAGCTCCTTGGTGACCCGGACCATCTTGGCCACCTGCTCGGCGTTGCTCTTCGCCATCCGGCCCTTCTCCAGCCAGAGGTTGTCCTCCAGGCCCACCCGGCAGTTGCCGCCCAGGAGCAGCGACTGGGTGCAGATGGGAACCTGGGCCCGGCCGGCCACGCACACGGAGAACTCGAACTCGCCGATGTTTCGTTTTGCGTGCTCCACGAGGAACATCAGGTTCTCGGGGCTCGCCGAAAGCCCGCCCAGGATGCCCAGGACGAACTGGATGTAGACGGGCTTCTTGATGTAGCCGGCCTGGATCAGGAAGGCCACGTTGTTCACCATGCCCGCGTCATAGATCTCGAACTCGGGCTTCGTGTTGTTTTCGCTGAAGACCGCGCAGTACTCCCGCAGGGTCTTGAAGGTATTGGTGAAGATGAAGTCTTCCGTCATGCCCAGCATGACTTTTTCCCACTCGTGCTTCCACTCCTTGTAGCGTGTCACCATCGGGAAGAGCCCCCAGTTCATGGACCCGGCGTTGCAGGAGGCCAGCTCGGGCTTGTATGCCGTGACCGGGGCGACCCGCTGTTCCAGGGTCATGCCGGCTCCGCCGCCGGTGGTGATGCAGACGACGGCGTTGCAGCGGCTCTTGATGCTGGTGATGATTTCCTTCATCAGGTTGATGTCCGGGGATGGAAGCCCGTTCTCGGGATTTCGGGCGTGGACGTGGACCACCGCTGCCCCCGCCTCGTAGGCCCGGACGGCCTCGTCGGCGATCTGCTGGGGTGTAATGGGGAGGTAGTCCGACATGGTGGGGGTATGGATGCTCCCTGTAATAGCGCAGGTGATGACCGCTTTTTCTTTCATTTTATGATGCTCCTTTCTGACATGTTCATGCTTTCTGGCGCTTGCCGCCTCTACTCCGGCAATTTCGTCAACTGGAAGATGGACAGATTGTCGAATACCGCCTTGTATTTTCCCTGTTCGATTCCCTTGACGATGGATACGACGGTATCGTTGATCGGGGTCGGAACGCCCGTTTTCCGGCCATTTTCGCAGACAATGCCGTTGATGGCGTCGATCTCCGTCTTCAGCCCCTTCTCGATGTCCTGGAGCATGCTGGCCTTGAGGAGCCGGTGGGGACCGAAAACCATCTTGTAGATCCCCGCGCGTGCCGCCATTTCCGCCTGGGTCTGGAAGGCCAGGATGTTCAGGTCCGCCCCCTGGATTTTTTCCAGGGCCACGCCCAGCTTGTGCACGACGGCAATGGTCTCGTTTCCGATCAGCGCGACGCAGGCTAGGGCTTTTTCATTGTCGAGAACCTCTCCGAACGTGCAGCCCAGGGCGGCGGACATGCCGCTCAGGGTGGCGTTGATGAGGAGTTTCGACCACCGGATGCCGGGCAGGTTCGTCGTGATCTCCGTAGGGCAGATCTTCTCCAGAATCGCCGCCACGGCCTTGGTCCGATCCCGGATCGTCCCGTCCAGTTCTCCCACGTCCAGGGTCATCTTGTCCGATTCCGACGTGAGTTCCGACACGCCGGGACGAAGCCAGGTGGCTCCCCAGCCGACGGCGCATCCCATGACTTTCTCCCGGCCGACATGGGCCGCCACGGCGTCCTCGGGCACGCCGTTCTGCAGGGTGCACACGATGCTGTCTTTATGCAGATGGGGAACGAGCGCCTTCAGGGCCGATTCGTTGTACGTCTGTTTGACCAGGTACAGGATGAGGTCGTATTCGCCCGACATCGCATCGGGTGTGATCGCCTTGACGGGAACGGTAATGTCCATCTTGCCTGTGATCGTCGCCCCGTTTTTGTTCAAGGCCTCGACGTGTTCCCGGTTCGCATCGATGAGAACGACGTCTCCCCCGTTCTTTGTAATCAGCGCCCCGGAAATGGTTCCCAGGGACCCTGCTCCCAGTATTGCTACTTTCATGACAAAACCTCTCTATCTCCTGTTTTCGACAGGCATGATTTTGTGGTGTGGGTTGATCCCTCAACCTACAGTTTTCCGTGGAACCTGAGCAGGGCCAGGAGCCCGTCATCCCGCCAGCGGGCGATTTCCTCGCTGGTCCGACCCTGTTCCGGCGGCCGGTTCGCCATTTCCTGGAGTACGCCCTCATGGGCCGCCTCCAACCAGTTTTCCGGCCATTTCTTCCAGTCCGCCATGTCTTCCCACCACCACTCGACGGTGGGACCGATGTGATGCATGACGCCCTTGAGGCCGAATGGTCCTCCGGCCAGGTGATAGATCATGTTGGGCCCCATGAGCCCGTAACGGAGACCGGGCCCGAAGGTGACGCACTTGTCCACGTCTTCCACGGAGCACACGCCGCGGACCACCAGGTCCACCGCTTCCCGGTAAAGGGCCACGGAAAGACGGTTGGCGATGAATCCCAAAGCCTCCTTCCGGAGGACGACGGGCTCCTTGCCGAGGGCCTTGTAAAAGGCGACAGCTGTCTCGACGGCCGCCTCGGACGTCTTTTCTCCCTTCCCGATCTCCACGAGGGGGATCAGGTGGGGAGGATTGTAGGGATGGGCCCCGAGGCAGCGCTCCGGGTGGGCCGATCCCTTGGCGATCTCCGTGATCAGGAGACCCGACGTGCTGGAGGCAAAAATCGCCTCCGCCGGGGCATGGCGGTCCACCTCGGCCAGCAGGGCCTGTTTCACTTCGTATCGCTCCGGGGACGCCTCCTGGATGAACTGGACGTCCGCCACGGCCTCCGCCAGATCGGTCGTGTATTTGGCGAGACCCATGGCAACGTGCGCCTTGTCCGCTGTCAGGATGTTCCGTTTCACCAGGAAATCGAAGCCCGCCGCGATCCGGTTCCGGGCGTTCTGCAGGGCCTCTTCGTTGATGTCGAATATGTGGGCGGGGTAGCCCTTCCACAGGAAATTCAGGGCCCAGCAGGATCCGATCATGCCCCCGCCGCCAAGCACGGCCACTTTCTTGATATCCTTGACGTTCATGGTTTCCTCCGCTTCCAGGCGCCTCTTAGTAGATCAGGATTCCCAGGGGGATCACGATCAGGAGGGCGATGATTGTCGCCACGATGTGGCCCCACCAGATATGCTTGTAACCGTTCATGTGGGTCAGACCGGTGACGGCCAGGAAGGTGATGACCACGCCGTTGTGCGGCAGGGCGTCGAAGCAGCCCGCCGACATGGTGGCAACCCGGTGAATCAGGTCGGGGGAGAGGCCCAGGGCCAGGTACTTCGGCGCCAGGGTCTCGAGGATGATGCCCAGACCGCCCGAAGCGGAACCGGTGATGCCTGCCATCATGTTCGTGGCGATCGCCAGGGAGACGATGGGATGCATCGGCAGCGTGAGGAGCCAGCCGGCGATGACCTTGAATCCGGCCGTGGCCGCGATGGCCATTCCGTAACCGACGTCCGCACAGGTGTTCACGATCGGGATAACGGTGTTGACGGCACCCTTGTTCAGGGTCTCCGGGAGGTTCTTGAAGTACTTCCAGAAGAATACGATGCAGAAGGCGACGCCGCCCAGCAGCGCCCACACGGCGTCGAGTTTGAACGCATTCAGCATGATAACAACGACGATCATGGGAACGATGCTCAGGAACACGTTGGGAAGCTTTTCCATGGCGACCACTTCGCCGGCGACGACACCGACGCCGCTCGGGGCCACGTAGCCTTCACCGCGTGCCTTGGCTTTCTTGAGCTGGTATTTGAAATAGAAGACGTTGAAGGCCGCCACCACGATGGCGCCCAGGATGCCCAGCAGGGGGGCGGACATGGTGGACGAGGCCATGTACTTCGTAGGCATGATGTTCAGGATCTGGGGAGAACCGGGCATCATGGTCATGGTGATCGAGCCGATGCTGAAGGCATAGGGGATCACGAAGAGGTGCCATGGAAGGTCCAGTTCCTTGAAGATGGGACGGCCGATGGGGATGAGGGCGAAGATGACGACGAAGAGGCTCACCCCGCCGTAGGTCAGGGCGACGCCGATCAGGGCGATGGCCATGACGCCGTTCATCGGGTTCCCCCGGCCGACGATCTTCAGGATCCCCTCGGCGATGGCCCGGGCGGCGCCGCTGTCCTCCATGACCTTGCCGAAGAGGGACCCCATCAGGAAGATGAGGTAGAACTTCCCCGCGTAACTGACAAAGCCCTTCATGTATGGGCCTAACAGGGTGGGAAGAATGTCCAGGCCGGAAAAGACCGCGACGAAAACGACGGCCAGAGGGGCCAGGATGATGATGTGCCATCCCCGGAGGGCAAAGACAACGATGAATGCCAGGGATAGAACGATGCCGATGATGCTGAGGGTACTAGGATCCATTTCCATCTCTCCTTTCTTTGGATTTCTCTGGCATCCGTTTTAAGAGAGATGGACAGGAAAGAACAATGGGGGGTGACCCCCATTTCAGGGGGGACGCCCCCCATTCGGTGGGAATTGGACGGACCGGTTATCCTTCCCAGAGGTCCGGGTCGGCAACGCCGATCTTGATGGCATATTTCAGGAGTTCAAGCCGGTCGTGGATGCCCAGCTTGTTCATGATGCTGGTGCGATGCTTTTCCACGGTCTTGGCACTGACACAGAGAATGTCGGCGATCCGGGCGGTTGAGTTTCCCTCCACGACGAGGCGGAAGACCTGCTGCTCCCGCTCCGTCAGGAGCTCATAGCCCTTGGGGGCGGGTGTCTTTTCACGACTCCGCACGTAGCTGCCGATGACGTCCGCCCGGATCTTGGAGCTGAGAAAGTATTCTCCCCGGTAGGCCGCCCGGATTGCCTCGATGATGTCCGTGCTCGGCGACGCCTTCAGGACGTAGCCGATGGCACCCGAGGCCAGGGCCTGATGGACGTAGCTTTCCTTGGCGTGCATGGACAGGACGACCATCCGGGCGGACGGTACGGTTTCCCGGATCAGGCTGATCACGTCCAATCCGCTGAGGCCCGGCATGCCGATGTCCAGCACGATGACGTCGGGACGATTGGATTTTGCCATTTCCAGGGCCCGGCAGCCGTCCTCGGCCTCTCCGACGACTTCCATGTCCGCCTGCACATTGAGCAGCTGGCGCAGGCCTTCCCGGATGATGGCGTGGTCGTCCGCGATCAGGATGCGGATTTTTTTCATGTGGCGCCTCCCTCCTCGGGTATCTCCACCCGGACGGTTGTCCCCCGGCCGGGGGCGGAGGTGATATCGATGGTTCCGCCCAGGGAGGCCACCCGTTCCTGCATGCTCAGGAGGCCGATCCCCTTGGGCATTCCGCCGGGAAGGCCTTCTTCCGCCGTTTCGAATCCAACACCGTCGTCCCGGATGACAAGGATTGTTTTCGGGTAGCTGTGGGTCAGGAGGATATTTACGCGATTCGCCTGGGCGTGCTTGGCGATGTTGGTCAGGCATTCCTGAAAAATCCGATACAGAACGATCTCGGAAGCTCCTCCGAGGCGCCGCTTGAATCCGGTTGCCTGGAACTGGATGTCCAGGCGGTCGCGGTGGCTCAGGAAATCCTGGATATGCCACTCCAGGGTCGGAATGAGGCCCATGTGATCCAACAGGTCCGGCCTCAGGCGGGCCGTCGTTTTCCGGACCTGGTCGGCCAGCTGTTCCACCCGGCGGGCAAGCGTCCGGCACCGATCTCTCCTTTCGTCGCCGCCGTCGTCAAAGGATGCCTCCAGCGCCTCCAGGCCGAAATGCAGGGAAGTGAGGGACTGGCCGAATTCATCGTGCAGATCCGCCGCGAGGCGCCGGCTTTCTTCTTCCATGACATCGATCAGGCGCCGCGACAGGTGATGGATCTTTTCCTCCGCTTCCTTCCGGCCGGTGATGTCGATGACGATGGCCACAACCGCGGGTTCCCCCTGATAAATGGCGGGGCTGGCCCAGAGCTCGACCCAGATGATCGAACCGTCCTTGCGGAGTGCCCGGAAGATGTACTGGGCGGGTGAGAAGGAGATTTTCTGGCGTTTGATCCCCCTCTTTTTCACCATGTCCCGATCGGCCGGATGGATCACTTCCCAGAAAGGCATGCCGACGATTTCCTCGGGAGAGTCGTAGCCCAGCATGTCGGCGAGCCGCTGGTTCACATACTGAAAGATCCCATTCTGGTGAACATTGATCCCGGCGAGGGAGTTGTCCACGACGGTTCGATATTTTTCCTCGGATTCCTGGAGTTTCCGTTCGGCCCGTTTCCTGTCCGTTACGTCCACGACAAATCCCTCGTATCCCTCGGGTTCTCCCTGCTTGTTCCGCCGGATTGCCGAGGTGATGTGGACGTCGATGACACTGCCGTCCTTCCGCTGCATATCGGTTTCAAATTCCTGGACGGAACCGTGCAGGCCCATCACCTCCTTGAACCGGAGGCGGCTTTTCGGATCCGTATAGAGAGACCGGGTCGAGTCCAGGCCGATCACCTCTTCCCGGGAATCGTATCCGAGCATGCGGGTGCCGGCGTCGTTGATGTCGAGGATGATCCCGTCGAGGTCGGTCAGGTTGACCATGGCCGGGGAGTGTTCGAAGAGATGACGGTATTTCCGCTCGGATTCGCGGAGATTCTTCAACTCCCGCCGGCATTCTTGCAGTTTTGTTTCCAGGGCGGCAATCCGCCGCTCTGTCGACTGATTTGCGGATTTCATGACGGGGGCCTTTCCTTTCAGCCGTTGCCCGGGCAGGGGCCTCATTCGTTCCGAATCTGTCCTTTAAGACGGCACCATGTACAGTCAAACCGATTTCTGCAAAAGGGGCAAGAAAAAGAAGCTTTTACCGGATGCTGAACGAGTCTTCTCCGAATTGGTGCCCGTCCACGAAAACGATCACCCGGTAAGTCCCGGGCGGCCAATGTCCGGGCTCATCCCATCCCCAGCTGTGGCTGACCCAGGCAGTCCGCCAGTCCTTGCGGACCGTGAAGGGCAGTGTGGCTTCTCCGCGAAGGGTTCCATCGGAATTGAGATACTGCCAGACGAAGGTGTAGAGCCGGTTTCTGTCCTGCCACAGGTCGTTTTCCATGTCCACCTGGCACCAGATGTAGCGGGATGAGTTCCGGGCGAATTCCGATGAAAAGCGGCGTTTATTCATGGGAACATTGGATGTCCCTCCTTCATAGAACCGGATAGCCTGTGGGCGGAGGGAAATCCCTGCAGCGGTGTCTTCCCGGCGCTTGCCTGCGGTTTTCCGTTCAATGCCGGCAATCCATTCCTCCTGCCAGAAACCGGGCTTTGTCCGAATAATGATCCTGTCCCCGACGCGAACCTTACGGAAAAAGTCGACGGTGACGGAGAGTCGGTTGGTCTCGCCCGGATGCTGCCAGGAGGGGAACGTAAGATAGTATGATTGGCTGTCCTTGCTCTTCGTGACATATCGGTCCGTTACGGGAACCTCCCGGGGTGTCTCGACTCCCTGGTCCATATATCCGTTCGTGGTGACGGCGCTTCCGATCAGGGCGAGCGGAAAGCCCACCAGCGAAAGGATCAGGACGATGAGATAAATTCGATGGGATGACGAACGGCCCCGGATCCAGCGGAATGCGAAATAGAGGAAGACCAGTGCCGCAGGTGCGGAAATGGCCAGGGCATTTAAAATCAGACGGTTGCCGAGGGGTTCGTACTCGCTGAGCCCGAATCCGAGACAGACGGCCCCTCCCATGATGAGAAAGGCGATGAACGAAAACAGGAGGACGAGACCGGTGGGGGATACGGGAGGACGCGGTGCGCCCGGAAAGAGGGAACGGCCGTAGGATGATGAGTGGCCTTTATCCGTCAATCCCCCGGAAAGAGACAGCAAACCGTCCAGGTACCCCTCAGCCGGAACCGACGCGAGCGCATCCCCCTTCAGCGGAGACAGGACGATCCGGAGGCCCTTCTTATCAAAGGCGATTTCCCGGACGGGTAAGCCCAGGTTGAAGAGACCATCGATCTGCTGGCGCCGGGCCGGTTCCGAGAGGTAAGGCAAGAAGACGTCGCCCCGCTCTGTGTCGAAGAAATAGGTTTTGTCAAACGAGGGGTCGCCCGTCTGAAGCTCCGCCACTAGGCCGATCCGTTTCGCGAGACGGTCGTACCAGGCTTCCTGCCGGATCGTGAACTTGGCCGGGCATGGGATCTTGATCAGGATTGTCAGGGAGGGCGGGCTGTTCCTGGAGCCCATGAAATAGCGACAGGAGAAGGGGACTCCGCTATGGAGGCCTTCCAGGACATCTCCCGTAAAGAGGGATTTCCGGATAACACGGCCGTTGAGTTTTTCGGCCAGATCCTGAAAGGCCCGGCGGCTTCTGGAGAGTTTCCGGCGGTAAACGTACAGGAACGCCAGGAGAACGGCGATGCTGAGGAAGACGATTGCAAAGGCAGCGCTCAAGAAGATCTGGGCCATGCGGTCTCCGGAAAACCGACCTGCCCGGGCGATCTGAACATCGCTGTTACACCGGGTCCCGGACAGGCTTGTGTCGGCTGCGCGAGATCATAGGTGATATGTCCCTTGCCTGTCAATTCAAACGGGCCAAATGAAGGCGTGGATCCGGAATAGTTCCGGATCCTTCCTTACGAGACACCTCTTGCCTCTCTTGCTGTCTGGAAATACGGAGCTGTTCCGTCAGGGCTTCTGCCGGTCAGAATCGTTGGTCATGAGCGATCGATCGAATCACACCCGTCAGATAGATGCTGATGGGTGGAAAGGACATATGGACTTGACTTTTCAGCAATTCCCCGATTTCCAACTCCGTATTTTTTGATAGTCTACCCGGCGGAAACATGAAAGCGGTTTGCCCGCCGATGCGAGCATTCACCGTCCGTGATTGCTCCGCGGGGCAGCGTACGAAAAGGAAGGAGTCCATCTCATGGGAATATTTTCCTACAGCCGTGAGGCCTTGGAGAATCTCCGGATTGCCGATCCAGCCATTCTTGCCCCCCTGGTTGACGTTGAGTCCGCTCGGAAGGCCCATCTGACGAAGGATCATGCCAAACGGGACAAGAGGATGTCCCTCCGGGATGCCATTGCCGAGTTCGTGCAGGACGGTGACATTGCCACCGATTCGGGGTTCGCCTATGTGCGGACACCCCACCAAGCCTACTTCGAAATGATGCGCCAGGGCAAGAAGGGGCTCCACTTCATCGGATCCCCCAATACAAACCAGAGCTATCTGATTAACTACGGCGTCTGTGCATATTCTCACAATTCATACGTCGGAGCAGAGATGCGCGGAAGCGACCGCAACTATTCCCGCCAACTCCTGAACGGCAGGGTAACCATCCTCTCGGAATGGAGCCACGGTTCCATGGCCCAGGGTTTCAAGGCGGCGCAGCTCGGTGCTCCGGGTGTTTTCAGCAAGCAGCTGCTGGGATCGGATATCCTGCGATTCAATCCCTATGTGAAAGTCATGCAGAACCCCATGCGGGTCGATCCGGACCCGGTGACCTTCATCCCCGCCCTCTATCCGGATGTGACGGTCATTCACGTCCATGCCGCGGATAAATACGGAAACGCCAGGATCTATGGACCTGCGGTGAACGACGTCGCCCTGGCGGCGGCGGCTCGCAAGGTCATTATCACGGCTGAGGAAATCGTTCCGGAAATGGATATGCGCTACAACAACCAGGGGGTGGTGATCCCCTTCGTCTGCGTGGACGCCGTTGTGGAACTTCCGTACGGTGCCGTCCCGGGGAACATGCCCGGGTGTTATTACTGGTCCCGCCAGTGGTGGGAGAAGTTCCTTCGATGGGGCACGCTGTCCGACGAGAACATCCGGGAGTTCCTGGACTACTGGGTCATGGACAGCAAGGACCCCTTCGACTTCGTTGAGAAGCTCGGAGGCGCCAAATGGGTCGCCCTGTCCCGCCGGATGACGAAGACGGCCGAATATGACAACGAGGACGACGGATACAATTTTGCCTATCAGTCCTACAAGCCCGGGAGCGATTCCGGCATCTACTATTGAGGAAAGGGGATGTCATGGAAGCATTAAAACCGGCCAATCCTCTGGAAATGATTGCCTACGTTCTCTCGCTTCAGATCCGGGACCATCAGGTCGTCTATGTTGGAACGGGCCTGCCCATGGTTGCAGCGATCCTGGCGAGAAAGACCCACGCCCCGCACATCACGATGGTCTATGAATCGGGCGGGCAGGACCCCATCCCGGGAGACATGCCGTGGTCCGTCGGGGATCCCTTCACGTGGAGAAAATCCGCGCTGATCCAGGAAATGGCCTATTCCTTCGCCCAGGCCTACAACGGTTATGTGGACATCGCCTTCCTGGGATTCGCTCAGGTTGACATGTATGGCAACGTCAATACCCATCAGATCGGGGCGGATTTTCTCCACCCCAAGGTTCGTCTGACCGGTTCGGGAGGAAATAACGACCTCACTTCCCTGACGGAAAATATCGTCCTCGTGGGATTGCACGCACCGGACAAATTTCCCCTGCGGGTGGATTTCATTACCAGTGTGGGCCATCTGAATGGAGGAGACTCGAGGAAAGAGGCGGGACTCCCGGGAAACGGCCCGGTGGCGGTGGTGACCAATGCAGGCGTCCTCGACTTTGAACCCGTCACCAAACGCATGCGTGTTCAATCCCTGCAGCCCGGAATGACCTTCGATCTGGCCCAGATATGCACCGGTTTCGAGCTTTTGAGGCCGGACGGCGACATCCCGGTGACGCCGGTGCCCGATCCGGCCATCCTGGAGATCCTGCGGACCCAGGTGGATCCTCACGGCGTCTTCACAAAGATTCCCGGCCTCTAAGACAGGCCCGCCCTGGCCATGCCGTGCTTGAATCCCCTTGACAGGGGGGGCCTTTCTCGCTACAAGCGAAGCCTCTTGCCGGTGGGAATTGAGGATTCCCCGGGACAGGGAGGGAGCGCATGGAAAAGGTACCCATCACCCGGGCCGGGTTTGAGAAGCTGAAGAAGGATCTTGAGCATCTGAGAAACGTGGATCTTCCGGAGAACGTCCGGGACATCGAAGTGGCCAGGGCACACGGAGATCTGTCGGAAAACGCTGAATACAAGTCCGCCAAGGAACGGCAGGCTTTTATTCATGCGCGCATCAAGGAAGTGGAGCAGAACCTGTCCGCCTGTCAGGTCATCAACGCGAAAGCGGCCGCCGACGGCCGGGCCGTTTTCGGCTGTACCGTGGCCATTGATGATCTCAAGAGCGGCGACACCACCGAATATCGTCTGGTCGGTCCCTTTGAATCGGATATCGCGGAGAACAAGATCTCCGTGACCTCTCCCATCGGGCGGGCTCTCATCGGGCGGAAGATCGGCGAGCAGATCCGAGTTCAGGTTCCGGGCGGCGTGCGGGAAATAGAGATCGCCGATATTTTCCTGGAGCCGGAAGAATGATCGACGATTCGCGGTAAAATGAAATAAGAAAAGCCGGGAATGGATGTTCCCGGCTTTTCGTCGTTCGGATCCGGCCCCGAAGGGCCATACCGGCTCGTTTTTCAGTTTTTATCCGCCACGTTCAGGCGAATCAGGGCCTTGTCCAGCGAGGCCTTCGCCTTATCATATTCGGGGTCTTCCTTGGCAAGTTTCCCCATCTTCTCTTCGGCGAGTTGTTTGGCCCGCTGGGCGCGCTCCTTGTCGATCATGTCCGACCGCTCGGCGCTCTCCACCAGGACCGTTACCTTCGTAGCGGTGACCTCCACATAGCCGTCGGCAACGGCGAAGTTCCGCTTCTTCCCTTCCTGTGTGAAACTCAGGGCACCGATGTCAACCCCGCTCAGGAGAGCCGCATGCCCTTTCAGGACACCGAACTCTCCCTCCGACCCGGGAACGGTTATTTCTTCAACTTTCCCGGTGAATACCATTCGCTCGGGGGTGACGATTTCCACCATCAACTCATCAGCCATGGACTTATCCCTCAGACAGTTTCTTCGCCTTTTCAATCACTTCTTCAATACCGCCGACCATGTAGAAAGCCTGTTCGGGCAGATCGTCATGCTTGCCCTCGAGGATCTCCTTGAAGCCGCGAACCGTATCCGCCACCGAGACGAACTTTCCATCCGTGCCGGTGAACTGCGCGGCCACGAAGAACGGCTGGGACAGGAAACGCTGAATCTTCCGGGCCCGGCTGACGGTCAGTTTGTCTTCCTCCGACAGTTCGTCCATGCCGAGAATGGCAATGATGTCCTGCAGGTCCTTGTACTTCTGTAGTGTAACCTGGACATTCCGGGCCACCTGGTAGTGCTCCAGCCCCAGAACGTTGGGGTCCAGAATGCGGGAGGTCGAGTCCAGCGGGTCCACGGCGGGGTAGATCCCCAGCTCCGCGATGGGACGGGACAAGACGACGGTTCCGTCGAGATGGGCAAACGTCGTGGCCGGAGCCGGGTCCGTCAGGTCGTCGGCGGGGACGTACACGCACTGGACGGCCGTGATGGAGCCTTTCGTCGTCGAGGTGATGCGCTCCTGGAGTTCCCCGAGGTCCGTGGCCAGGGTCGGCTGGTAACCGACGGCCGAGGGCATGCGGCCCAAGAGAGCGGACACCTCGGAACCGGCCTGTGTGAACCGAAAGATGTTGTCGACGAAGAGAAGCACGTCCTGGCCTTCCACATCACGGAAGTACTCCGCCGCCGCCAGGGCCGTCAGGGCGACCCGTGCGCGGGCTCCCGGGGGCTCCGTCATCTGGCCGTAGATCAGGGCGGCCTGTTTGATGACGCCGGACTGCTTCATTTCCAGGTACAGGTCGTTTCCTTCGCGGGTCCGCTCGCCCACGCCGGCGAACACGGAGATGCCGCCGTGGTGCATGGCGATGTTATGGATCATTTCCATCATGACGACGGTCTTGCCCACGCCGGCGCCGCCGAACATCCCCATCTTACCGCCCCGGGGAAAGGGAACAAGAAGATCGATAACCTTGACACCCGTCTCGAGAACGTGAACCGACGTATCCTGCTCAAGAAATGAGGGGGCTTCCCGGTGGATCGGGGCAAAATTTTTGCCCACGATCGGTCCGAGGCCGTCCACGGGCCTGCCGACGACGTTCATAATCCGCCCCAGACATTCCTGGCCCACGGCTACGGTAATGGGAGCTCCCGTATCCTTGACCTGCATGCCCCGCACGAGTCCGTCAGTGATGTCCATGGCGATGCAGCGGACCACGTTGTCCCCCAGATGCTGGGCGACCTCGACGACCAGGTTGTCCTCTTCGTCATTGATCGCGGGGTTCGAGATGGTGATTGCGTTCATGATGGAAGGCAGCTTTCCCTCCTCGAACTCCACGTCAACCACCGGTCCGATGACCTGTACAATGGTTCCGATATTCATACCCATCTCCTTTGATAATGGTTGGCTTTGTTCCCTATTGCTATGATTTGGACAAGGCTTCCGTACCGCCTACGATGTCCATCAATTCGGCGGTGATGGCGGCCTGCCGGGCCTTGTTGTACTTGAGGGAAAGGCTGGTGATCAACTCCTCGCAGTTCTTCGTGGCGTTGTCCATGGCGGCCATCCGGGCGCCATTTTCGCCGGCGTTCGTTTCCAGGAGCGCCCGGTAGAGGAGGACGTGAACGTACATCCGGAGCATCTTGTCCAGGAGGTACTCCTCCGAGGGCTCGTATATGTAATCGAGCCGCTTCTCCGGTTCCACCTCTTCCTGCTGTCCGATCGTCGGGAGGGGGAACAGGCGAACGACCGACGGCCTCTGAATGGAGACGTTCCGGAACTCGTTGTAGATCAGGTAGAGCTCATCGTATTCTTCCGCCAGGAATGGAGGAATAATGGCATCGCCGATCTGGACACCCAGGTTCATGGTAAACCGGTTGAGCTGATCGACCCACTCGCTGACGAGCTTTTCTTTCTTGCGGAAGAAGTCCCTGCCCTTGCGGCCGACGGACACAAGGGTTACTTCTGCTCCATCCTGCTTTTTGGCGGCAATGAACTTTTCCGTGGTCTTGATCAGGTTTGTGTTGAATCCGCCGCAGAGCCCCCGGTCGGAGGTCATGCAGATGACCCGGATTCGCTTTGCCGGACGCACCGCCAGGAGCGGGTGGGAGGAGGCATCCACGCGCAGGGCGAGGCTGCTCATGACGTCCATGAACTTGATGGCGTAAGGACGGAAGTTTTCCATCCGCATCTGGGCCGATTTGAATTTCGAAGCGGCCACCATGTTCATAGCCTTGGTGATCTGCCTCGTCTTCTGGACGGCGGATATCTTGCGCTTGATGTCTTTTAATGCAGCCACGACAGCGAACTCCCTTTCTGTTTACGGATGCTTTGGATCTCCCCTTGGTGGATCAGGCGACGTAGACCGTGTCGAACTCGGTGAGAATATCCCGCATCTTCTTTTCCAGTTCGGGGCTGATGACCTGCTTATCGTCGATTTCCTTCAAAATTTCCGGATACTTGCTTTCGACGAAGCTCAGCATCTGCGGTTCGTAGTTTTTCAGCTTGTCTACATCGTACTTGTCCAGGAAGCCTCGGGTGCCGGCAAAGAGGATGGCGACCTGCTTGCCTAGAGACATGGGCTGGAACTGAGGCTGCTTAAGGATTTCCACGAGCCGGACGCCGCGGTCAAGCTGGGACTGGGTGGCCTTGTCCAGGTCGCTGCCGAACTGGGCGAAGGCGGCCAGTTCACGATACTGGGCAAGGTCGAGCTTCAAGGTTCCGGCCACCTGCTTCATGGCCTTTACCTGAGCGGCGCCGCCGACACGGGAGACTGACAGACCGACATTGATGGCCGGACGGATGCCGGAAAAAAAGAGACTCGGCTCCAGATAGACCTGACCGTCGGTAATGGAAATAACGTTCGTCGGAATGTAGGCAGACACATCGCCGGCCTGGGTCTCGATGATCGGCAGGGCCGTGAGGGATCCACTGCCCAGACTCTCGCTGACGCGGGCTGCGCGTTCGAGAAGCCGCGAATGGTTATAAAAAATGTCGCCGGGGTAGGCTTCCCGTCCGGGGGGACGTCGCAGGAGCAGGGAAATCTGCCGATAGGCGACTGCCTGCTTGGAAAGGTCGTCATAGATAATCAGAGCATCCTGCTTGCGGTCCCGGAAGTATTCGCCGATGCTGCACCCTGCGTAGGCGGCGATGTACTGGACCGTGGCCGGGTCGCTGGCGCAGGCGGAGACAACACAGGTATAAGGCATGGCACCGTGTTTGCGGAGGTTCTCCACCACCTGGGCGACGGTGGACTTTTTCTGGCCGATGGCCACGTAAATGCACTTCACGCCCGTGTCCTTCTGGCGGATGATGGCATCCACGCAGATAGCCGTCTTTCCGATCTGGCGGTCACCGATGACCAACTCGCGCTGGCCGCGGCCGATGGGGGTCATGGCATCGATGGCCTTGAGTCCCGTGTACATGGGCTGGTTGACCGGCTGGCGCTGAATGACGCCCGGGGCTACCATTTCAATCCGACGGAATTCCGTCGTATCGATGGGACCCTTGCCGTCAATGGGGGCGCCTGTTCCGTCGATGACCCGACCGAGGACGGCCTCGCCGACGGGGACCTGGGCAATTTTGCCGGTCCTCTTGACGATGTCTCCTTCTTTGATGTGGGTCACTTCGCCGAGGACGGCAACACCGACATTGTCCCGCTCCAGGTTCAGAACCATGCCGAGGATCCCGCCGGGGAACTCCAGCAGCTCCATGGCCATGGCATTCTGAACGCCGTACACTCTGGCAATACCGTCTCCCACGGAGAGGACCGTGCCGGTTTCGCTGATATCCAGCTTCTTCTGGTAGTCCTTGATCTGCTGGGATATGATCTGACTGATTTCTTCTGCTTTGATGCTCTCCATGCCTTATATTTCCTCCCCTAAGAGATTCCTGATATTGTTCAGCTGCGTCCGGATGCTCCCGTCATAGACCGTATCGCCGACTCGTACCACGATACCGGCCAGGAGGGAAGGCTCCTCCGTTACGGACATGTCCGCCTTCTTGTTCGTCATCTCCTCCAACTGCTTCAGGAGACTGGCCTGCTGTTCCGCGCTCAGCGGATAAGCCGTCCGAACGGACACCTGGACCCGCAGGAGGGTCTTGTCCATCATGTCCCGGTAGCTGGCGACGATCTCGTCCAGGAGCCCGATTCGGCCCTTGTCTACCAGTAGGCTCAGAAAGTTGGCCGTCAGGGGGGACAGTTCGATCCGCCCGAGCAGATAGTCCATAATCTGCTTCTTTTCGACGTGGTTGAAGACAGGATTGGCGAAGAAGTCCTTGAGGTCCTTGCTGGAGGCCAGAACACCGGAGAATCTGTTCAGGTCCTCGTAGAACATCTCATAATTGTTTCCCTCGCCGGCGAGTTCGAAGAACGCCTTGGCATATCGCTTGGAAATCTCGCTGCCGATCAATGTTTGGTCACCACCTTGTCTAAGTAGTCCCGCACCATGTCATTGTGATCCTGGGCGGTGATGTTCTTCTTGAGGATCTCTTCGGCCATTTCCACGGCAAGCTTGGCAGCTTCCAATCTGAGCGCCGCGCTTCCCTTCTGGAACTCCTGCTCCATCCGGGCCTTTGTGTCTTCCTGCATTTTTTCTGCCGCCTTCTTGGCGTCGGCGATGATCTTTTCCTTTTCCGCCTGTCCCTGGGCCTTGATAATTTCGGCAATCCCGCTGATCTCATCGGTCATCTTGGTCAGCCGGGATGAATATTCATCGAATTTCTTCCGAGCCTCGGCTTTCTCGGCCTCCGTGTCATCGATCTCGGACAGGATCGAGGCGCGCCGGCCCACGAAGAATTCCTTGATCTTCTTGGCCAGAAGCCACCAGAGGAGACCCACGAGAATGGAGAAATTGATGACCTTGAACATGAACTCTTTCATGTTGGCGCCGCCACCTTCGCCGTGCTCTCCGCCGCCCGCTGCGAGAAGCGCGGGCGCCCAGACAAGAATCAGGAGCCCTGCAAGGGCCAGGGCGAGGTACATGGCACGCGAGCGCATCACTTCAGTGAACCGAACCTTCATTACTGGAGACTCCTTCCCAACACTTTCTCAGCGATCTCCAAGGACAGGCGTCGCGACTGATTTTTCAGGACGCCCCGGGCCTCGTCGATCTCGCGGTTCATTTTCCCCTGGAACTCTTCCATCATCTTCGGAATGACGCCTCGCACCGCATCGACAATCTTCCGTGCCTCATCGGCGCCTTCCTTTACATATTCCGCCTTCTGTTCCATGGCGGTCTGTTTGGCCTTGCGGACGGCTTCCTCGTATTCGGCCATCTTCTTCTCCACGGTCGAGTGAAGGTCGCGTACCTCGTCCCGGGCACCATCGAACTGCTGCTTGCGTTTCTCCATGATCCCGAGAATGGGTTTGTAGAGGAGAACATTCATGATGAAGACGAGGGCAATGAAATTGACCATCTGCAGCCAAAGGGTTGAATCGATATCAATCACGGTGTCTTACCTCTCAAGAAAAATCAATAAAAAAGCCGAGTGGAAAAACCTCCACACTCGGCTACTTTTCTCTTAACGATCCGGCGAGTCGTATAAATTAAAGTAACGATCGTAACAGGCTTTACCCTGTATTGCATGTTAAGGAATACAGTCACCCAACACCCCTGCGTGAAAGCCCATGGTAGTAAAGCGCGGACTTCTAACCATAACTGGGAAGGCTTGTCAAGCAGTTTTTGCCTTTTCTGACTGCCGGTCAGCATTCCAGTGTATGGCGCATAATAGCTTATATATATTGGTCATTCAGCTGTTATCCGAAGGGCTGTCATCATCCTGTTGCATCTGGCAATGACCCGTGAAGAAGCCTCCCGCTTCGCATACAAAAACCGCCGTGCGAATGTCGCCACGGAGGCTTCCCGTTGCGGTCATGTGGACTGACTCATGCGCCTCGATGGATCCCAGAACGGTTCCGCTGATCCGGACCGAAGGGGCATCAATGTCGGCCTCGATCCGCGCCCCCTCACCAATCACCAGCAAGCCGTCCCCGGTGATATTGCCGGACACATTGCCGTCGATCCGAATGGATCCATGAAAGGTGAGGTTTCCCTGAAAGGACGAGCCCTTGCCCAGAAATGCCCGGATGTCATCTGCCTTTTTCTTCCCGAACATGGTCCCTCCTGCCGATGGAATACCGTCCATCCCGGATTGCCGGAGGAGTTTCCCCGGACCTGGTCAGAACTGAAGGATATAGCGACGAACACTTATGTTCAGGAGCAGTCCCACGGCGGTCATCATGACTACCAGCGAGGAGCCCCCGTAACTCAGGAAGGGCAGGGGAATGCCCACGACGGGAAGAAGTCCCAGCACCATGCCGATGTTGATGAACACTTCCCAGAAGAGAAGCATCGTGATCCCGAATGCAATCAGCATCCCTGCGTAATCCCGGGCATGGCGGGCGATTTTGACTCCCCAGAGGATGAGGGCCAGAAAGATCAGCACCAGTACCAGGCCACCCAGGAATCCCCACTCTTCGGCAAACACGGAGAAGATGAAATCCGTCTGCTGTTCCGGAAGGAACTTGAGCTGGGTCTGGGTTCCTTTCAGGAATCCCTTTCCGAGAAAACCGCCGGAGCCGACGGCAATCATGGATTGGAGAATATGATAACCTGTCCCCAGAGGATCCTCGTCCGGGTTCAGAAAGGTCAGGAGCCGCTGTTTTTGATAGTCTTTCAGGAAAAACCAGGCTGCCGGAAGCAGGGTCAGGATTCCCGCGGCTGCAGGCAGGACGGATTTCAGGCGTACGCCGACAAAAAAGACCAGCGAAACGAATAAGATCAGGAGCATCAGGGCGGTTCCAAGGTCCGGCTGCTTGAGAATGATGAAGAAAGGGAGGAAAACAATCAGGAACGGGATCGCCAGTTCGCGCAGACGGTAGGGCTGCGGGAGGCGATGTTCGTCAAAGTATTTAGACAGCGCCAGGATGAGGGTGAGCTTCATCAGTTCCGACGGCTGAAACGAAAAACCGACCAGATTGATCCACCGTTGAGATCCTTTGACGGCGGTTCCGAGAAAGAAGACGGCGATCAGCAGGGCGATGGAGATCCCGTAGATAATGTATGCATGACGGGTAATGAACCGGTAATCCACGGAAAAGGCGATGAACATGGCAAGGATGCCGATTGTCATCGACTGCATCTGCTTCATGTACAGAGGCGTATGGCGGGCATCGGCCAGGCTGAACCCCGTGCTGTAGATGTTCATGACACCGATGGAACAGATGATCAGAACCATTCCGAACAGCTTCCAGTCAAAATTGAGCAGGAGCCTGCGATCGAACTTCATGGATCCTCCTTCCGGGCCGGATCCGGCTTGACGGCCGCCAGAGAAGGTTTCGACCGGGAAGGAGAATCCTGGCGGACTGTCTGTTCCTTCCCGGCCTGATTTTTCTGATCGAAGTACGCATCGATAACCTTGCGGGCGACAGGTGCCGCCGCCGAGCCGCCATGTCCCGCGTTTTCCGCAATGACAGCGACAACGATTTCCGGGCGATCGTGGGGTGCGAAGCAGACAAACAGGGCGTGATCGCGAAATCGGGTGGAGAAGCTTCTGACTTTTCCGGCCGACGGGAGTCCCACAACTTGGGCGGTGCCTGTTTTCCCGGCCACATCGGCTTCTTTCCGGCGAAGCGCGCCTCCGGTTCCGCCCGGTTCGTTCACGACACCCCACAGGGCATCCCGAATGAGAAGTCGGTTCTTCTCACTGATCGGCAAAGTGCCTCGTTTCTCCGGCGTGAAGGCCTGAACGACTTTTCCATCGATGGTTTCGATTTGGCGGACAATGCGGGGGCGCCACAGGGTTCCTCCGTTGGCCAGGGTCCCGTAGGCCAGGGCAAGCTGCAGCGGCGTTACGGTGTTGAAACCCTGGCCGATGGAGATGGAGATGGTCTCTCCCGGCTGCCAGGGTTTCTTGAAGCGGGCGAGCTTCCACTCCCTAGTCGGGATGATGCCTCCCTTTTCCCTGGGCAGGTCGATGCCGGTGGCTTCGCCGAAGCCAAAGGCGCGTGCATAGTGGGCGATCTTGTCGACCCCGAGAAGTTTACCCAGGTTGTAGAAATAGACGTCACAGGAGGACACGATGGCTCTGTGAAGCGAAACACGACCGTGGCCGTGCTTCTGCCAGCAGTGAAACGTTCGATTTCCCAATGTGAAGGATCCATTGCAGTGGAAGGATGTATCCGGAGTGACAAGCCCCTCTTCGAGGGCTGCCGCGGCAACTACAAGCTTGTAGGTCGATCCCGGCGGGTACTGCCCGGAGATGGCCCGGTTCTCGAGGGGGTGAGCGGGGTCCTGGCTCAGCTTCTTCCAGTCCCTGACGGAAATCCCTCCCCGAAACAGATTCGGATCGAAGGCAGGCGAACTGACCATGGCGAGAACGGATCCGTCACGGGGATCCAGTGCTACAACCGATCCGGGTCTGCCCTCCAGGGCGTCCCAGGCAGCCTCCTGGAGGACGGAATCGATGGTTAACACGACATTGCGCCCTGCGATAGGCGAGAGCCGCCCCAGGATCCGGACTTCCTTTCCTACGACGTTGACGACCACATTCTCGGCGCCGTTGGTCCCCCGGAGGGAGGCGTCCAGATACCGCTCAATGCCGAATTTACCGACCATGTCGCCGCTGGCGTACCGCATTCCTTCCTTTTCCAGGTCTTCGGGGCTGATTTCGCCCATGTAACCGATGACATGGGCCATCTTTTCCCCCTGCAGGTACTGGCGGACAGGCACGACTTCGGAGACCATTCCCGGCAACTCCAGGGTGTGCGCCTCCACGAGGACCAGTTTTTCCCGGCTGATATTCCGTTCGATCCTCAGCGGCTCAACGGATCGGGTTTTACGGATTTGAAGGATTTCCTCGGGATAGGAGAGAGAGCGCTCTGTGCACAGGGTTGCGAAACGATTCGTCACGTCCTGGACGTTTCCCGCCCGTTGGGGATAAAGCAGGATGTCGAAAGCAGCCTGGTTGTCCACCAGCACCTTGCGGTTCGTGTCGAGGATGACACCTCGAACGGCACGGATGGTGCGGTTGCGCATACTGTTGCTTTCGGAGCGCTGATACAGCTCGCTTCCCTTGATGACCTGGAGGTGCCACATCCGCACCACAAGGACCGCCATGGTGCAGACAATAATCAGAAGCAGCAGCCTGAATCGCTGGTGGAATTCGGCAGAGTCATGGCCATTGAGCCTGTTGTGCCGGCTTGCCATTCCCATATCCCTCCAGTCGGCGGCAGAAATGGAATAATATCGGGGAGAGCCCGCTGAGAATGCACGCCTGGGGAAGATAAATCTTCAGTCCTGTAAGCAGGACGTTCATGTCATATATTATATAGTAGGCGGAGACAAGAATGATTCCCTCGGCCAGTACGGAAAGGAAGGTGACGGAAATCAGGAAGAAGGTCTTCGCCGAGTAGACGCGGGCGGAAACGGTGGAAAGGGTGAAGAAGAGGGCTCCGTAGGACAGGATGTACAGGCCCGGGAAGGGTGTAACCAGGGCATCCATGAAGTATCCCATCAGAAAGGTCAGAATGGCCCCCCTCCCCGTTTCCATGAACAGACCCGCATAGATCACGACCACGATGGTGAACTCCAGGCTGAGCCGCTCTGCCGTGAAGAGCTCCACGATCGATGTCTGAAGGATAACGAGGCCCAGGGCGAGCGGTGGAAGGACAAGATAGCGGATCATTTCTTCTGTTTGTAAGCCAGAATCAGGACTTCTTCCAGACGGCTGAAGTCCGATGCCGGAATAACCTCGATTTTCTGGAAAAGGCTGTCCGCTTTCTTGTCGAAGGCTGTGACCGAACCCAGTATAAGCCCCTTGGGATAAAGGCCGGCAAGACCGGAGGTGAGAAGGAAATCTCCCGCCTGAACGTCCTCCAGATTGGATACGTATTTCAGACGTCCGCCGCCGGTACCGTCGCCCTGGAGGATGCCTTCCGCTCGGGTCCTCTGGATCAGGGCATCGACATTGCTCTTCTCATCCGTTATCAGAAGTGCCTTGGAAACATTTGGGGAAGCCTCGATGATGCGCCCCACCACTCCCTTTCCGGAGAGAACGGGCTGCCCCGTCCGGACACCGCTGGATGTCCCCTTGTCCAGCAGGATGGTCTTGAAAAGGGTGGCCTGGCTCTTGTCGATGACCTTCGCAACCACGGAAGGGATCTTTAATTCCTGCTGCAGGGAAAACAAGGTCTGGAGACGTTGGGCTTCCAGGTACCCCTCCCGATAACGGGTCAATTCGTTTGTCAACTCATCGATTTTCTTTTTCAGCTCCCGGTTTTCCTGCCGGAGCCCGATCAGGTGCAGATAATCCGCCCAGGTGTCCCGCAGGGCGTGGACTGATGCGGTCAGGGTGGACTGAACAGGGCCGGTGATTTCCAGGACTGCAATGCGGACGAGTCCCGGAGTTTCGGGGTAACGGAGATGGTAAGAGATCATGGCAAGCGTGAGCAGGAGAAAGAGAGCCAGGACGATCAGGTTTTTTTTTCGTTTTGGTACGCTCATGTCCATCCCACAATCATGGCGGAATGGAGGTGCCTTGCATCGCGAGGACCGGTTCATGCCGGTCTTGATGCGAGGGACAGATCCCGTCTCGGTTCCGGTAGAAGCGAAAGAAGATGCCTGGGAAAGCCGTCCGGCGCCTCCGGCAGGGGGTGATGGCTGTTTGTTTCGCTTGCCCGGAGGTCGACCGGATCGGGGCGGGAATCGGCTTCACCGAAGCCTTTTCCATCGCGAAATCCGATTTTTCCGGGAAGCCGTCACCTACGGCTGGACGGCCACCTCCTTCAGAAGATTCATGTGGTCCAGGGCCATGCCGGCGCCGCGGACGACAGTGGACAGGGGGTCCTCCGCCACGGTTACGGGCAGTCCCGTTTCCTCCTTGAGAAGGAGATCCAGGTTTCTCAGCAAGGCACCGCCGCCGGTCAGGGTGATGCCGCGGTCCACGATATCCCCCGCCAGTTCGGGCGGCGCATTTTCGAGGGCATCCTTGACAGCGTCCACAATGATGCTGATGGGTTCCATGATGGCTTCCCGGATTTCCTCCGAGTTGACCTCGATGATTTTGGGGATGCCGGAGATAAGATCCCGGCCCTTGACATCCACCTTGCGAATCTCGTTGTCCGGAAAGGCGGAGCCGATGGTGGTCTTGATGATTTCGCCGGACCGTTCGCCGATCAGCAGGCTGTATTTCCGCTTCAGATACTGGACGATCTCCTCGTCGATCCGGTCGCCGGCGCATCGCACGGACTTTGCGTACACGATGCCTGCCAGCGAGATAACGGCTACTTCGGTCGTCCCGCCGCCGATGTCCACCACCATCGAACTGATGGGGTCCATGATAGGGAGTCCCGCGCCGATTGCAGCGGCCATTGGCTCTTCGATCAGATAGACCTCGCGGGCTCCCGCCGACTCGACGGTTTCCCGTACGGCTCTCCGCTCTACCTGGGTAATGCCCGACGGGATGGATACAATGATGCGGGGACGGATCAGTGTCCGGCGGTTGTGAACCCGCTGGATGAAATGCCGAAGCATCACCTCGGTGATGTCGAAATCGGCAATGACCCCATCCCGGAGAGGGCGGACGGCCTCAATGTTCCCGGGAGTCCTGCCGAGCATTTTCTTCGCTTCCGCACCCACCGCCAGAACTTTTTTCGTTCCCCTCGCGTCTTTATGAACAGCCACAACGGACGGCTCGCTCAGGACAATGCCTTCTCCCTTGACGTAAACAAGTGTATTGGCTGTGCCCAAATCGATCGCCAGATCGTTTGAAAACTTCCCCAGAATAAAATCAAACAGCAAGGCAGGTCCTCCTGGTCGTTTGCTTTGAAATAACAAATACTTATGCCCGATAGCCACAAAGGACAGACCCTTATACTGTATTTCGACACCCTAATCAATCCATTTTTCAGTTACTTTGGTGTGAACAACCGGCATTGTACAATCCTTCGGAAGGCGCGCTGAAACGGGACTTCCGGCCCGGGTTCCGATTGTTCACTGAAGGTTTGCAGGATGGATGCCTGCCAGCTCGTCCGTGTTGCGTCAAAACCTTGATGATGGTGCAACGGCGGGTTTTTTCTTGAAAATTCTATTGCCTGTGGATGATCCCTTGTGTATAAAAGCTCATCTTCTCGACAGGAGGGACCGGCATGCTCAACAAGGTGATGCTCATCGGACGGCTGGGGGCGGACCCCGAGGTTCGTTATACCCCGGATGGGGCCATGATCACGACGTTCCGGCTGGCTACGGACGAACAGTGGAAGGACAAGAGCGGCGAACGGGTCCAGCGGACCGAATGGCACCGCATCGTTACCTTTGGCCGGTTGGCGGAAATCTGCGGAAATTACCTGAACAAGGGGAAGCTGGTTTACGTGGAAGGGCGGATCCAGACGCGCTCGTGGGAGGACAAGGAAGGACAGAAACGCTACATGACGGAGATCGTCGCCGCGAACATGCAGATGCTCGACGGAAGAGGCCAGGCGAAGGCAGCTCCGGGTGAGGAATCGCAACCGTCCGCCCCCGAAGGTGGGTATCCGGAAGACGACGTACCGTTTTAGACGAAAAGGGGGGTTATTTCGGATCGACCTTCTTGTTCTGGGGGGTCACATCGATTTCGTCGGGTTCCCGCGTGGCTTTCTTGAAGTTCCGGATTCCCTTTCCCAGGGCATTGCCGATTTCCGGAAGCTTGCCGGCGCCGAAAATAATCAGGACGATCACCAGGATGATCAGCAACTCCGGAATACCGATACCAAACATGATTCTTTACTCCCTGAAGGGTTTTTTATCTCCATAGTTCATCGCATGTAGCTTGTCAAACCCATCTTTCCGGAGGGCCTTCAGGGAAGTCGAAGGTGTACGACCTGTCCCGGGGCTCCCAGGGAGCCCAGGGCTTTTCCCTGGAAGGTCAGCAGGGTTCCTCCGGCGTTTCCCACATCGATGTCGAAAGACCGGGATGCGCGTCGCTCCAGCCTTTCCCCTGGTTTCAGCAGGACCTGGTATGGCTGGCTCTGATCCTCGCTGAGGCGAATCCATGTATAATCCCGAGCCTCAATGACAAGGGCGTAACCGTCCGTCGCTGCAGTTGCTGCCGCGGGCGGGGGCGGCTGCTGAGATTTCGGTGCCTGCTGAACCGGTACCGGAGAAGGGACGGATGCAGAAGGCTCAGGGACTGCCGTCGGGGAAACCGGGGTACCGGCCGGGGCTTGAAGCGGGGCCGGTGCGGGAGCAGCGGGTTCCACAGGCGCGGCGGGTGGGGCCGTGGCGGCAGGGACCGACGGCGCAGACGGCGCCTTGGCGGGTTCCCGGAGCATCAGAACGGCTGCCGCGATGAGCAGGGCCAGCAGAAGGCAGGATGCCGTAACGATCCATTTCTTGAAGGACCTTCTTTTCGGTGGTATGGGTGCCTCTTCCGGGGGGGGGCTCTGGGATTCCGCCAGGAAACGGTTGTATCGCTCCAGGATTTTTCCTTCGTCGGCACCGATCGTCCGGGCATACGTCCTGATAAAGGAACGGGCGATGACCGGGGCCGGCAGTCTCCCGAAACGGCCGCTTTCGATTGCCTCCAGGTTGACCACGGTGATCCGTGTGGCCTCGAAGATGTCCTTCAGCTCAATCCCTTGCGATTCCCTTAGGGCTTTCAGCTCCTGGACAGGAAATGCATGTTCCGGTAGGGCTTTCTGAGTGATTTCGTCTTTTTCCATGGATGCGCCGTTTTGCTCCCGAGAATGAAATGATGTCGGACCTTATCATTCTCGGCAATATCCATGCAATCGGAAATAGTAGAGTTTCGGCGGAAGAACCGGTTTCCTCCGGCCTGTCGCTTATGCTGATGCAGCGGGAGTTGAACCGGGACGAATAATTTAGGAACGGAGAGGCGCAGAACGATGGATTCTTTCGGCTCCTTCATGATGGAGATCGCCCGGCAGGCCGGCGACTGGCTGAAGGGAAGGCTCGATGAAGAGCACACAATTGATTACAAGGGGATCATCAATATTGTCACGGAAGCGGACCGGCAATCGGAAGAGATGATCGTATCGGCAATCCTCGGCCGGTATCCGGGACATGACATCCTGGCGGAAGAGAAGGACCGGTCTCCCCAGGGATCGCCTTACCGGTGGATTATCGATCCGCTCGACGGGACGACGAACTATGCCCATGGTTACCCCGTATTCTGCGTTTCCATCGCCCTGGAAGAGAACGGAGTCATCCGGAACGGCGTGGTTTACAACCCGATGCTGGGGGAGATGTTCTATGCCTGCCGCAGTGAGGGGGCCTTTCTGAACGGACGTTCGATTCGCGTTTCCGGGACCCGGGATCTCTCCCACAGCCTCCTGGCCACGGGGTTTCCGTACGACATCCGGGAAAATCCCGACAACAATATGGATTATTTCAATGTCATGGCCAGGAATGCCCAGGCGATCCGGCGGGCCGGATCGGCGGCGCTGGATATGGCCTACGTGGCGGCCGGCCGTTTTGACGGCTTCTGGGAACTCCGTCTGATGCCCTGGGACACGGCGGCCGGTTGGCTCCTGCTGGTTGAGGCTGGAGGGAAGGTCACGAACCTGTCGGGCGCTCCCTTTGCGCTCGATGCACCCCATATCCTGGCCTCAAACGGACGGATTCACGAATCCATGATCGCTGCCCTCCGCCTGGCCTCCCCTCCGGGCTGATCTAGAGATACGGTAACCTTTTCCATCCATTCCAACAGGCTGATCATGCCCTGTTGTACCGGGGGAACCGGGGATCGTTCCGCCGGGGAGGAACGGAAGCATGAATTCCCTCATCCGGGAACCCCGGCACAGCCTCCCTTGACAATGCCGGCTCGGTGTTTATATTATCGCCAAAAGGTACGAATTGAACAATATTAACAGGTTGTCGCCTTTCTGGCAGCCGGGAGAATTTGTTCCGAATTCCTTGGCATCCATGAAAGGGAGGCGATCAAACCGGAAAAGGAGGTTTTGGACATGTTCGGACCGGTCTGGAGATTTGGAAGAATCGTGGATCTCATGCCGGAGGTACAGCGCCTCCAGCGGGAAATGAACCGATTATTTTCGGGCGTCAGTCAGCCTTTCAGCCAGGATTTTCCGGCCATCAACGTATGGAGCGGTGAAAAAGAGATCATTGTCTCCGCGGAGTTGCCGGGAGCGGATCCCGACGGCATGGACATCTCCGTCGTGGGAGAAAGCATGACCTTGAGCGGCGGTCGAAATCCGGAGGCCCTGAAGGAAGGCGAGAATTATCATCGCCAGGAAAGGAGCAGCGGGCGATTCAGTCGAACCCTGCAGCTGCCGTTTCGGGTCGATGCGGCAAACATAGCTGCCCGTTATGGAAACGGTATCCTTCACATCACACTGCCGCGGGCAGAGGCGGACAAACCCAGGAAAATCAGCATCAAGGCAGAGTAGAAAGGGGGGACGACCAAGATGAAGGAACCGAATCTGCAGAAACAGACGGCTTCAAACCCGGCGGAAATGGAACGAACGCGAAACCGCAAGGTATATGTTCCTCGGGTTGACATCTATGAAACGAAGGAGTCCATTGTGCTTCTGGCCGATATGCCGGGTGTGGACGAGGGCTCCGTGGATATAATGCTGGAAAAGAACGTGCTGACCATCAACGGAACGGTGGAGCCTGTCGGGTTCCCGGAGCACAATCTCGTGTATGCCGAGTACGATACGGGAGACTATCAGCGGGCATTCACCCTTCCCGAGGAAATCGATCAGAACAAAATCGAGGCGACGGTGAAAAACGGGGTTCTCCGCGTCGTTCTCCAGAAGGCGGAGAAATCCAAGGCCAGGAAGATCGCCATCAAGGCCGCATGAGAAAGGAGGTGGCAGATATGGCAATCCGCAGATTTTTGCCATCGCTCTGGGGTGCGCCCACGGTTCCGGCGGGACAGGAGAGTGTTCCACCCTTTTCCGCCCTCCAGCAGGAAATGAACCGGATCTTCGACGATTTTTTCCAGGGGACGAATCTCTCCCCGTTTCCGGCTGCCGGTGGGCCCGCCTGGGCGTTTCATCCATCTCTGGATGTGAAGGAAGGGGAGAAGGAAATCGTCATTTATGCGGAACTTCCCGGAATGGATGAGAAGGATGTGGAGCTCCTTCTGGAGGAGTCTTCGCTCGTTCTCAAGGGGGAGAAGAAATTCGAGAAGGAAGACAAGGGTGAGGGCTACCATACCATCGAACGGAGCTACGGGTCGTTTCACCGGGTCATTCCCCTGCCCCGGGAGATCGATTTGAACAAGGCGCAGGCCCGTTTCAAGAACGGCGTCCTGACGGTAACCCTGCCAAAGCTGGAGCAGGCGAAGGAAAAAGGAAAGAAGATTCCCATTCAGTCCGCCTGACAGCGTAAATACGGAGATTCGGCTGCAACATGAAAGAGCCTTTCATATCCGGAAGGGAAAACGCCGACAAAAGAAGGGGGAGCGGGTTTGAAATCCGCTCCTCCTTTTCTTTCTTTTTGCATCGTGGCGCGGGGGCTGTCACGGGGATTCCCGCCGTCGCGGAGAATTTTCCGCGGAGTGCATTGTCCGACCGAGCAGCCATCCGGGTGGAAAATTCTCCTGATTGCTCCTCTGGGAACCCCCGGCCGCGCCCCCGCGGATGGCGGGGAGTGGGGCTTCCCGGAGTGCGAATAGAGGCTTTTTCGGGGCACCCTGCCGTCGCAGCGAAGCGCCCGCAAAGTCATCTGTCTGAGCGCCGCCAGGCGCGAGTTATGACTTTGCAGCGGAGCGAGACGATGCAGGGTCGAAAAAACTCTTCTGAGCGCGAGGGAAGCCCCCTCTTGCGAGTCGGCTTCTCAGCCAGGAACGCCGGGTTGCTTAAAAAAGAATAAAAGAATAGAAGGAGGAGCGGATTTCAAATCCGTCCCGCCTTATTATTCCTGATGCGTGTTGGTTTTGGGGTTTTCTGTCAGGGGTCCGCCACCAGTTTCACCAGGACTTTTCGCGTCCTCGGACCGTCGAACTCGCAGAAGAAGACCGACTGCCACGTACCGAGCACGAGGCGGCCCCCTTCGATGATCACCGTCTCCGAGGCCCCGAAGAGAGAAGCCTTCACGTGGGCGTCGGAGTTGCCCTCCTGGTGGCGGTAGGAGCCATCGGCGGGGACAAGTTTTTCCGTGGCGGCGAGGATATCCCGGACGACGTCCGGATCCGCGTTTTCATTGATGGTCACCGCGGCGGTCGTGTGGGGCACGAAGACGATGCAGAGGCCGTTCTCCAGACCTTGCTCGCGAACGGCAGACTGCAGGGCGTCGGTGATGTCGATCATCTGGATGCGGACGCCGGTCCGGACGGTGATCGTTTTCATAGCTTCTCCGGATCGTTCTGTTCCACCAGGGCGTCGTAGAGGTTTCGGCCGATGAGAAGTCCCCGGTCGATGAAGTCCGGCCCGTAGCGGCGTCCCGTCTCCGTCCGAAACGTCTCCCGGATTTTCCGGAGACTGTCGAGTCCCTGGAGAAACCGGGGGAGAATGACCTGGAGGGGGATCCGGCGCGGAAGGAGCATGGCCCAGAGGGTTTCCGTGAAATTGTCCGGTCCCCAGCGGAACTTGTCGGCGTCGTACAGGGCGTTCGAAATCAGCCGGGCCGCCGGGTCATCCGGCTCCTCGTGAGGCTGGAAGGCCTCGTGATTCCGAATGGCCAGCGTGATGGCCTGACGTTCCCCTTCATCAAGGGCAAAGGCGCCGAGGAGCCGCTCCGCCTCTTCCGCTCCCCGCTGCGCATGCTGCCGCTCCGTCCGCCGGATGTCGTGCAGGATGCCGGCGAGATGGGCCAGGACGGTGATCCTCCGGAGCCCCTCATCGCCCCATGCCTGGCGGTCCTCCAGGAGAACGATGGCCCCGGCATCCACGGCTACTTTTTTCACGTGAAGAAGCCCGTGTCCGATGGGGTCCTCCTGGCTGGTGATGATGTCAACGGCCTCACTGACCATGGAGTCGGAGAGAAAGAGCTGCCTGGATATCCCGACGGCCTCTTCTCCCTCGCGATAGAAGAGGGGCACGCCGGCCTCGACGGCGAACCGCTCCGCCATTTCCTTTGCTTGCCGATACTGATCTTCCAGCACGGGTCTTCCTCCTGCCTTACACCGGCCGCTCGCCGAAAATGGCCCGGCCGACCCGGACAATCGTGGATCCTTCCTCCACGGCCACCCGGTAATCGTTTGTCATGCCCATGGAGAGCTCGTCCATGTGAACTCCTTCGATATGTTCCCGGCGGATTGCCTCCGCAAGTTGCCGGAGGGCCGCGAAGTGGGGCCGGGCTTCCTCGGGGTCGTCGAACCAGGGCGGCATTGTCATCAGTCCCCGGATGGAAAGGCAGGGGAATTCCGCCAGGCTGCGCACGAGGGTGATGGCCTGGGAAGCGGGTACGCCGCTCTTGCTGGCCTCTCCGCTCACGTTGACCTCCACCAGGATCTTCAGGGTCATTTCTTGAGCGGCGGCCCGGCGGTCCAGCTCCCGGGCCAGATCGATCCGGTCCACCGAGTGGATCAGGTCGAAGAGCCGCACGGCGTACTTCGCCTTGTTCGTCTGCAGGTGGCCGATGAAGTGCCATGGGAGCGGCCTGCCCAGGAGATCGATCTTGCGCCGGGCCTCCTGGACGTAATTCTCACCGATGAGGTCCACGCCCGCCGCGATGGCCTCCCGGATCCGGTCGTCGTCGACGGTCTTGGTGACTGCCAGGAGGCGGATCTCCGCAGGGGAACGTCCTGCTTTCCGGGCTGCCCGGGCGATTTCCTCCCGGACGAAGGCGATATTTTCGCTAACCGATCGGATCGTTTCCATTGGCCGAAAACCGGATGGCCCCCGCATCGCGGAGGACCTCCATGACTTCGCAGAGGGGAAGACCCATTACGTTTGTGTAGGAGCCCCGGATTTCCTGGATGAAGAAGGCGCCCATTCCCTGGACTGCGTACCCGCCGGCCTTGTCGTATGGTTCGTCCGAGCGGACGTACCAGTTCATTTCCTCGTCTGACAGGTTCTTGAACAGAACGGTCGAGGAGATCGCCCGGGAGACCGCGCGGCTTCCTCCCCCGGACAGAACGGAAAATCCCGTGTAAACCGTGTGCTCCCGGCCGCTCAGCATCCGGAGCATCGCCTTTGCCTCCTCCCGGCCGACGGGCTTGCCCAGGACCCGCCCGTCAATGACGACGATTGTGTCGGCGCCGAGCACCCAGGCATCCGGATGCCGCCGGGTGAGGGCTTCCGCCTTGGCCGCCGAGAGCCTGAGCACATGCTCCTCTGGGGATTCCTCGGGGTGTGCCGCTTCCTCCACGCCGCTGGGGACCACCTGGAATGTCAGGCCTACCCTCTCCAGCAGTTCAATCCGCCGCGGTGATGCGGATGCCAGGATCAGTTTGTTTTCTTGAATGATTCCCATCTGGTTGATCTCAACTTTCTTCAAGATACATCGACTTTGTAACACAGTTCGTCTCGCCTTGACGACGGGATTTTGATATGCCCCGGAGCAGGAGGCGGGAATGGAGGCGCATATGCTGGCATGGAAGCGATTTGTGGAGCCGTCCGACCGGGTCCGGATCCTGGAGATCGTTTTATCCACCGGGGCCTTCTCCGAGGAGGAGGCGGACATTGCCGTGGAGCTGGTGGACGAGCGCCTGGCCCACGGCGGGGACAGCGGCTATGAGTTTCTGCTGGCCGAGGCGGAAGGGCGGCTGGCCGGATACACCTGCTTCGGCCGGGTCCCCGGGACCCTCTCCAGCTTCGACCTCTACTGGATCGTCGTGGCCCCGGAACGGCAGCGGAAGGGGGTCGGCGGCCTGTTGTTGATGGAGACGGAACGTGCCGCCCGGGAGAAGGGGGCGACACGGATCTACGCGGACACGTCGTCCAGTCCCGGTTACGAGGCGGCCCGCCGTTTCTATGAGGCTTGTGGATACCGCCGCGAGGCCTTCCTCCCCGATTTCTACCGGCCCGGCGACGGAAAAGTGATCTATGCCAGGGTCCTGACGAGGAATCTTCCGGATGGAGAAAATTCCTGAATTCACGGTCGACGATCGACCGGGGCTCAAGGATTCTCAGGCGGATAGAGGGAGACTTCGTACATGTCCAGGATGGACATGAGGAGCGATGCCAGGATCGGGCCGATGACAAAGCCCGAAATGCCGAACAGGGCAATCCCGCCCAGGGTGGACAGGAAGATCACGAGCGGGTGCATCTGGACATCCCGCCCCAGAAGGATGGGCCGTAAAAGATTGTCCACCATGCTGATGACCAGCGCACCCGCCAGAATCACGGTAATTCCCTCCCACATGTGTCCGGTCGCCAGGAGAAGCAACCCGGCGGGGGCCCAGACGATGGAGCATCCAACCCCCGGGATGATGGATGTCAGGACCATGACGACCCCCCAGGTGAGGGCGCCCTTGATCCCTACCAGGTAGAACAGGATCCCGCCCAGGCACCCCTGCAGGCCGCCGATGATGAAGGTGACTTTCAGTGTCGCCCGGGCGGTGATGACGAACCGCTCGTACAGCACCGACTCACGGTCTTTTCCAAGGGCGAAGAGCTGTTTGGCCCTCTGGAGCATCCGGTCCCCGTCGCGGATAAAAAAGAACAGGGCGTAGAGCATCACGGCGAATTTTACAAGGAACAGCAGGGTGTTCTGCGTGAGGTCTGTCAGGCTCTTGAAAATGATGTTCGCCAGGTTTTTGACCACATCGGTAAAGCGTTCGACGAGGGTATCACTGTTTAAGTGGAGCCGGGCCGTCGTGGGATGAGCCGCAAGACGGTCCGCCAGGTCGCGGGCCTTGTACTCCAGGTTGGCGATGTCCGCGTCGATGGAATTGTAGAGCTCGATGGATTCGTTCACCAGGAGCGTTGCCAGGATCCCCGCCGGGAGAATGAGGAGAAAAAGTACCAGGAGCAGGGTGATGGCAGCGTTCAGGGAAGGCCGGTTACGCTTTCTCTGGAGCCTGCGATAAAGGGGTTGAAAAAGGCCGGAGATGACGACGGCCCAGAAGAGGGCGAAGGCGAATGGCTTCAGGAGGTAGAAAGACAGCGCGACGACCACGCCGGCCAGGGCGATGAACAGGATCCTGCGCGCTTTTACTGGGTCCACCATAACGGCCTGCCACTTTCGACGCGACCCGATGAAGTGCCGTTGTATCCGGGGGGCCCCGGCGCATGTCGCTCGGGAGAGCGAATCCGCTCTCCCGGAAGAAATGAATAAAGGATTTTCCCGGCTCCGTCAATCGGGAACCGCGGGGCGAGAGGGGGGCGGAAGTGTGATCAGTCCCCGAAGACCGCCCCGGTACTGGCGGACGTAACAAGACGGGCATACCGGGCCAGGTATCCCCCCGTCACACGGGGCCGAAAAGGCTTCAGGGTTTTCCGGCGTTTTTCCAGCTCCTGTTTCCCGACCTTCAGGGTGATCGTTTTCTTCGGAATGTCGATGGCGATCCGGTCCCCTTCCCGGACAAGGGCGATGGGGCCGCCTTCGGCTGCTTCCGGCGAGATGTGCCCGATGGCCGCGCCCCGGGTTCCGCCGCTGAAACGGCCATCCGTGAGGAGGGCCACGGTCTTGTCCAGCCCCATCCCGGCGATGGCGGAAGTGGGCCCCAGCATTTCACGCATTCCCGGGCCGCCCCGGGGACCTTCGTAACGGATCACGACGATGTCCCCGGCCTTGATCTTTCCTCCCAGGATGGCCGTGATGGCCTCATCCTCGCTATCGAAAACCCGCGCAGTTCCCTCGTTGGCGAGCATGTCCTCCGCCACGGCAGACTGCTTCACCACCGCCCCGTCGGGGGCCAGGTTGCCCCTCAGGACGGCGAGCCCGCCTTCCGGGTAGTAGGGGCTCTCCAAGGGGCGGATCACGTCTCTATTGAGAATCCGGGCCGACTTCAGGTTGTCACCGACGGATTTGCCTGTCACCGTCAGGACGTCCAGTTCTACGACCCCGAGGCCGCTGACGGCCAGGAGGACCGCTTGGATGCCTCCGGCGAGGTGCAAATCCTCGATATGATGGGTGCCGGCGGGGCTCAACTTGCAGAGGTTCGGGGTCCGGGCGCTGATTTCGTTGAACAGATCCAGGTCGAGCCGCATCCCCGCCTCGTGAGCGACGGCGGGGATGTGGAGGACTGTGTTGGTCGAGCATCCCAGGGCCATGTCCGCGGCGATGGCGTTCCGGAAGGCCTTCAGGGTAGCAACGTCGCGGGGCCGGATCTCCTTCCGGACCAGTTCCATGATCTTCATGCCCGTTTCTTTTGCCAGTCGCCGCCGGGCCGCCTCCACGGCCGGGATGGTCCCGTTTCCCGGGAGCCCAAGGCCGAGGGCCTCGGTTACGCAGTTCATCGAGTTGGCCGTGTACATCCCCGAGCAGGAGCCGCACCCCGGACAGGCGCAGTCTTCCAGGGCCTGGAGGGTCTTCCGCGTCATCCGGCCGGCCTTGACGGCCCCGACACCCTCGAAGACGCTGATCAGATCCACGGACTTTTCTCCCAGCCGGCCGGCCAGCATGGGGCCGCCGCTGACGAAAATGGCGGGAATGTTCAACCGCATGGCCGCCATGAGCATGCCGGGGATAATCTTGTCACAGTTGGGGATGAGGACCAAGCCGTCGAATGGATGGGCCATGGCCATGACCTCGACGGAGTCGGCGATCAGTTCCCGGCTGGCCAGGGAGTATTTCATGCCGGTGTGTCCCATGGCGATGCCGTCGCAGACGCCGATGGCGGGGAACTCGACGGGAGTGCCTCCGGCCATGCGGATACCCGCCTTGACGTCCTCGGCGATCGTCCGGAGATGGACATGGCCCGGGATGATCTCATTGAAGGAATTCACCACGCCGATGAGCGGGCGGGCGATTTCCTCGTCGGTGTATCCCATGGCCTTGAACAGGGACCGGTGAGGGGCCCGTTCCAGCCCCTTTTTCATCTGATCGCTCCGCATCGTGTCTTTCCCCCTTGATCGATGGTTTGAAGCTTCGTGAGGCGGGCTCTCCCCGGCCGTTCGGGGCCGGGGAGAGACAGGAATGGTAAATCAACCAGGATGGTTACTTTTTGCGATTTTCCGGGCGCAGGGAGCGCACCGCCGCACCGGCCCGCCACATCTCCGACTCCCGCATCTCAGCGAGTTCTTTGTCCAGTCGCTGGCGATAGTCAGGGGCGCTGTTGGCGTCCAGGACGATCTGCGTCTCCTCGCCGCTGAGCACCCGTGCGTAGAGCTCATCGAAGACGGGGACGACAGCGTCGCGGAAGCGGCCCTTCCAGTCCAGGGCGCCCCGCTGGGCGGTGGTGCTGCAGTTCCCGTACATCCAGTCCATGCCGTTGTCCGCTACCAGGCGGATGAGGCTCTGGGTGAGCTCTTCCACGGTCTCGTTGAAGGCCTCGCTGGGGCTATGGCCGTGCTTCCGGAGGAGATTGTACTGGGCCTCCATGATCCCCGCCAGGGCGCCCATGAGGACACCCCGCTCGCCCGTGAGATCGCTGTAAACCTCGTTGGCGAAGGTAGTCGGGAAGAGGTATCCGGAGCCGATGGCGACCCCGAGGGCAATCGTGCGCTCCAGTGCCCGACCCGTGTAATCCTGGAAGATGGCGTAGCTGGAATTGATGCCGCTCCCGGCCAGGAAGTTGGTCCGGACGGTCCGGCCCGATCCTTTGGGGGCCACCAGGATTACGTCCACATTGGGCGGAGGGATGACGCCCGTCCGTTCCTTGTAGACGATGGAGAAGCCGTGGGAAAAGTACAGGGCGTCGCCCTCGTTGAGACATGCCTTGATGGCGGGCCACATGGTCTTCTGCCCCGCATCGGACAGGAGGTACTGGATGACCGTTCCCCGCCGGGCCGCCTCCTCCGGGGAGAACAGGGTCTCGCCGGGAACGAACCCGTCGGCGAGGGCCTTCTCCCAGGAAGCGCCGCCTTCCCGCTGGCCCACGATAACCCGGATGCCGTTGTCCTTCATGTTCAGGGCCTGTCCCGGCCCCTGGACTCCGTAGCCTACGACGGCGACGGTTTCGTTCTTCAGAACCTCCCGGGCCTTCTCCAGCGGAAATTCCTCCGCCGTGACCACTTCTTCCCAGACGCCGCCGAAGTCAATCTTTGCCATGAAACTCCTCCTGATTTCTCTCGAATATTCGAATGGGCCGTCTCCGCCCGCTCGGACGGTTCCGGACTCACTCGGGTTTAAATTTCTCCAGCGCCACCATTCCCGATCGGGAAAAGTCTTCGAGTCCGAGGGGATCGAGAAGCTGGATCGCCCGGTCGATGCTGTCCTTTCGTCCCGAGACCTCGATGACACAGTACCGGTCGTCCATGCAGACCACCTTCCAGTTGTACAGATCGACGGCGGCCATGACGGCGGAACGGCTCTCGTCGTTCCATTTCATGCGGAACAGGACGAGCTCGCGCCGGGAGGCCATCCTTCCCGTGAGGTCGTCGACGGAAAGAACGTCCACGAGCCGGTTCAGCTGCTTCTTCAGCTTTTCCATCGTGGTCGCCGATCCCTTTGTGGTGATGATGATCTTTGTCGTCTCCGGCGTCTTGGTGATGTTCGCCGTGATGCTCTCGATGTTGAATCCCCCCCCGCTGAAGGTGCCGGCAATGCGCGCCAGGACATCGGGTCGATTGCGTACGAGGAGAGCGATCGTGTTTTCTTTTGCTTTCATCGGTTCATGAACCTTTCTCGAAATGGATTCGGGACAACCCCGGGGAAAAGGACCGCTTATCCTTCATTCTCATCCCCGGCCGCTGTGTCCCGTTTCTTTTCAATTGAAGCTGCGCGTCTGGGGATCCTCCCCCCCGTTGGTTGGGGCAGTCTCAGCGGCCGGAAGTTCCAAGCCCAGATCCATGTCCGCGATGGAGGCCCCGGGGCGGACCATCGGGTAGACGCATTCTTCTTTCTCCACCCGGATGTCCATGACCACGACCCCCGGGGTTTCCAGCCCTTTCTTCAGAACCGCTTCCAGTTCCTCCGGGCGGCTGGCCCGGAGCCCCGTGGCCCCGTATGCCTCGGCTATCTTCACGAAGTCGGGGGCGTAGCTCATGTCCGTGTGGGAGTAGCGCCGCCCGTAGAACATCTGCTGCCACTGGCGGACCATCCCCAGGTACTGGTTGTTCAGGATCACGATCTTCACGGGGATGTTGTACTGCACGGCCGTGGCCAGTTCCTGGATGTTCATCTGGATGCTGCCGTCTCCGGCGATGTCGATCACCGTCTTCTCCGGCCGCGCCACCTGGGCTCCCACCGCGGCGGGGAAGCCGAATCCCATGGTCCCGAGGCCGCCGGAAGAAATGAAGGTGTGGGGGTGGTCGTAGGTGTAATACTGGGCCGCCCACATCTGGTTCTGGCCGACCTCGGTCGCGATCAATGCCTCCCCTTTTGTCAGCTCGTACAGCTTCCGGATGACCTGCTGCGGCTTGATCCGGTCCGTGCTCTCACTGAAACGGAGGGGGACCCGCTTCTTCCAGGCGTCGATCTGGTCCATCCATTCCCGGGTCTGTTCTGCCGGGACAGGATCTCCTCCGGCCAGGGCTGCATTCAACATGCCCAGCGCCGTCTTGGCGTCGCTGACGATGGAAAGGTGGGAGCGGACGATCCGGTCGATGGAGACGGGGTCGATGTCGATATGGATGATCTTCGCGTTGGGGGCGAAGGTGTCCACCTTGGAGGTCACCCGGTCGTCGAAGCGCATTCCCACGGCAACCAGCAGGTCGCAGCCGGTGATGGCCATGTTGGCGTAGTACGTCCCGTGCATTCCGGGCATCCCCAGCCAGAGGGGATCCGAGCCCGGGTAGGCGCCAAGGCCCATCAGGGTGGAGGTGATGGGAAAGCCGGTCCGCCGGACGAACTCCCGGAGCTCCTCCGAGGCCTTCCCCAGGAGCACTCCTCCTCCGGAGACAATCACCGGTTTCCGGGCGGCCCGGATCATCTCCACGGCCTTCGCGATGTCCTCCTGCTGCGGTTTCTCCAGCCCATTCAAGGTATTGAAGTCGTCGCGGATGTCCTCCTCTTCGATGGTCGCCTGGGACACATCCCGGGGCAGGTCCACCAGCACGGGGCCGGGGCGTCCGGAGCGGGCGATGTGAAACGCCTCGTGGATGGTTGAAGCGAGGTCCTCGATCCGGCGGACCAGGAAATTGTGCTTCGTGCAGGGACGGGTAATCCCGGTGATGTCGACTTCCTGGAAGGCGTCGCTGCCGATCAGGCCCGTCGGCACCTGGCCCGTGAAGATGACCACGGGGATGGAGTCCATGTATGCGTTCGCGATGCCCGTAACCGTGTTCGTGGCGCCGGGTCCGGACGTGACGAGGCAGACCCCGACCTTGCCGGAAACCCGGGCGTACCCGTCGGCGGCGTGGATGGCGCCCTGTTCGTGACGGACGAGGAGGTGGCGGAATTTTTCCTTGTACAGTTCGTCATAGATTGGGAGCACGACTCCCCCGGGATATCCGAAGATGACGTCCACGTCTTCCCGGCGCATCGTTCTCAGCAATACCTGGGATCCTGTCAGTTTCACGGTGTTCCTCCTGTTGATCGACAATTGCGTTGTCCGGCGGATTCAAAAAACAAAAAAACCGTTACCCGGGAGCCGAGTAACGGTTTTTTTTGTTTCAAGGTATCTTACAAGTGCACCATTACCCGGCCCCCATATGGATGGGGATGATAATTATGCCGATGATGCCGATTACGCTTCTCCTCAACTTGAACATATTGAACCCTTTTTTTAATCGAAACGAAGGCCCCTCTTAACAGCGGGATAACGCATTGTCAAGAATTTTCCGGACCGGTTTTTCACCAGTAGCGCCGGGTTTTCACGCCGCGCCCGCTGAGAAAGGCCTTGATCCCGTCGATGGTGTACGTCCGGTAGTGAACCATCGAGGCGATGAGGGCCGCGTCGGCCTTTCCCGCCGTGAGGACGTCCGCGAGGTGCTGCGGCGTGCCCGCACCGCCGGAGGCGATGACGGGGATGCCGACGTGGGTCGAGATCAGTTCCGTCAGGGTCAGCTCGTAGCCGTCCTGGGTTCCGTCGGCGTCGATGGAGTTCAGGCAGATCTCTCCCGCGCCGAGGCGTTCCGCCTCCCGGGCCCACCACAGGGCGTCGATGCCGGTGTACCGGCGGCCCCCGTGGATGACGATCTCGTAGCCAGAGGGGGTCGTGACCGAAGGCTCCACGCGCTTCACGTCCATGCCCAGGACGATGCACTGGCTGCCGAAGGCGCGGGCTCCCTCCGTGATGATGGACGGGTTCTCCACCGCGGCGGAATTGACGCTCACCTTCTCGGCCCCCGCCAGGATCACCTCCCGCATGTCCTCCAGGGTTCGGATGCCTCCACCCACGGAGAAGGGGATAAAAATCGTCTCGGCCACCCGGCGGACCACGTCGATCATGATGTTCCGGCCGTCGGAAGAGGCGGTGATGTCGTAGAAGACGATCTCGTCGGCGCCCTGTTCGTAGTACTCCCTGGCAGCCTCGACGGGATCCCCGATGTCCACGTTTCCCTGGAATTTGATTCCCTTCGTCAGCTTCCCGTCCCGGACGTCGAGGCAGGGGATGATCCGCTTACTCAGCATCGTTGCCCCTCCAGCGGCAGAAGTTGGCCAGGATCTCAAGCCCCGGGCGGCCGCTCTTCTCCGGGTGGAACTGGACGGCCACGAGATTCCGGCACGCCACGGCGGCGCCAAAGGGGAACCCGTAGCGGGTCTCTCCGACGACGAGTTCCCGATCCGCCGGATCCGGATAGAAGGAGTGGACGAAATAGAACTCGGCCTCCGGCGGAATGCCTGCGAACACCGGGTGGTTCTTGCGGAAGGCCACGGAGTTCCATCCCATGTGGGGGATCTTGAGAATCTCTCCGTCTTCTTTCAGGCCGGCGGGGAAGCGGCGGACGATGCCGGGGAGGATCCCCAGGCAGGGGGTTCCGCCGTCCTCTTCACTTTTCTCGAAGATCACCTGGGTGCCCAGGCAGATTCCCAGGACCGGCCGGCCTTCCTGGACCCAGCGGCGGATCCATTCGTCCAGTCCAGATGCGCCCAGGTTGGCCATGGCCTCCCCGGCGGCGCCCACGCCCGGGAAAATGATGCGCTCCGCCCGGTCCAGCCTGGCCGGGTCGCTGGTGACCTCGCAGGGGATGCCCAGGAAATGCAGAGCCCGGGCCACGCTGGTGAGGTTGCCGGCCCGATAGTCCACGATGCCGATCATGTCTTTCTTTCCTCGAAGCGGATTCCCTGATGGGCGTCCCGCCGTTCCAGTTCGCGGTCGATGGCGCCCAGTACGGCCATCTTGTTGACGGCCCATTCGGGGGCGAGGAATATATCCCGGTACCCGTCGGCGGTCAACCTCTGGATGACCATCTTCGGCGGCAGGATTTCCAGGACATCGCAGACGGTTGCCACGTACTCTTCCCGGCTCCACAGCGGGAAGGGCTCTCGTTCGTAAAGCGTTCCGAGAGGCGTCCCCGAGAGCACCAGCAGGCAGTGGATCTTGATCCCGTCGACGGGCAGGGCTGCAAGCGTCCGGGCCGTTTCGAGAACGTCCTCCCGGGTCTCGCCGGGAAGTCCTGCGATGATGTGAACGCAGAGGTGAAGGCTTCGTCCGGAGGCCCTCTCCACTGCCTCCAGGAATCGTTCCGCCGAATGGCCGCGATTGATGCGGACCAGGGTCCGGTCGTGAATCGACTGAAGGCCCAGTTCAAGCCACACGTGGCGGTTCTGTGCCAGTTCCTCCAGAAGATCCAGCGTCTCGTCGGGAAGGCAGTCGGGCCGGGTGCCGACGGACAGGCCGGCCACGTCCGGCAGGGCCAGGGCCTCCCCGTAGAGGAGACGCAGCCGTTCCGGCGGGGCATAGGTGTTCGTGAAGGTCTGAAAATAGGCAATGTAGCGGGCGGCCTTGCGGTGTTCCCGGTAGTAGTTCATGCCCCGGAGAAGCTGGTCCGTGACGGACGGCAGGGGGCCCTCCATGCGGAGCCTGGAGCCGCGGCCGTCACAATAGATGCAGCCGCCCGCGGCGACGGATCCGTCGCGGTTCGGGCAGGTGAAACCGGCATCGACGGACAGCTTGTAGACCCGGCAGCCGAACCGGTTCAGCCAGTAGCTTTTCAGGTCGTAATATCGTTTCCTGTTGTTCCAGAAATCTGGTTTGGCCAAAGGGGACTCCGGGGACCGGTTCGCCTGCAGGAGGCGTGGGGTCCATTGATCTGAACGGATAAATTGATTGCCATTATTCTTAAATGTAGTATAGCAAATTTTTTTCCCGGGGCGACAGGCAGGAAGGCAAAAGAACCGCCTGCGTAATCCTGCAAAGGTGGGATGCTGCCGCGTTTGGAACCGGGGAAGGCAATCCCCGCAGGAGGATCCCCGGCATGGTCGTTCAAGCCGTTCAGGAACCGGAATTCTTTGTCTATCTGAGCCAGATTCTTGGCAAACCGGTTCAGGACGGTCAGGGCCGGGTGATCGGGTCGATCACCGACCTGTCGGCGAACTTGGCGGAGTTGTACCCCTCCGTCGGCACCCTCCGCATCCGTCTTCAGGGGGTGAAATCGCCCCACTACATTCCATGGCAGGACGTCACCCAGGCCAACGGTTCCATCCGCTGTGAAGGCTCTCCGAAGGAGGCGCTTTTCCTGGGCGAGAACGAGCTGTTTCTCCGCGACGCCCTCCTGGACAAGCAGATCGTCGACACGAACGGCGCAAAAGTCCGGCGGGTCAATGACCTGCAGTTCCTCCGTTCCCACGAGCGCCTGCACCTGGTCCACGTGGACGTGGGATTCCGGGGCCTCATGCGGCGGGTGGGGCTGGAAAAGGCCATGGACCTGTTCCTCCAGTCCCTTTTCGATTACGAGCTGCCGAACCAGTTCATCTCCTGGAAATACGTCCAGCCCGTCTCGTCGCCGGACCTGCTCCGGCTTTCCATTACCCAGAACCGCCTGGCCCAGCTGCACCCGGCGGATCTGGCGGACATCATCGAGGACCTGGACATCCACCAGCGGGCGGCGGTCTTTCAATCCCTGGACGTCGAGACCGCGGCGGAAACCCTGGAGGAGACGGACCCGAAGATCCAGGTCAGCCTGATTGAAACGGTGACGACGGACAAGGCCTCGGACATCATCGAGGAGATGTCCTTGAGCGAAGCCGCCGATCTCCTGGGAGACCTGCCGAAGGACAAGGCGGAGGGAATCCTCAAGGAGATGGAGCAGGAGATCGCCGAGGACGTGAAGGAGCTGCTGGCCCATCCCGAGGAAGAAGCCGGCGGGCTCATGACGACGGCCTACCTCGGCGTCCCGCCGGAAACGACTGCCGCCCAGGTCCTGGAGATTCTGCGCCGGGAGGCGATGGAGCTGGATTTCATCTATTACGTGTACGTGATGGATCCGCAGGAGCGCCTGCTGGGCATGTTGAGCCTCCGAGAACTCCTGGCAGCCGAGCCGGAGGCGAAGGTTGTCGACCTGATGGACACCCGATTTGTCACGGTCCGGCTGAACGAGGAGCCTGAAGAGATCGCGGAGCAGTTCGCCAAATACGGCATCATGGCCGTCCCGGTTGTGGACCGCGAAGAACGGATGAAGGGCGTCATCCCGTTCCGGAATCTCCTGGAACTGGTGGCCCCGAAACTGGGTAAGTGAGATCGATGGAAGAGGACGGAGACCACGCGTGTTCCAAAGCCTGTTCGGTAAAACGGCCGGGAGCGTTCTCGCGAACCTGTCCCGCGGAGGCGTCTGGAGACGTTTTGCGGTGTTCCTCGCCTTCGTCGGTCCCGGGATCATCACGTCCAACGTGGACAACGACGCCGGCGGGATCACCACATACTCGCTGGCCGGGTCGGAGTATGGTCTTTCCCTCCTCTGGACCCTGATTCCCATCACCGTGGTCCTCATCATCATTCAGGAGATGGGGGCACGCATGGGGGTGATCTCCGGCAAAGGTCTGTCGGACCTGATCCGGGAGCGCTTCGGCGCGAAGGTCACCTTCTACCTCATGATCACCCTTCTCCTGACCAACCTGGGAAACACCGTTTCCGAGTTCGCCGGTGTCGCCGCGAGCCTGGAAATTTTCGGCATCAGCAAGTATGTGTCCGTTCCGCTGGGGGCGGCCTTCGTCTGGTGGCTCGTGGTGAAGGGAAGCTACAAGTCCGTCGAGAAGGCCTTCCTGTTCGCCTGCGTGTTCTACCTCGCATACATTGTCTCGGGATTTTTGGGAAAGCCGGACTGGGGGCTGGTCGGGGCTTCCCTTTTCAAGCCCACGGTCCGGTTCGATCCGGGGTTCCTGACCATGGCAGTTGGCCTTGTCGGGACCACCATCGCCCCCTGGATGCAGTTCTACCTCCAGTCTTCGGTGGTGGACAAGGGGCTCAAGGCGGAAAGCTATCCCTACGCCCGGATGGACGTCGTCGTCGGCTCCGTCATGGTCAATATTGTGGCCTTTTTCATCATCATGCTGTGCGCCATCACGCTTCACACGAGCGGGGTGAAGATCGAGACCGCCAAGGATGCCGCCCTGGCCCTGGCGCCCCTTGCCGGGACATACTGCTCCTGGCTGTTCGCCTTCGGTCTCCTCAATGCATCCCTCTTTGCTGCATCCATCCTGCCGCTCTCCACGGCCTACACGGTCTGCGAGGCATTCGGCTGGGAGTCGGGGCTGGATCACAAGTTCATGGACGCCCCACAGTTCTACGGGCTCTATTCCCTGATGATCCTTCTGGGGGCGGGCATCATCCTCCTCCCCGGCATTCCCCTCATCTCCATCATGTACTATTCCCAGGTGATCAACGGCATTCTGCTCCCGGTGATTCTGGTCGCCATGCTGCTCCTCGTCAACGACCGGGGCATCATGGGGGAGCACGTGAACGGTCCAATCATGAATATCCTCTCCTGGGGCGCCGTGGCGGGACTGATCGTTCTCTCGGTGACTCTCCTCGCCTCGTCGCTTTTCTCCTGATAAATTGCTGCGATAAAAGACGGCTTTTTCCCTGCCACCCGGAGAACGTTCTCCTGATGGTCATCCGGGGTGATGAACGGTCAGGCCAGTCCGGTCGGATTCTTGAACCATTCCCTGACATTGGCGGCCCGCTGCCGGGTTTCTCCTTGCCACGGGGCCGGAGCGCTTGCTATAAGGTCAAGAAAATGGGGGTTTCACAATGGAAATCGGCATTGTCGGGCTTCCTCAGAGCGGAAAAAGCACCCTCTTCGAGATCATGACCGGGACGAAAAGCCGGGAACTCCACGGCGAGACGGTCGTCCGGGGACAGGCGACAGTCCCGGACGCGCGTTTCGACCGCCTGGCCGCCGTCTTTCCCGAACTCAAGGCGGTTCCGGCCCGGATTCCCGTCACCGATGTCCACGCAGCGGGCGAGAAGGCCTGGGAGACGCTCCGGCAAAGCCTGAGCGGGGCCGACGGCCTCCTTCATGTGGTGGATGGCTTCTCCATCCCCGAGGTCGACGAGGTCATCGCATCCTATCGCCGCCTCGAGGATGACCTGGTCCTGTCGGACCTGATGGTCGTTGAAAACCGCCTCGAGAAACTCCGGAAGATGTCCCGGACGGCCATGAAGCCCCTGGACCAGACCCACCTGGCCATCCTGCCCCGGGCCCAGGAGCAGTTGGAAGCGGGGCTTCCACTGCGGAAAGTCGAATTTTCCGAGGACGAGGCCTTTTCTCTCCGCAGTTTTTCCTTCTGGACGATCCGTCCCGAACTCGTGGTGATCAACACGGCGGAAGACAACCTGGCCCTGGCGGAGGCCTTTCAGGAGAAGGCGGCCCTTTCGTCTCCGGTCATCGGGATCTGCTGCGAGTTCGAAGCGGACCTGGCGGGCCTGTCGGCGGAGGAGCAGAAGGAGTTTCTGGCTCCCCTGGGCCTCGATGAGCCGGCCTTCGGACGGGTCGTCCGGGCGGCCTTCTCGCTCCTGGGCCGCATCTCCTTCTTCACCATCGGCAAGGAAGAGGTGAAGGCCTGGGTCATCCCCGCGGAGACGAAGGCGCCTCGGGCGGCCGGGGCGATTCACAAGGACTTCGAGCGGGGCTTCATCAAGGCCGAGGTGATTCACTTCGAGGAGTTTGAGACCTCCGGGAAATCCTGGGCGGCCGTGAAAGCGGCGGGAAAGCTGCGGCTGGAGGGGAAGGAATACGTCGTACAAGACGGCGATATTATCCAGTTCCGTTTCAATGTTTGAGAGCGGATCTGGAAAATGCCCGGATGCGGCATTGTGCTGGCACCAATGACCGGAAGAGGACCCGGATTTCAAGTCCGCTCCTCTTCTTCTTACATTTCCTTTCCTGACAGGCCTCCGCTTACCCCTTGTATTGAGCGTATTGGCGCGGGGGCTGCCACGGGGGCTTCCGCCGTCGCGGACATTTTTTCCCGCGTTCTCTCGTCGACGGCCTGTCAGGCTGGAGGGATGGGAAAAAAGTCCTGATTGCTCCTCTGGAAACCCCCGGTCGCGCCCCCGCGAACATCGGGTGGGGGAGGCTTCCCGGAGCGCGAATAGCGGCTTTTCCGGGGCATCTTGCCGTCGCAGCGCAGCGCCCGCAAAGTCATCTGTCTGAGCACCGCCCGGTGCGAGTTATGACTTTGCAGCGGAGCGAGACGCTGCAGGGTCGAAAAAACGCTTCTGAGCGCGAGGGAAGCCCTGTTCCACATGCGAGCCCCCATCCACGCTTGATTATCTGTAAAAAAGGGAAAAATAAAGGAAGGGGAGCAGATTTGAAACCGTTTCCCCTTTTTTGCATGTTCAGACGAACCGCTTCACCACCGGGCGGAGAATGCGGCCCAGGAGGGGCTCTGTTGTCCGGAGGGCGCCGCAGGGGCAGACCTCGATGCAGCAGTAGCAGCGGATGCAGGCATCGTAGTCGAAGCGGAGTCCCGTTTCTTCCACGGTAATGGCCTTCGCCGGGCACATGTCCCGGCATATGCCGCAGAGCGTGCAGGATTCGGGATCGCAGACGGGACGCTGCAGAAGGTGCCGGCGCATCAGGCTGTTCACCGGCGCGCTCCCGAAGAAGAGGGGGTCCGTCCCGGGGATCCGGAAGCCCTGCACCTCCGGCAGCTCCCCGTCGATTGCGACCTCTTCTCCCGGAAGCCCCAGTTCCCGGGCCGCCCGGCAGGTCGGGAGTTTCTCCGGCGGGAACCCGACGAAGCGGCAGACCGCTTCGTCCAGGGCGAAGGGGTCCGTGGCGGCCATCAGGATGCCGAGCGCCCGGGGAGTGCCGCTTCTGCCCGGTCCTTCTCCCTCCATCGCGAGGATCCCGTCCATGATCGTGAAGGCCGGCCGGACGGTGCAGGCGATCTGCACCAGGAGCCGCGCAAAGAGGTCCCGGTCCACCCCCGCCCGCAGGTGCCACTCTGCCTTGCGGTATCCCACGACACAGCCGAAGAGGTTTTTCACGCCCAGGGTCATCGCCATCTGGCTGTGGGTTTTCAGCTTCGGCAGGTTGATGACCATGTCCGCGGTCAGGACCTCCCGGGACAGTTCGATCTTTCCGAAAGGCGGCCCCGCATCGACGGGGACAGAGTCCCTGAACTCGCGGACGGTGACAGGAAGGCCCTCCAGGGCCTTGTCGAGTCCGTTCTCCCGGAGGATACGCTCGAATGAGCCGATGGCCTGGCTGTCCCTGACCTCGGGCCGGGCGCCCTGTCCCAGGACGTACTCCACGGCAGCCCGGACGATAAGCGGGTGGGTCAGGACAGCATGGTGGGGTTTCGCCGCCGACAGAAGATTCGGCTTGATGATGACCCGCATTCCCTCCCGGATGGCTTCCCGGCCGCCCAGGCGGTTCATAAGACCGTCGAATTCGGTCTTGAGGTGACGCCAGTCGTAGGATGCCGGTCGGACGAGGACGTTCATAGCCTGGAAAAGGATTCCCGGACGGCCTCGACCCAGAGGCCCCGGTGGAAGAGAAAAGCCCCCACGTGGCCGCTTGCAACCCAGGTCAGGGTGGAGCCGGGCCAGTGGCGGTGGACGATCTCGACGGATTCCCTGGAGATGTAGGCGTCGGAGCGGGCTCCCACCAGGAAGGCCGCTTCGGGCCTCGGGAGCGGCGGAAGCCGCCGGATGTCCGTGTGGTCGAGGAATTCCCGCATCCGTGTCAGGGCGTCGCCGGAGCCGTCCAACTGGCGGTTCAGGACATCCCAGGCGCAGTAGTTCTTCAGGAGCCCCTCGGTGAAGACGGCGGTGGCCGAATGGGGGGTGATCAGGGCCGTCACGGCCAGCGGGTCCGGGTCCATGGCCGCCGTCCGGGCGCCCATGGACCCTCCCATGCTGATGCCGCATACCCCCAGGCGCTCGAATCCCTCGCGGCGGAGCCAGTCGACGAGCGATCGTCCTTCGGCAATTGTGGCCGCCGCCATGAGCCAGAGGTCGGTGAAGAGGTTCAGCATCTTGCTGTGCTGGCCGGGAGGGCGTCGTCGGCCGTAGTAGGGGTTTTCAAGGATGAGAGAGCCGATTCCGTGCTGGAGGAGAGGAAACGCCAGGGCCGTCCTCCGGCGCTCGAAGCCCTCGTCGCCGGTGGCGGCGAAATGGAGGCAGACGGGCGTCTGCCGGTTCCATTCCCGGGGCAGGACAAGCTCCACATGGGCCGTTCGGCTCTCAACAGGAAGGGCGGGGTGCATGAACGGACTTGGGAAGGACCCCTGCTTCAGGAGGGCGTCGCCCTCCTCGCGGATGTTCTCCCAGGCCGGGTTGACGGGGCGGACGGGCCTGGAATCCTCGTCTTCCCGGAGGGCCTCCTCCAGGAGAGAGAGATCCCCCCAGCCGTGGCGGAAAAAGAGCCTCCGGTTCGACCAGGCGGCATAGGTCCGGTCCAGAAGGCTCGCCACGGGACCCCCCTCAGCCCTGCTTCGCGCCGCACCCGGGGCGGAACTTCACCAGCCCGGACATCCCTGCCCCGCCTCGGTCCTCGCCGTTGCCGACGATGTCGATGATCCTGCTCATTGGATGCCTCCGTGATTCGATCCGGTCACGCGAACTCCCGGATGATCCGCTCCATGGCCTCCTTGAGGCGGACGTTGGGGACGGTCAGGGAGATCCGGACGAACCCTTCCCCGTACTGGCCGTAGGCCGTTCCGGCGGCCACGACGACGGCCGTCTTGTCGAAGAGCCGGTTGGTGAACTCGATGGATGTCATTCCCTCCGGGACGGGAACCCAGAGGTAAAAGGTCCCCTTGGGGGCGTCGAAACGGATCCCGATCTTCTGGAGGGCCTCCAGCACCATCTGCCGCCGGAACCCGTAGACGTCCAGCATGTGCCCGATGGAGGAGACCTCGTTCTTCAGGGCATGGATGCCGGCGAACTGGACGGGATTGAAGATCCCCGAGTCGGTATTTTCCTTGACCTTGCTGATGGCGGCGAGGAGGTCCCGATTGCCCATGGCCATGCCGATCCGCCAGCCGCACATGTTGAAAGGCTTGGACAGGGAGTTGAGCTCGACACCCACGTCCTTCGCCCCCTCGGCCATGAGGAAGCTGATTCGCTCCTGTCCTTCGAAAAGGATCTCGCTGTAGGGGTTGTCGTAACAGACGGCGACGTCCCAGGAGCGGGCGAATTCCACGAGGCGGTTCAGGAACTCCCGGTTGGCGCAGGCGCCGGTGGGGTTGTTCGGGTAGTTCAGGAACATCCCCTTTGCCTTTTTCGCCACGTCCGTGGGGATGTCCTCGAAGGCCGGCAGGTAGCCGTTCTTCCGGAGGATCGGCACATTCCAGGGCTCACCGCCTCCCATGAGGATGCTGGCCCGGTAGGCCGGGTAGCCCGGGTCCGTCATGAGGACGATGTCACCGGGGTTGATGCAGGCCAGGACGAAGTGATGACACCCCTCCTTGGAGCCGATAAGGCCCAGCACCTCCGTGGCCGGCTCCAGGGTCACGCCGTAGCGGTTGTTATACCAGCGGGCGATTTCCTGCCGGAAGGCCAGCATGCCCTTCTCCTCGTCCGTGGGATACCGGTGGTTCTCCGGGTCCCGGGCAGTCCGGCACAGCTCGTCGATGATGCTCTCCGGCGTGGGCTCCACGGGATCGCCGATGGCCAGGCTGATGACGTCCACGCCGTCGGCCCTGGCCTTGGCGATCTTCTTGCGGAGTTCCATGAAGAGGTAGGGGGGGATCTTGGTCAGTCTCTCGGCGGTCTGCAAGGTTTTTTGTCCTCCTTTGAATGGTTGAATGGGGCCGAACTGCTCACGAGAGCCCGGAAACCCGCTCGCTCCCGGTCGCTGCTTCAGTTGTCAAACGGCAGGCCCGCGGCCGCGTTCTGGGTCGCCAGGCTGCGGTAGGCCTCCTCCCAGATCGTCCCCTCGTAGGTAACCTGGACCCGTCCCTCGAAGTAGACCCTGGAGAAACCTTTTGCATCCCGTTCATAATGGACCTTCAGAACCTCACCGCTCTGGACCCGGACATTGACGGGAGATTCCACCATCCCCCGCGCGGCGGCGATGAGAACGGAGGCCACCGAACCGGTTCCGCAGGCCAGGGTCTCGTCCTCGACGCCGCGCTCGTAGGTGCGGACCTGGATCGTGCGGCCGTCGATCACCCGGACGAAATTGGCGTTCGTTCCCTTGGGTGCGTAGTGTTCGTGATAGCGGATGGCCCGTCCCGTGTGGAAGACGTCGAATGTTTCCAGGTCTTCCGTGAAGTGGACCACGTGGGGCACGCCGGTGTTCACGAAATGGGTCTCCAGGGTTCGTCCGTCAACCGGCAGGGAGACATTCAATTGAAGATCCGCCGGGTCCGTCAGGCGGAGTTTCACGACGTCCTTTGCCACCTGGGCGTCGATCACGCCGGCCGCCGTCTCGAAGGACATCGATCGGCCGGCGATCTTTTTCAGGAAGGCGAAGCGGGCGGCACATCGGCCCCCGTTGCCGCACATCTCCACCTCGCTTCCGTCGGCGTTGAAGAAACGCCAGCGGAAGGCGTGGCGGTCGGACCGCTCGATGAGGATCAGGCCGTCGGCCCCTACGGAGGCCACCCGGCGGCAGATCGACCGGACGAAATCCACGACCGGCACGGGGCCGAGTGCCGTCTCGACGACATGCTCCCGATTATCGATGAGGACGAAGTCGTTGCCGCTGCCATTCATTTTAAAAAAAGGAATCATTCCGAGGACCTCCGTTCAAAAAACGGCGGGGAGCCGCCGGTTGGATTCTTCATACCGTTGTTTCGCCGGCCCGTCAATCTTCAAGAAGGGCCCTCGGGAGAAGGAATTATGAACACGATTATGTTCCCGAAGGGACGGATGGCACAGAATTGTGCTATTCCCGCGCGTCTACCCCTCCTCCATTTATTAAATCCGCTTGTATTATCATACGGTTAGGTTTTGTAAGGCACGTTGGCACATCCCTTGCCCTTTTGAGGTGACATCCGGGGGCATCCCCGATTCTTGCGGCATGGGAGGTGTAATCATGAATACCGGCGACACAGCGTGGGTTTTGATCTCCACGGTCCTGGTCTTTGCCATGACGATCCCCGGACTGGCCTTCTTTTACGGGGGGCTGGTCCGGCGAAAGAACGTCCTGTCGATCCTGATGCAGTGTTTCATCGTCATGTGCGTCATCAGCCTGCAATGGGTTCTGTTCGGGTACTCCCTCTCCTTCGGACCCGACACGGGGGCGGGGATCATCGGAGGGCTTCAGTGGGCGGGCCTGAAATCCGTGGGAGGCCAGCCAAACGGAGATTACGCGGCGACGATTCCCCACATGGTCTTCATGATCTTTCAGGCCATGTTCGCGGTCATCACGCCGGCCCTGATCATCGGGGCCTTTGCCGAGCGGATGAAGTTCTCCGCGTTCCTGGTCTTTACCCTGCTCTGGACGACCCTCGTGTACGACCCGCTGGCTCACTGGGTGTGGGGCACCGGCGGCTGGATGCGGAATCTGGGGGGGCTGGACTTTGCCGGAGGAATCGTCGTTCATGTCAGTTCCGGTGTTTCCGCCCTGGTCCTGTGTGTGCTTCTGGGCAGGCGCCTCAACTATCGGAAGTCTCCCTTCCGGCCACACAACCTGCCGTTTACCGTTCTGGGCGGGGCCCTCCTGTGGTTCGGCTGGTTCGGGTTCAACGCCGGCAGTGCCTTGGGGGCGAATGAACTGGCGGCCAATGCTTTCGTGACGACCCACATTGCCACGGCGGCGGCGGGGCTGACCTGGGCGCTCATCGAGTGGCAGCAGCACGGAGCGCCGACGGTCCTCGGTGCAACGACGGGCGCCGTGGCCGGGCTCGTCGCAATCACCCCGGCCTGCGGATTTGTGAATCCCATGAATGCGATTTTCATCGGCATCCTGGTGGCGGTCTTCTGCTATCTGGCCGTGGCCGTGGTCAAGGCAAAACTGGGCTATGACGATGCGCTGGACGCCTTCGGGGTTCACGGCGTCGGCGGGATCTGGGGGACCATCGCGACGGGACTCTTCGCCGAGAAGGCCGTCAACGCCGCCGGCGCAGACGGACTGTTCTTCGGCGGCGGTCAGCTCTGGCCGCAGCTGATCATGGTGGGGGTGGCCCCGTTGTTCGCCGGCGTCATGACCTGGATTCTCTTCAAGGTAGTGGATGCCTGGATCGGCATGCGCGTTCCGGAGAAGGACGAGACCATCGGCCTTGACCTGACCCAGCAGAGTGAAGCGGCCTACACGGTCATCGAATAGAAAGGGAGGTTCGCCATGAAATATATCGTTGCCCTCATTCAACCGCATAAACTGGACGAGGTCCTGAAGGCCCTGGAAGATGTGCAGATCCCGCTTGTAACCGTCTCCACCGTGCTGGGCCGGGGCCGGCAGAAGGGTGTCACGGAAGTGTACCGTGGAGCCGCCCGGGAGGCGGGAAGCCTTCTCAAGAAGGTGAAGCTGGAGATTGCCGTGAACGAGGATTTCGTCGAGCCTGCCGTCCGGGCCATCACGCAAAGTGCGCGGACCGGCGAAGTCGGGGACGGCAAGATTTTCATCCTCGATCTGGTCGAGACCATCCGTATCCGCACGAGCGAGAGGGGCGGGGAGGCCATCGGCTGAAGGACGGACGGCAGGCAAAAGGCCCAGACCCCGTATTCCCGATTCCAAAAGACGTTTCGCAACCCGCCGGTCAACCGCACGAACGGCGCCAAAGGAGAGGTTCCCATATCCGCACCCCCGGATATCGGGGACCTCTCCCTCCTCCCTGTTTCCCCAGTCTTTTCCATCTCCTTAAATCAGCCTTTCCGAATTGACACCCCGGGACCGTTCGGATAAGAAGGCCGGCTGGAGGGAAATCCCATTCAAATAAATGTGTTCTCCCTGGCTGCCGCCATCCGGAACGCCGGGGGAGAGTGCTCCGTCTGCAACCGGATCGCCTTTCAGCAGACTATGCCGGCTTGCCGGTTCCGGGAGACCCGCTTCGACGGCGTGGGGAATCCTTGGCAATCCGCTGCGAGAACGTGAAATACGAACGGAACATGAAGGAGGGAAACAATCCATGGAGATACAAGCCAATGCTGCGCCGGAGAGCGATACGGCTGCGCTCCCATCGTCGCCGTCCCCGCGGGACACGGCCGGTGAGCCCATGCCGGGGCGCGTCATGTCACGAACCATGTTCGATACGCCCATCGTGAGGCAGGTTTTTTACGGAATCTCCCTCTTTCTGCTCCGGGTCACGGGCTGGAAGAAAGAGGGGAAGCTTCCGGAGATCCCGAAATACGTGGTCATTGCGGCGCCCCACACGTCGAACTGGGACTTTCCCCTGACCCTGATGCTGGCCTTCGCCTTCCGCCTCAAGGTTTACTGGATGGGCAAACACACCCTGTTCCGGGGAATCATGGGTCCGATCTGCCGCTGGCTGGGAGGAATCGAGGTGGACCGGAGGCGCTCCACGAACCTGGTGGCCCAATCCGTAGAGCGATTCCGGACCTCGAAGGCGATGACCATGATCATTCCCCCCGAGGGGACCCGGAAAAAGGTCCGTTACTGGAAGACGGGATTTTACCACATCGCCCATGGAGCCGGTGTTCCCATCGCCCTGGGATTCATGGATTACCGCCGCAAGGTCGGGGGACTGGGGCCCCTGTTTCATCCCACGGGAGACATCGACCGCGATATGGCGGAGATCCAGGCCTTCTACGAAAACGTTACGGGCAGGCGGCCGGACCAGTGGAACCTCGACAGCATCGCCGCGGGAGAGGGGCGAAGCGGGGCATAGGCCCGGTCTCACGCCCCGGGGCAGGAGATTCTGCAACCCGGAAAAACTGGTGAAAAAGGGGTGGCGACGGCGGGATCCTGCTTTCTTCAACCGTCAGCCGACGATCAGCCGCTGAAGAAGGCGCACCGGTTCCTCCCCGCCCGTTTTGCCTTGTACATGGCCACATCGGCGTTCCTGAGGAGCGTGTTCATGTCGGTGCCATGGGAGGGGTAAAGGGCTGCCCCGATGCTCGTGGTGACTTCCAGGACATGGTCCCCGCAGGCGAAGGGTTCCCGGATGGCCTCCACGGCCTTCTGGCAGATCCAGAGGGTATCTTCGTCGCCCCGGACTTCCGGCAGCAGGATGACGAACTCGTCACCGCCGAAGCGGGCCACGGTGTCCACTCTCCGGAAAAGCCCCTTCAGGCGCGATCCGACGGCGATCAGGAGTTCATCGCCGATGGAATGCCCGAGTGTATCGTTGATGTTCTTGAAACGGTCGAGGTCCATCATCAGGACGGCCAGGACACCGTCCTCCCGTTCGGCCCGGGCAAGGGCCATCTCCAGGCGGTCGGTGAACAGTTTCCGGTTGGGCAGTCCGGTCAGGGGATCGTGGTAGGCCATTTCCCGGATGGCTTCCTCGTCCCGCTTGCGGTCCGTCGTGTCCCTGGCCACCCCCCGGAAACCCGTCGGATTCCCCTCGCCATCCCTGATCAGGGAGGCCGACATCTCCAGCGTCCTTGAAACGCCATCCCTGCGGATGATCTCGCCTTCGAAGCGGCTCACGGGGACACCCGTTTCGAGGATGCCGTCAAATATCCGATACGTCTTTTGCACGTTCTCTTCGTCCGCGTATTCCCGGTAGTTCCGTCCTGCCATTGCTTCCGTATCGAACCCCATGATCTTCCGCATGGAATCATTGAGAAAGATGAAGTTCCCGGTCAGGTCCACTTCGAAATAGCCGTCCTCGATGTTCTCGATGATGGTCCGATACCGCTCTTCGCTTTGCTTCAGGACCTCCTCCATGCGTTTCCGGTCGCTGGTGTCGCGGATGGATTCGATGGCGCCGATGATCCGGCCGTCCCGGCCATGGAGCGGTGAGGCTTTCATGAAGATGTGCGCGCCCCGGCCGCCGTACAGGGCTGGACAGAACACTTCCGCGGTGATGGCGTTCCCGTCTCTCCGGAAATGGGAATAGCCGGCCTCGAGATCGGCGTTGTCTTCCCAGATCAAATCCATGAGCTGCGGGCGGCGCACGCCGTAGAATGGAATCGTGTAGGCGTAATCCCCCTGGCCGATCATTTCTGCGGTCGGAATTCCCGTCATTTCTTCTATTGCCCGGTTCCAGACGATGACCTTTCTGTCCGTGTCGATGGCCAGTGTTGCATCCGGCAGAAAACTGATGATGTCGGCCAGCCGCTGTTCCGACTCCCGGAGGGCGTCCTCCGCCTGCCGGCGGGCATGGATGTTCTCCATGATCCCCTCGTAGTAGAGAACCCGCCCGTGGGGATCCCGGACGCAATTCGCGTTGCTGGACACCCAGAAAGTTTCCCCGTCCCTCCTCCGGACCCGGAACTCGAAGTCCCGTATGACACCGTTTTGTTCCAGAGTTGACCGCATGTACTCCCTGTCCTGCGGATCCGCATAGACCTGGTTGGCGATGTCCGTCACGTCACGGACCATCTCTTCCGGCGTTTCATAACCGCACATCCGGGCCAGCGCCGGATTTACCTGGATGTATTGCCCGTCGGGCGTGCTCTGGAAGATCCCTTCGGCTGCATGTTCGAAGATATGCCGGTAATTCTCCTCGGAGATGCGCAGGCTCTCCTCAATCCGCTTCCGTTCCGTGACGTCCCTCGAAATGCCGCAGATTCCCGCGACGCTTCCCCGTTCATCCCGAATGGGGGTCTTGATGACATGAAAGGTGATCGAGGTTCCCTGGACGCGGTGCGTCAGTTCGTATTCAACGCATTCTCCCGCCAGCACCCGGCTGTCCGTCTCTGTGATGGTCTGCTGCGTATCCGTATGGTTTTCAAAGATAGCGATCTCTGCATCCCTCTTCCCCAGAAAGGCATTGTCTTCGATCCCGATCCGTTTTCTGAAAAACGCGTTCACCAGGGCGTATCGCCGGTCCATGTCCTTGATGAAGACAAAATCCTCGATGGAATCAAACAGGGCCCGAAGGCGTCCCTCGCTTTCTCGCAGGGCCTCCTCCGCGGTGTGGCGTCCCGTGATGTCATCGAGGAAATTCAGGGTCGCCGGCTTTCCTTCCCATTCGATGCGGACGCCCTTGAGCTCGACCCATTTGACCGCGCCTTCCTTCGTTATGATCCGGAACGAATAAGTATAGGATGCGGGAACCTCCCCGGCCAGACGCTGAAGATGCCGCTCGACCACCATGCGCTGGTCTTCCGGGTGGATGAACTCCAGGAAGGAGTGGGAAAGAAACTCCTCTCTCGCATAGCCCGAGATTTCCGTCGATTTCGGGTTGATGTACCGGATCAGGCCGTCCTGGGCCACGAAGATGGCTTCGTTGGCGTATTCCGCCAGGTTGCGGTACTTCTCTTCCGACGCCCGCAGGGCTTCCTCGGTTTTCAGGCGTTCCCTGATGTCGATGAAATGGACCTGGATGGCGGGCCGGCCTTGATAGCTGGTGACGTTGATAAATGCCTCCGCCGGAAGAATGCTGCCGTCCGGACGGACGATGCGGAGCCGGTTGGATGGAGAGAGGGGCTTCCCCTCCAGCCGTTCGGTCAGGCGGCGCCATACGCCGTCGCGATCCTCGGGGTGAAGGAGCCCGTCCATGCCGGTCCTGCTGAGCGCCAGGAGCTCGTCCCGGGTACGCCCGGTCATGGCTTCCAGGGCGGGATTGACGACAACGAAACGGTTGTCCTGGAAAACAAGGATGCCCAGGGGAGAAAACTCCAGGAGGGGATCGCATGCCTCGTGCGAGGCGACCTGTCTGCGAAGGATGTTCAGCTCTTCGATGAGCCGAGCCTTTGTTTTTCGCTCATCCTCCACGGGACCTCCTGCTGGTTGGGGCGGATTCTCAGGGGAGACCGCCTGACAAGACCTTACGGGGTTTCCGGGTCGGGATCCCGAAGGGAGACCCCGAGTCACGAACAAACAAGCGGTGCAGGGCGAAAAGCCGCCTTTATGTATCAGGATTGAGATAAAAGTGCCATTTATTCATGATACGCATGGTGGGGGCTGGATGAAGATTTTGGCCGGAGCGGGTCGGATGCATCCGTCCGGCCGCGGTATGCCTTGCGGGATGAAAGGCCGCAGGGCTTGCCGCCATGGGAAAGGGAAGAGCCTTACGGAATGAGGGTGAGCTGAACCGGATCCGGCGTTTCAAGGCAGTACTTGCCGAATGTCTCGGGGGGTGTGAGGGGGTAATCTCCTGTGTAGCAGGCAAGGCAGAACCCGTGCGGATCCATGCCCGTGGCGGCGACCATGCCCTCCACGGAGAGGTAGTGGAGGGAATCCAGGCCGATGAACCGGGCGATCTCTTCTGTTTCATCCATTTCGGCCGCCAGGAGTTCTCCTTTGGCGGAAAAGTCGATCCCATAGGGGCAGGGATGGCGCGTCGGGGGGCAACTGACGGCCATGTGGACTTCCCGGACGCCGTTATCCCGCAGGTTCCGCACCCGGTTGCGGCTTGTGGTGCCCCGGATGATGGAGTCCTCAATGATGAGGACCCGCCGGCCGGCGATGAGCGGACGGACCGGATTGAGTTTCACCCGCACGCCGAAGTCCCGGACCGTCTGGGTCGGCTGGATGAAGGTCCGGCCGACGTAGTGATTGCGGATCATGGCCATCTCGAAGGGGATGCCGCTTCCCTCGGCGTAGCCCAGGGCTGCGTAATTCCCCGAGTCCGGGAACGGCATCACGAAGTCCACGTCGGGTCGGTACTCCCGGGCCATCTCCCGCCCGAGGCGCTTCCGGCAGAGGTAGACGTTCTGGCCGAAGATCTGGCTGTCGGGCCGGGAGAAGTAAATCAGTTCAAAGATACAATGGGCCTGCCGGACCGCCGGAAATGGTTCCAGGCTGCGGGGGCCGTGCTCGTCGATGATGAGGATTTCTCCGGGACGGATATCCCGCAGGTACTGGGCTCCCACCAGGTCGAAGGCGCATGTTTCGGAGGCGACAACCCATCCGTCGCCGAGGCGGCCGAGGCACAGGGGCCGGAATCCGCGAGGATCCCGGGCGGCGATGACGCGGTTGCGGGTCATAATGACCAGGCTGTAGGCGCCTTCGACTCGCGAGAGCGCGTGGGTGAGGGCGCTTTCAAGGCCGGCCTCGATATGACGGGCCATCAGGTGGACGATCACCTCCGTGTCCATGGTGGACTGAAAGATGGATCCCCGGGTCTCGAGTTCCCGGCGGACGGCCTGTGCATTCGTCAGGTTTCCGTTGTGGGCGATGGCGTAATATTCCTCGCCGTGATGCACGAGGAAGGGCTGGGCGTTCGAAAGAACCGACGAGCCCGTGGTGGAGTAGCGGACGTGCCCGATGGCCAGGGAGCCCGTCAGTTTCACGAGGGTTTTCTCCGGGAAGACCTCGGAAACGAGTCCCATGCCCTTGTGTCCCCAGACCCGGCAACCGTCGGCCACCTTGATCCCGGCGCTTTCCTGCCCCCGGTGCTGGAGGGCGAAAAGCCCGAAATAGGTCACCCGCGCTGCATCGGAATGTCCGTAGACGGCGAACACGCCGCACTCTTCACGGGGTTTTCCGTCGATCCGTTCCATGTGTTCCATGCCTGCTCTCCGCGGCCTACCCATTCGGGCCGCTTTGCCTCCTCGAAAGGATGTCAGAATGGTATTCCTGCAGCGGCGCCACACTCCAGTCCCTCTCCCGGAGGGCCCGGATGGCCTCACTGGTGGCCCGGGCCCCTGCAAGCGTGGTCGAATAGGGAATATTGTAGAGCAGCGCTCCCCTCCGGATGGCCGTGCCGTCGGCGCTGGAACGCCGGCCCACGCTGGTGTTGATCATGAGCTGGATGTCGCCGTTCTTGAGATGATCCAGGACGTTGGGTCGCCCCTCGCTGATCTTGTGGACGGGCCAGACGTGAACGCCATGATCGTGCAGGTAAGTCGCCGTCCCGCGGGTCCCGACGATCTGGAAGCCCATCTCCTGGAAGGCCCGGGCGATGGGGACGATTCTGTCCTTGTGGAGGTCGTGGACGCTGATGAAGACCCGCCCCTCCAGGGGCAGCCGGAACCCCGCGGCCATCTGGGACTTGGCAAAGGCCATCCCGAAGGACGAGTCGATCCCCATGACCTCCCCGGTGGATTTCATCTCCGGTCCCAGGATGACGTCGACGCCGGGGAAGCGGCTGAAGGGGAAGACGGCCTCCTTGACGGAGATGTGTTCCGGCCGGACAACCCCGTTGAACCCCAGCTCCTTCAGGGTCTTCCCCAGCATCACCTTGGTGGCCAGCTTGGCCAGGGGAATCCCGATGGCCTTGCTGACGAAGGGAACCGTCCGGGAGGCCCGGGGATTCACTTCCAGGATATAGAGATTTCCGTCCTTGATGGCGTACTGGATGTTCATGAGTCCCACGACGCCCAGTTCCGCGGCGATCATCCGGGTCTGCCGTTCGATCAGGGCCATCATGTCTTCGGAGAACGTCAGCGGCGGCAGGATGCAGGCGCTGTCGCCGGAGTGGATGCCCGCCTCCTCGATGTGCTCCATGATGCCGCCGATGACCGTGTCGGTCCCGTCGCTGATGGCGTCCACGTCGACCTCGACGGCGTCCTCCAGGAACTGGTCGATGAGGATCGGGTGTCCCGGGGAGACGTGAACGGCCCGCTCCATGAAGGATTCCAGGGTCTGACCGTCGTAGACGATCTCCATGGACCGTCCGCCGAGGACGTAGGAGGGCCGCACGACCACGGGATACCCGATGCGCTCCGCCACCGCAACGGCCTCCTCCGCCGTCATGGCCGTGTCGTTGGCGGGCTGGAGCAGATTCAGACGGTGAACGATCTCCTGGAAGCGCTTCCGGTCCTCCGCGCGGTCGATGGCGTCGGGGGAGGTGCCGAGGATGTTCACCCCCGCCTCCTCCAGACCCCGGGCCAGGTTCAGGGGGGTCTGTCCCCCGAACTGGACGATGACCCCCAGGGGGTCCTCCGCCCGGACGATGTGGAGGACGTCCTCCAGGGTCAGCGGCTCGAAATAGAGGCGGTCGGAGGTGTCGTAGTCGGTACTGACCGTCTCAGGGTTGGAGTTCACCATGATGCTCTCGATCCCCATCTCCCGGAGGGCGAAGGACGCGTGAACGCAGCAGTAGTCGAACTCGATGCCCTGGCCGATGCGGTTCGGCCCGCCGCCCAGGATCATGACCCGGGGTTTCCCGGAATGACGCGTTTCGTCTTCCGTCTCGTAAGTCGAGTAGAAGTAGGGGGTGTAGGCCTCGAACTCGGCGGCGCAGGTATCGACGAGCTTGTAGACGGGGAAAATTCCCTCCGCCATACGCCTGTGCCGGATGTCCGTCTCGCTTGTGCCCCAGAGTTCCGCCAGCCTCCGGTCCGAGAAGCCCATCCGTTTCGCCTCCCGGAGCACTTCCGCCGTCCGCTCCGCATCCGGGAGAAGTTGCTCCGCCTCGACGATTTCCCGGATCGGGTGGAGGAACCAGGGATCGATCTTCGTCAGGTCCTGGACCTCCTCGACGGTAAGTCCGCGGGCGAGGGCCGCGGCGATCCAGAACAGCCGGAGGGAGTTGGGGGTTCTGAGTTTCGGGGCGAAAAACTCCCGCGGATTCTTGATCTCCGCCGGGAGGGGCTGGAGCAGGCCGAAGCGCCCGATCTCGAGGGAGCGGACTGCCTTCTGGAGGGCCTCCTTGAACGTCCGGCCGATGGACATGGTCTCCCCGACGGACTTCATGGACGTGGTCAGGAAGTCCTCCGTCTCGGGGAACTTCTCGAAGGTCCAGCGGGGGATCTTCACGACGCAGTAGTCGATGGAAGGCTCGAAGGAGGCCATCGTCTCCCGGGTGATGTCGTTGGGGATCTCGTCGAGGGTGTAGCCCACGGCGAGCTTGGCGGCGATCTTGGCGATGGGGAAGCCCGTGGCCTTGGATGCCAGGGCGGAGGAGCGGGATACCCGGGGATTCATCTCGATGACGATCATTTCCCCCGTCTCGGGGTGGACCGCGAACTGGACGTTGGAGCCCCCGGTCTCGACGCCGATCTCCCTCATGATGGCGATGGCGGCATCCCTCATGTCCTGGTACTCACGGTCCGTCAGGGTCTGGGCGGGGGCGACGGTGATGGACTCGCCCGTGTGGACCCCCATGGGGTCCATGTTCTCGATGGAGCAGATGATGACGACGTTGTCCGCCTTGTCCCGCATCACCTCCAGCTCGTATTCCTTCCAGCCCAGGGCGGACTCCTCCAGCATGATCTCATGGATCATGCTGGCGTCGAGGCCCGCCTTGGCCATCTGGGCAAGCTCCTCCCGGTTGTAGGCGACGCCGCTGCCCGTGCCCCCCAGGGTGAACGATGGACGGACGATGATGGGGTAGCCGATCTCCGTGGCGACGCGGTAGACGTCCTCCATGGAGCGGGCGAATCCGCTCCGGGGGACCCGGAGCCCGATCCGCTCCATGGCATGACGGAATTTTTCCCGGTCCTCCGCCTTGTGGATGACTTCCCGGGTGGCGCCGATCATCTCCACCCCGTACTGTTCGAGGACTCCCATGTCCGCCACGGCGACGGCCGTGTTCAGTCCCGTCTGCCCCCCCAGGGTGGGCAGGAGTGCGTCGGGCCGCTCCCGGGCGATGATCTTCGCCACCGCCTCCGGGGTGATGGGCTCCACGTAGGTCCGGTCCGCTGTTTCCGGGTCCGTCATGATCGTGGCGGGGTTCGAGTTGATCAGGACGACCTCGTATCCCTCTTCCTTGAGGGCCTTGCATGCCTGGGTCCCCGAATAGTCGAATTCGCAGGCCTGGCTGATGATGATCGGGCCCGAGCCGATGATCAGGATTTTCTTGATGTCGGTGCGCTTGGGCACGGTTACTCCCACTCGATGGTGCTGGGCGGTTTGGAGCTGATGTCGTAGACCACCCGGTTGACACCCCGGACCTCGTTGATGATCCGGTTGGAGACCTTTCCCAGGAGATCGTGGGGCAGGCGCGCCCAGTCGGCCGTCATGGCGTCGTCGCTGGTGACGGCCCGGAGGGCGAGGATGTTCTCGTAGGTCCGCTGGTCCCCCATGATGCCGACGCTCTTGACGGGCAGGAGGACCGTGAATGACTGCCAGAGTTTCCGGTATAGCCCGGCCGAGCGGATCTCCTCGAGGAAGATCACGTCGCACTTGCGCAGGACGGAAAGGCGGCGCTCCGTCACCTCGCCGATGATGCGGATGGCCAGGCCCGGGCCGGGGAAGGGCTGCCGCCAGATCATCTCCTCCGGGAGCCCCAGCTCTTTTCCGAGAAGCCGGACCTCGTCCTTGAACAGGTGCTTCAGGGGCTCCACGAGCCTGAGCTTCATCCGCTTCGGGAGCCCGCCCACGTTGTGGTGAGACTTGATGACGGCGCTGGGGCCGCCGAAGACCGACCGTGATTCGATCAGGTCCGGGTAGAGGGTCCCCTGGGCGAGAAATTCGGCTCCCTTGATCTTTCGGGCCTCCCGGTCGAAAACGTCTATGAAGGTCCTGCCGATGATCTTCCTCTTCCGCTCGGGGTCTTCCACTCCCTTGAGCTTCTTCAGGAATTCCCTTCCTGCCCTGACAAAGCGGAGCTTCACGCGGTAGTGGCTCCGGAAGACTTCCTGGACCCTTTCGGCCTCCCCGTGCCGGAGAACGCCGTTGTCCACGAAGACGCAGGTGAGCTGTTCGCTGATGGCCTGGTGCAGGAGGATCGCGGCCACCGACGAGTCCACGCCGCCGCTCAGTCCCAGGATGACCTTCTTGTCGCCGACCTCCTCACGGATCTCCGCGATGGTGTCCCGGGCGAAGCTCTTCATCGTCCAGGACCGCTTACAGCGGCAGACGTCGAAGAGGAAATTGCCCAGCATCCGCTTCCCTTCCGGGGTGTGAACGACCTCGGGGTGGAACTGGAGGCCGTAGAAGCGCCGTTTCGGGTCCTCCGCCGCGGCGACCCGGGTGCTGGGCGTCGTGGCGGTGATGCGGAAGCCCTTCGGGAGCCGGCCGATGGAATCGCCGTGGCTCATCCAGCAGCGGGAATCCTGGTGAACGCCCGCGAAGATTCCTTCCGGCTTCAGGATGCGGAGCTCGGCAAACCCGTACTCCCGCTTGTTCGCCGGGATTACCTCGCCTCCGAGAGCGTCCGCCATGAAGTGAAGACCGTAGCAGATGCCCAGGACGGGAATACCCAACTTGAAAATCCCCGGGTCCGCCTTGGGGCTGCCGGACTCGTAGATGCTGGCGGGGCCCCCCGAAAGGATGATCCCCTCGGGATTCAGTGCCCGGATCTTTTCCAGCGGAAGGTCCGGCGGTTCGATCTGGCAGTAGACATGGTGTTCCCGGACGCGCCGGGCAATGAGCTGGTTGTACTGGGATCCGAAATCGACGATGAGGATCATGGGGCCTTTCTCCTGGCGGTCATGGTTTCCACGAACCGGTCGAACAGGTAGGCCGCGTCGTGGGGTCCGGGCGCTGCCTCCGGATGGTACTGGACGCTGAAGGCCTGGCGTCCGTCATAGAAGAGGCCCTCAGAGGTGGCATCATTGAGGTTGTCGTGGGTCGCCTCCCGGTCTCCCGCCAGGGAGTCGGGAACCACGATGAATCCATGATTCTGCGACGTGATTTCGATCCGTCCCGTACGGTGGTTCTTGACGGGCTGGTTGATGCCGTGGTGCCCGAATTTCAACTTGGCCGTCCGGCCCCCTGCCGCCTGCCCGAGGATCTGGTGGCCCAGGCAGATGCCGAAGACAGGCACCCGTCCGAGAACAAGCCGGGCGGCGTCGACGATGTAGGGAAGGGCCGCCGGGTCGCCCGGACCGTTTGAAAAGAGGACCCCATCGGGGTTCCGGGCCAGGATTTCCCCGGCTGTCGCTGCGGCGGGGACGACGACGACCTGGCAGTCTCTTGCCTCCAGGTGCCGGAGGATGTTGTATTTCACGCCGCAGTCCACAACGACGACCCGGAGACGCCGCGGGTCCGGCGGCAGGTCCGGAGGAAGTTCCTGCGGGCGTCCGTCCCGCCACAGGTAGGCCTCCCGGCAGCTCACTTCCTTCACCAGGTCCCGTCCTACAAGGCCGGGGTGGGCTTTCACCTGTTCCAGAAGCAGGGCTGTGTCGGAGGTTTCCGTCGTGAGAACGCCTCTCATGGAACCGTCCAGGCGGAGGCGCCGAGTCAGTGCCCGGGTGTCGATCCCCTCCACGCCGAGCTTGCCGCTCGCCTCGAGAAACGTCTTGAGGGACCGGTCGGCCCGCCAGTTGCTGGGTCGGTCCTGGTATTCGCGGACGATGAAGCCCTCGAGGTGAACGCCGGCGGATTCCATGTCCTCCGCGTTGATGCCCGTGTTACCCACGAGCGGATAGGTCATGGCGACGATCTGCCCCTTGTAGGAGGGGTCTGTGAGGACCTCCTGATAGCCTGTCATGCCCGTGTTGAAGACGACCTCACCCATGACCTCGCCCCTGCCGGCAAAGGCATGGCCTGGGAAGACGCTTCCGTCTTCAAGGACGAGAATGGCTGATGTCCGCTGCCGCATGAGCGACATAAAAAGCACCTCAACTTCTGTAAGAGTCGCCTCCGGGGGCAGATTGTAAAATCTGTCCCCGCACTGCTGACTGCCGGCCGTGAGAAACCAGGAAGGCGGGAAGGCGAAAGCACAGACGGTGACCTTCGCATTTCCCGCCCCTCATCCGGGATCCAGGGTGAATTGTCCACCTTTTGGAATCCGTAGGCGTCCTTATCTCATCTTGCCTGCCAGTGCAACGCGCAACTGGGGACAGGCTAACGGAACAGGGGGACGGGTTTAAACCTGTCCCCTTGTTCGGTCAACTGATGAAGAGCATCTCCCAGAATTTCGGCAGCGGCCACAGCTCGTCGTCCACCAGCATCTCCAGTTCGTCGACGTACCCGCGCAGCTCGTTCATTTTGGTTTTGACCCTGTCGCAGAGCATTTCCGCCTTTTTCTGCTCGTCGTGAACGGCCGAGGCCTTCTCGACCCCGGTCTGGATTGCCTGGTTGGTGGCGTAGACCTGGTTCACCAGCGCCGCCAACTTTTTCAGCAGGTCCAGCTGGGCGCTGAGATCCGCGGACTTGCCCAGGGCCTCCCGCGTGCCCAGGATCGCCTCCGAGAGCCGATTCTGGTAGCTTGTTGCGGCGGGGAGGATCTGGCTCAGGCAGATGTTCTGCAGGCACTTTGCCTCGATGCTCAGGTCCTTGATGTATCTCTCGATATGGATCAGGTAGCGCGACTTGAGCTCCACGTGGGAGAGAACCTTATATTTTTCAAATAGATCCAAGGCCTTGGGAGTGATCAGGGCCTTCAGGGCCACCGGCGTGGTCTTGTAATTCGGGAGCTTCCTCTTGGCGGCCTCCTTTTCCCATTCCATGGTGTAGTTGTCGCCGTTGAAGAGCACCGGCTTGATGTCCTTCAGCTCTTCCCGGATCACAGTCAGGACACACTGGTTGACGTTCCCGCTCTTGTCGCACCGTCCCTTGATTTTCTCGGCCAGGTAGTCGAGGCTTTCCGCAACGATCGTGTTGAGGACCGTCGCCGGGAAAGAGATCGACTGGGCGGAGCCGACAGCCCGGAACTCGAACTTGTTGCCCGTGAAGGCGAAGGGCGATGTCCGGTTCCGGTCGGTGCTGTCCTTGCTGACGATGGGCAGCGAGGAGATGCCGAGGTTGATGATCTCCTTGTCGGAGGCCTTCGACACCTTGCCGGCCTCAATGTCCCCGAGAATCCGGGTGAGTTGGTCACCGAGGAAGACGGAGATGATCGCCGGCGGTGCTTCATTTGCCCCCAGGCGATGATCGTTGGCGTAGGACCCCACGGAGGCCCTGATGATGTCCGCGTGCTTGTAGACGGCACGGATGACGGCGATCAGGAAGACCAGGAAGTGGATATTGTCCTCCGGCGTCTGCCCGGGATTCAGGAGGTTGTTCCCCTTGTTGTCGGAGAGCGACCAGTTCAGGTGCTTGCCTGAGCCGTTGATCCCCGCGAAGGGCTTCTCGTGGAGCAGGCAGGCCAGGCGATGCTTCTTCGCCACCTGCTGCATCGTGTCCATGACGATCTGGTTGTGGTCGACCGCCAGGTTGGCCTCCTCGAAGACCGGCGCCAGCTCGAATTGGCTGGGTGCCACCTCGTTGTGCCGGGTCTTGGCGGGAACGCCAAGTTTGAAGAGCTCTTCCTCCATGTCGTGCATGTATGAGGAAACGCGCTCCTTGATGCTGCCGAAATACTGGTCCTCCAGTTCCTGTCCCTTGGGCGGCGGGGCGCCGACGATGGCCCGCCCTCCCATGACGAGATCGGGGCGCTTGTAGTAGTAGTCCGCGTCGATCAGGAAGTACTCCTGCTCCGGTCCCAGGGTCGCGAAAACGCCCCTCACGTCTTTGCTTCCGAGGAGCTTCAGGATGTTCAGGGCGCTCTTGCTGACCGCCCGGTTCGACCGCAGGAGGGGGGTTTTCTTGTCGAGGGCCTGGCCGGTGAAGGAGATGAAGGCTGTCGGGATGCACAGGGTCGTCGAGATGCCGTTTCGCCGGATGAAGGCGGGGGAGGACATGTCCCAGGCCGTGTAGCCCCGAGCCTCGAAGGTCGCCCGGATGCCGCCGCTGGGGAAGCTCGACGCATCCGGTTCACCCTGGACCAGCTGCTTGCCTGAGAAGCGCTCGATAACCGAGCTGGCGCCGGTGACGTCGATGAACGCATCGTGCTTTTCCGCCGTGATCCCCGTCATGGGCTGGAACCAGTGGGCGAAATGCGTCGCACCCTTTTCGATGGCCCACTTCGCCATGGCGTGGGCGACCGTGTTGGCGGTCTCGAGATCGAGAATGGTGTTTTCGTGGATGGCGTCGATGATCTTGTTGTAGGTGTCCCCGGGCAGCTTGTTCTTCATGACCCGGATGTTGAAGGTGTCCTCGCCGTAGTATTCCGATACGGGTCCGGACTTTTCCTTCTCCACCGCGTAACTTCTTTCTGCTGCGGTGATGGGGCAGGTCTTTTTCATAACTCCTCCATATCTTTCGTGATGATGGTTTTCATTCGATGGGTGGATTCTCCACGAGTTCCCAGATGCCACAGGGACAGGCATCGGCGCAGAAGCCGCAGCCGATACAGCGGTCCCCGTCTACAACATATTCGTAGGAGTCTCCCTCGAGGCTGCGCCTTGAAATCGCCTGGCCCGGACAGAGGGTCTCACAGAGGCCGCAGTCCCGACAGGCGCCGCAGGAAGCACACGCGGTGGAACAGCTGCCCAGGTCTCCCGCCGTCGGGATCAGCGGATCGTAGTATTCCAGGTGCACCCGAGAGGTTGAAATGGCGGGTAAACGGTCGTAGGTGTCCTGCCGGCCCTGGAGCAGGTCGTCGATGGCCCGGGCTGCGATCCTGCCGGCCCCGATGGCCTCCGTCAGGAGGCCGGGCCGCACCGCGTCCCCGATGGCGAAGACCTGGGGATCGGAGCTCTGGTACCGCTCGTTGACGGCCACGAAACCCCTCTCCAGGACAATGTCCTCGGGAAGGAACCCGAGGTCCGGCGCGTCGCCGACGGCCATGATGACCGTGTCCGCCGGCAAGACTTCGCCGTCGGCCAGTTCCACACCCTTCTCCGTGACGGCCTTCGTCATTCGCGGCCAGAGAAAGCGTGCCCCGGCCGCCTCGGCTTGCCGGCGTTCCGCCCCGAAGGAGGCGGGTTCCTGGATGTCCACGAGGGTAATCTCGCGCGCCCCAAGCCGACCGGCCTCCGCCGCGGCGTCGCAACCCACGTTGCCGGCGCCGATGATCACCACGCGCTCGCCCACGGAGGCTTGCCCTTCCTTGCTGTCTTTGAGAAAATCCAGTGCCGCCAGGGCCCGTTCCTTGCCGGGCACGGGGATTTTCCTGGCTTTCTGGGCACCAGGGGCGATGACCACGATGTCGTGCTTGCCCTTGAGGGTCCGGAACGCCTCCTTCGTGAGAGGCTTCTTCAGGTGGGTCGTGGGGATCTGCTCCTGGACCCGCTGGAGTTCGTGGATCACTACATCGTCGGGGATTCTCGTCCGGGGGATGGTGGCGGTGATCTTCCCGCCCAGCCGCTTCTCCCGCTCGTAGATGACCGGCGAATGGCCCATCATCCAGAGTTGCCAGGCCGCGGATAGCCCCGCCGGCCCTCCGCCGATGACGGCAACGGTCTTTCCGGTCGAAGGGGCGGGGGACGGCGTCTTCGCCTCCAGGGAGGCCTTCCCCAGCAGAGCCACGTCCAGTGCCGGAAGGCGGGCCGCTTGCCGGGTGCATCCCTGGATGCACAGGTTGGGGCAGAGGTGACCGCAGACGGTGGCAGGGAAGGGTGTGTAGGCCAGTGCAAGGTCCACGGCCTCCGCCATCCGGCCCTTTCGGATCAGGGCCCACCGCTTCTGTACGGGGATTCCCGTCGGGCAGGAGGCCTGGCAAGGGGGGAGGTGCGTTTCGTTTTCCCAGCGGGGGACGTAGCGGCGCAGGTCTCCGGTCGTGATGACATCGATGATCGACCGGGGGAGATCCGTCAGGTCCCCGATCAGTCCACCGGGGCCCAGTTCCCGGTCCCAGCTCTCCCGGGAAAACTGCGCCACGGTCCGAACCGGGGTGCCTGTTTTTTCAAAGGGCTTGCGGGCCACGAGGAGGTGCCACTCCGAGCGGTCCGATATCAGGACCGGGTAGAGCTCTGTCCGGCCGATGGTCTTCAGGAAGATGAGGAGGTTGTCGAGGAGCCACTGCCAATCCTCGTCGTCGGGCTCGGTCAGCCGGGCATCCTGCTCGCTGAAGCCCCGATGGGGCCCGCGGAAGAAGATCCGTCCGCTCACCATGCCGACGCAGGGGCGGTAGCCGAGGGTGTTCTCGATCCTTGTCGTGCCGTGGCCGCAGATCACGGCGGTTCCGCCGGCCATGAACTCGGCGAAGGAGTCGCCGGCGCTGCCCAGGACCCACAACTCCGGAGCTGCGAAGCGGGGGTTGTGCTTCGTCATGGTCATGCCGCGGGCGCCGATGTCTCCGGCGATGTAGATCCTGCCCTGGGCCATGGCGTTGCCCGCCCCGTTGGTGGCATGGCCCCGGACGATGATGGTCGCTCCCGCATTCAGCCAGCCCACGTCGTCGGAGACGGGGCCGAAGACGTCGATCGTCGTGTTGGGAAAGCCCATGGACCCAACGCGCTGGCCCGACGAGCCAAGGATGCGAATCATGATCTCGTCCTCGCCGCCCTTCCAGAGGCGGCCGCCGATGCCGTGCTGGCCGTAGGCATGGACCTCGATGCAGCGGTGCCCGTTCTGGACGGCCTTCTGCAGGTTCGCCTCCAGGTCCCGGGAATCCACCCGGACACCCTGAATGACACCGGGCAGGACGATCGTCGGTTTGTACAGCATGGATGCTCCTTCTCCCTATAGAACGTGGCTGATCCGGAGCCGTTCGGCCGCAGTAGCGTCAGCGATGCCTAGTGCGTCGGACATGCCGATCGGCAGGGACGTCGAGCGGCCCAGGGGGGCCACGATCTTCTTCAGTTCCGTGTCAAAGCTGAGGTAGGTGTCCACCACTCTCTGGGCGACCTGCTCCGGGTCCAGGCGTCGGTAGAGCCTCGGGTCCTGAGAGGTGATGCCCTTGGGGCAGAGTCCGATGTTGCAGATGTTGCAGCGGTCCGTCTCGGAACCGAGGCATCCCGCCGCCGCCTGCATAATGTACTTGCCGATCTGGACGCCGCTGGCCCCCAGCATGATCAGGGCGGCGGCGTTGGCGGCGAGGTTTCCGTTCTTGCCGATGCCACCCCCGGCAAAGAGGGGTATTTCGTTCTGCTTTCCCACTTTCACGAGGTTCAGGTAGGCGTCCCGGATGTTGCTGGCGATCGGGTGGCCCATCGTGTTCATGGAAACGTTGTAGGCGGCCCCGGTTCCGCCGTCCTCGCCGTCCATGGCGAGGCCGGACGCGTAGGGATTCCGGGTCAGGTTGTTGAGCACGGCCAGGGTGGTGCTGGTGGCCGAAATCTTCGGATAGACGGGAACCCGGAAACCCCAGGCCATGGCCATGGACTGGGTCATCTTGGCCACGGACTCCTCGATGGAGTATTTGGTCTGGTGGGTCGGCGGGCTGGGCAGGCTCACCCCGGGGGGTACGCCCCGGATGGCGGCGATCAGCCTGTTCACCTTGTACCACATCAGGAGTCCGCCGTCGCCGGGCTTTGCTCCCTGGCCGTACTTGATCTCGATGGCGCAGGGGTCTTCCTTCATCTCCGGCAGGGCGTGGATGATCTCATCCCACCCGAAGTACCCGCTGGCGATCTGCAGAATGACGTATTTCAGGAACCGGGAACGCAAGAGCCGGGGAGGACATCCGCCCTCGCCCGTACAGATCCGGACGGGCATGCCCATCTCCTCGTTCAGGTAGGCCACCCCCATCTGGAGCCCCTCCCACATGTTCGGCGAGAGGGCCCCGAAGGACATGCTGCCGATGATGAGGGGGTAGATCTCCCGCACGGGCGGGATCCATCCGTTGTCCTGGACGGCACGGACGAGCGCTTCCGGGGGAAGAATCCGGCCCAGGAGGGTGCGGAGCTCGAAGTCGTGGCGGCCTGCGTCCAGTGCCGGGTCCGTTAGCATGGAGATGCGGATGAACTTGATTTCGTCGAGGAGGCTCCGCGGGTCATTGCGCCGCCCGCCGCGCCGGCGGGGTACGCCGCCTGCATTATTGTGAAAGCGGAGTTTGTCGGGCTCGCCGCCCCGGACGGGCCGGATGGCCCCGTTGGGACAGACCAGGTCGCACATGCCGCAGCCGATGCAGGCGAATGCCGGCTCGGTCTTCTGGCGGATGCCGTGATAGACGCTGAATACGTTTCCCGGTTTTTCCGCCAGTCCCAGGCCGACTTGGACGACCCGCTTCCGGTGCACCCCCAGTTCGATGGCCCGGACGGGGCAGACTGCCGTGCATTGGCCGCAGAGCGTGCATTTTTCCCTGCTCCAGGCAAGCTGCCAGGGAAGATCGGTCCGGCTGAGGGTTGAGGGCGTCAGCGTTCCCATTGATTCCATCGAATCACCTCGTCCCGCCCGGGCGGGATCATGACCGTGTCGTATTTCATCGGCTGAATGTCAGTGCTCTTGTTCCGGGCGGGGATCGCCGCGTCGAGGCCGCACACTTCCGAAGAAAGGGCAAACATACCGGGGCTGCCGCCCGCGATGCCGGGACGGAGCTTCTTGCTGTCATGAACCATGAAGATGGTCTTGTCGGGAAGGCAGCCGATCACACAGTTGGGACCGTCAATGATGAGAGGACGGCAGGCCTGCTTGATCTGTTTCAATTTTGTACCATTCGGATGGTGCCCGAGTTCCCCGTCCTTCAGGGGGGTGATGATGTGCTTGTACAGGTCGAGGCCGAGCCCGAGGCCCTTCTGTGTATAATGAAGGATATGGGTGAAGACCTCCGAGTCGGACTGGTATCCTGTGTATCCCGCGTAATTCCGGGAGGTGAGAAACTCCCGGATGGGAACGAAGGCCGTGTTCTCGCCGTTGGTCATCGTTGCGTATCCCTGGATGAAAAAGGGATGGCAGGCGTAGATGTTGATGGCGTAATTGGTGTTCTGCCGCCCCTGGGCCAGGATCACCCGGGCCTGGAGCTCTTCGTGGTCGAGCCCCAGATAACCCGCCAGTTCCATGGGATCCCCGACTTCCTTGATCATGATCACGTCGGGCCAGAAACTGAAGATGAGCATGGAGCCGTCGGCCTCACCCATCTGGCGGAGGCGGAGGCGGGTCAGCATCAGGCGATGCTCCCTTTCTTCCTGGGGCAGGGCGAGCCAGTCCGGCGGGTAGTCATAGGCGCGGACTACATAATTGTCCCGTTTCGGCGTTCCTGCGGGCGGAATCTGGGCGGGGCGGATGGAGAGCTTGTACTTGACGGTGAAGTCCAGGTCCATCAGGTACCGGTCGAGGGCCCGAAGCCCCTCATTGGAGAAGATGCCCGAGAGAATGGGGGAGCCCCGGAACCGCTCGAAGCTGCCCCCGAGGTCAGTCAGGAACAGCCCCATCCCCGAGCCGTCGTGCCCTTCCTTCATGACGTTCAGGGCATGGACGGCCGTCATGGGGGAGAGGGGTTCCCGGCTGGTGACGGCAAACAGACGGCACATGACAGATCCTTTCAAAAACGGCTTACGCCCCGAGGGGTTGAGCGGTCCCTGCTGAATAGCGAAAATTGTGCCACCATGAACGCCGGGTGATAACATCCGCAGGCAAGGGACTCTCTCACGATTGACCCCTTCGGGCTTCGAGCGGAATGGCACAAAATTGTTTTTTCCGGGTGCTGAAAAATACAAAATTGTTGTTCGCGATCCCGTTTCCCATCCATCAGGCAACCTCTTGGACGCTCTGGCCCGGCCCGTTCGATCCGCGCCCCTTCTCCCTGTATTTTCGTGGATCGATGCCCAGCTTCTGGATCTTGTACTGGATAATCCGCTTCGTCGTTCCCAGGAGCCTCGCTGCCTGGCTCTGGTTGCCGCGGGTCTCCTTCAGGGCGTCGACGATCAGTGTTCGTTCCTGGGCCTCTACGACGGAACTGAGCCGTCCCGAATCCTTCTTTTCCCCTGCCCGGGTCTTGACCTGTAATGATGGAGGAAGGTGCATGATTTCAATGGAATCTGCCTCCGCCAGGAGGACGGCTCGCTCGATGCAGTTTTCCAATTCCCGGACGTTGCCCGGCCAGGGATGGGCCAGGAAGGCCTCAACGACGGCCGTGGAGATCCGGTGGACCGGTTTCCCCAGTTCCTGCGAGTACTTCAACACGAAGTGATCGGCCAGCAGGATGATGTCGTTGCCTCGTTCCCTGAGCGGCGGCAGGTAGATGGGGAAGACGCTCAGCCGATAGTAGAGGTCGGACCGGAACTGGCCGCCGGCAATGCATTCCTCCAGGCGGCGGTTGGTAGCCGCGACGACCCGGGCGTTCGTGTGGACCAGCCGTGACGAGCCCAGGGGCTGGAACTGCTTTTCCTGGAGCACCCGGAGCAGCTTGGCCTGGGCGGCGGCTGAGAGCTCCGACACCTCGTCGAGGAAAATGGTTCCATTGTTGGCCTCTTCGAAGCGGCCCCGGCGCTGTCTTAATGCCCCGGTGAAGGCCCCTTTTTCATGTCCGAAAAGCTCGCTTTCCATCAAGGTATCCGGAATCGCCGCGCAGTTCACTTGGATAAGGGGACCCTTGCCGTGGGGACTGTTCACGTGGATCGCCTGGGCAACCAGTTCCTTCCCGGTGCCCGTCTCGCCCAGGATCAGAACGGTCGTGCCCGAGTCGGAGACGTGGCTGATGAGTCCGAATACCTCCTGCATTCCCTTGGAATGACCGATGAAATCCACGGACGGCGACCGTCCCTGGTTGATGAGCCGGCGGAGCCGGCGGTTCTCCTCTTCCAGCGCCAGGATGTGGACTGCCTTGGCGATCAACTCCGCGACGGCGGTGAGCATGGAAAGCTCCCGGTCCAGGTCGACCACGGATCCGGCGCCCTTGTCGGCCGACAGGATGCCCACAACCCGGTTGTCGTACATAATGGGGACGCACAGGAAGGCCAGTTCTTCGCGGTTCAGGAAGCGCCGGGCTCCCGTCCTGTCGAGGAACAGGGCCTCCTTTCCCAGGTTTGGGATCGCCATGGGGCGGCCTGTCTGGGCCACCTTTCCGGTGATCCCCTCCCCCATACGGTAGGTGATCTCCAGGCCATCGAGATTGACGCCATGGGCGACGTCCAGCCACGCCTCGCCGGTATCCCTGTCGAGAAGGGAAATCATGCCGCGTTCCATCCCCAGCCGGGCGTGCATCTCATTGAGGACGCGTTCAAGCTGGTCCCGCAATTCCCACGGCTGGGCAAGGATCTTGGCGATGGCATGAAGGGCCGCCAGTTCTTCGAAACTATGGATGCTCACGTGATTCCTCCGGGTTGCTTCCGGCCCGTTGTCACGGGGTCCTGATGAACAAAAATGAACAAGAAGTGTGCCAACGACGAGAATCTATACATTTTCGTAAAAAATAGCAATAGGAGGACAGAAATGTTTCTGGTATGAAACTTGAAGATGAGGGATCAAGGCAACTTCAAAAGGGGGTCATTATCCATGGTATCGTTTTCCCGGGTCTCGACCGGCATCGAGGGGCTGGACAACATCCTCAACTATCTGCAAACGGGCGACAATGTCGTTCTCCAGGTAGACGACATGGAGGATTACCGGTCCTTCGTCCTTCCCTTCGTCAAAACGGCCCTGGAGAACAAAGAACGGGTCGTCTACATGCGCTTCGCCCGCCATGCGCCGCTCCTGGAGGCCACCGGCCAGGTGACCATCTACAAGCTCAACGCCGACATGGGGTTCGAGTCCTTCTCCACGCAGGTCCACAACATCATCCGGCAGGAAGGCCCGGACGTTTTCTATGTTTTCGACTGTCTCTCGGATCTTTTGCACGCCTGGGCCACGGACCTGATGATCGGCAACTTCTTTGTCATTACCTGCCCTTATCTCTTCGAGCTGAATACCGTCGCCTATTTCGCCATTCTCCGGAGCCGCCATTCTTTCAAGACGATCGCCCGGATCCGGGAGACGACCCAGGTGCTCCTGGACATTTACAACTACAAGGGAAAGCTCTGCGTTCACCCCCTCAAGGCCTGGCATCGCTATTCACCTACCATGTTCCTTCCCCATATCCAGACCAACGGCCGTTTCACGCCGATCATGAACAGTGTCGACGCCACGAACCTGTTCGCCTTCCTGGCCCACAAGGGATCCGTCGGCGCCGAGCGGAATCTGGATTACTGGGACCGCAACTTTATGCAGGCCCGGGAACTGGCCCAGGATCCCGAGGCAGGAGACGCGAAGCGCAGCATGGTGGATCAACTTTCCCGCGTCCTCATCGGCCGGGAGAAGCGGATGCTGTCGCTGGCAAAGGATTTTTTCAACCTGGAGGATCTGCTGGAGATCGAGGAGCGCCTCATCGGCACGGGGTTCATCGGCGGAAAATCCGTCGGCATGCTCCTGGCCCGGAATATCCTCCGGAAGGACCGGTCCTTCGAATGGGACGCCAAGCTGGAGCGCCACGACTCCTTCTATATCGGTTCCGATGTCTTTTACTCCTACATCGTCCAGAACGGCTGGTGGAAACTCCTGATGGCCCAGAAGACCAAGGAAGGCTATTTCGAGTGCGCCGGGGAGCTTCGGAACGTCATGCTCCGGGGCGTTTTCCCGGAGGAAGTGCGGGAGCAGTTCCAGTTGATGCTTGAATACTTCGGCCAATCCCCCATCATCGTCCGCTCCAGCAGCCTTCTGGAAGACGCCTTCGGCAACGCCTTTGCCGGCAAATACGAGAGTTACTTCTGCGCCAACCAGGGTACGCCGGAGCAGCGCTACGAGCACTTTGAGGAGGCCGTGCGCCGCATCTTCGCCAGCACCATGAACGTCGATGCCCTGACCTACCGGGTTCAGCGCGGCCTGGACCAGCAGGACGAGCAGATGGCCCTCCTCGTCCAGCGGGTGTCCGGATCCTACCGGAAACATTATTTTTTCCCGGAACTGGCCGGTGTCGGGCTTTCCCACAACACCTTCGTCTGGAAACAGGGCCTGGATCCCAAGGCGGGGATGCTCCGGCTGGTCCTGGGGTTGGGAACCCGGGCAGTCAACCGGGTCGAGAACGATTATCCAAGGATTGTGGCCCTCGACGATCCCCTGCTGAAGGCCCATTCGGGGCTCAACGACGCCCGGCGGTTCTCCCAGCACGACGTGGACACCCTCAATCTGGAGGAGAACCGCTTCCAGTCGCTGCCGCTGGAACAGGTGGTCCGGGAGGAACTGGACGCGCGGCTGGACCTGGTGGGCACCCGGGACATGGAGGCTGCGGACCGCCTGCGGGCCTTGGGCAGACCGGAAACGGACAGCTGGATCCTGACTTTCGATGAACTCCTCTCGACGACGGATTTTCCCGACACCATGTCCCGGATGCTCAAGACGCTCGAAAGGGTCTATGAATATCCGGTGGATATAGAGTTCACGGCCAACTTCAGCTCCCAGGGAAGCCTGCAGGTCAACCTGCTTCAGTGCCGTCCGTTTCAGACGCGGGGCCAGACGGTCCAGGTGGACATCCCGGCGCGGATCCGGAAGGAACGGGTGCTCCTCCGCCAGGAAGGCAACTTCATGGGCGGAAGCATCTCACAGCCCATTTCCCGTGTGATTTACATCGATCCCCAAGGGTATACAAAATTGTCCCTCTCGGAAAAGTACGACGTGGCCCGCCTCATCGGCCGTCTCAACAAGCTGGTGGAGAACCGCGAGGAAACGCCCACGGCCCTCCTGGGACCGGGGCGCTGGGGAACGACGACGCCGGCCATGGGGGTTCCCGTGACCTTCTCGGAGATCAACAACATCACCGCCATTGCCGAGATCGCCTACCGGGACGGGAGCCTGATTCCCGATCTCTCCTTTGGAACCCATTTCTTCCAGGACCTCGTGGAGATGGAGATCTTCTACATGGCCATCTATCCCGAAAAGGAGAAAGTCTTCTTCAACACGGCGTGGCTCACGGCCTTTCCGAACCGCCTGAAGGACCTTTCCCCCCGGGACGGTGCCTACGAAGAGGTGGTCCGGGTGTATGACGTGCAGGAGCACCATCTGAGGCTCATGTCGAACGTCGTAACACAGCAGCTGATCGTTTACGCCCGGGAATGAGGCGGGTCGGCAAACGCGGTGAATAGATCGACGGGATGAGATAAAATAAGGACAGCCGCAGGATTTCCGCGGCTGTCCTTTCCAGTTCGGACCCTTCCTATTGTTACACGACACCGTAGGCCAGCATGGCCCGGGCCACCTTGGTGAATCCCGCGATATTGGCGCCCGTCACATAGTCGCCCTTCCGGCCGTAGGCCTCGGCGGTCTCCACGCAGGCTGTGTGAATGCTCTTCATGATGATGAGAAGGCGGTTGTCCACCTCTTCCCGGGTCCAGGAGAGCTTCAGGCTGTTCTGGCTCATCTCGAGTCCTGACGTGGCCACGCCGCCGGCGTTGGCGGCCTTGCCGGGCCCGTAGAGGATGTTGTTTTCCTGGAAGATCTTCACGGCGTCCGGTGTGGAGGGCATGTTGGCGCCCTCGGCCACGCAGACGCACCCGTTCTTCACCAGGGCGGCGGCGTGGGAGGCATCCAGCTCATTCTGGGTGGCGCAGGGCAGGGCGATGTCCACCTTGATCCCCTGGTCCCGGATCACGTCCCAGACGTTGGACCCCTCGACGCAGCAGGTGTTGTACTTGTCGGCATATTCCTTGATCCGGCCGCGTTTGACGTTCTTGAGTTCCATGACGAAATCGCACTTGTTCTGGTCGATTCCCGACTCATCGATGATCGTGGCGCTGGAGTCGCAGAGGCTGATGACCTTGCCGCCCAACTGGTTGACCTTCTCGACGGCGTACTGGGCGACGTTCCCGGCGCCGCTGATGGCGACGGTCTTGCCCTTGAAGTCCAGGCCGCGGGTGGCCAGCATCTCCGCCGCGAAGTAGGTCGTGCCGTATCCGGTGGCCTCGGGACGGACGAGGCTGCCGCCGTACTCCAGGGCTTTGCCGGTGAGTACGCCGGTGTGCTCGTTCCGGATCTTCTTGTAGTATCCGAAGAGGTAGCCGATTTCACGGCCGCCGACGCCGATGTCGCCGGCGGGGACGTCCGTCTCAGCGCCGACATGACGGAAGAGTTCCCGCATGAAGGCCTGGCAGAATCGCATGACCTCGCCGTCCGACTTGCCCTTGGGGTCGAAGTCGGAGCCGCCCTTGCCGCCGCCCATGGGCAGGGTCGTCAGGGAGTTCTTGAAGATCTGCTCGAAGCCGAGGAACTTGATGATTCCCAGGTTGACCGAGGGATGGAAGCGGAGGCCGCCCTTGAACGGGCCGATGGCGTTGTTGAACTGGACCCGGAAGCCCCGGTTCACCCGGACATTTCCCTTGTCGTCCACCCAGGGAACCCGGAACAGCATCGTCCGCTCGGGCTCGACGATGCGCTCGTAGATGTTCGCCTTTACAAATTCCGGATGGCGCTTTGTCGTCGGCTCCAGGGTCTCCATGACCTCCGCGACGGCCTGATGGAACTCGGGCTGGTCGGGGTCGAGCTGCTTTACCTTGGCAAGGACATCTGAAATAACGGACATAACGAATACCCCTTTCTCTTAATATTCTTGATTTTGTTTTCTACCCGGCGTTCCTTCCCGGGAGCGCCGCGGTGCTGCTTTTTTTTCTGTTGGTCGGCCGGCCCTGGTAACGCTTCAGAATCTGGTCGAACGGTTCCATCTCCCCATACTCCATGACGGCGGACATGGCGCGGTTATCCACGTCCAGGCCGGCTTCCCCGACGCAGGCCACCGGATTGAGGCCACCGATGAGAACGATTCCGACCCGGTTCATCTCCACGGGAGTCTGGCAGACAGGCTCGCTGACATCACCCTTCACAAGGATCCCGTCGATGCCCGCCCGGGCCAGCCCGGCCAATTGCTGCTCCATCAGGGGCAGGCAGGGTGCCGGGATCTCCCGGAAATTGGCCAGGATCATTCCTTCACCCTCGTCGACGACGCTCCGGACGGAGGTCATCTTCCCCCGGATGAAGACCTCCGACGGGTCCAGGGACGACCCGGAGTAATGGATCAGCTCCACAAACCGGAGAGGGTGGCGGTTTTTCACCTGCAGGATGCCGCCGAACTTGGAGTCCATGGGAATGCCGTTCTTCAGGAGAACGCCGTTGACCACGATGCTGCACACCGTGGCCAGCCCTACGCGCCCCTCGGGAACGAGGAGTCCGGCGAGGCGCTGTCCCGGCCCGGCCATGGCCACGCGCCGGCTTACCGTGTAACCCGCGTTGAACACCGGTTCCATGATCCGAAGCGCATCGGGAAATGTCTCCTCCGACAGGAGCGAGATGTTCACCGGCAGGAGCCCCCGGCCGGTTTCCGGCTCGAACGTGGTCTGGAAGGCCAGGATCTCGATGCGGGAATTGGCCAGCCCCACCTTGTCGCGGACCCGGGCTCTGCCGATCTCCTCGATACCCTTTTCCGTAATGACTCGCCCGTCCCTGTTGCCGATCAGCCTTGTCAGCCCCCGCTCGTCCATGAGCTTGAAGTGATAACGGACGGCCCGCTCGCTCGAGGGAAGACCCCGATCCTGCATCCGCCGCGAGATCAGACGCGACCCTACAGGCTGACCCGCCTCGTGAAGGATGCGGAGGATCATCAGGGTCTTGCGTTCGACATCGGCGGGTGTGGTGAATGGGGAAACCATCGGCAATCGGCCATCCTTTGCCGATGCACCTACACGGGATGAGACAATCTTGTCAACACAAAATTGGTCTTTTCCGATTAGCGCCCCCTTCGGCATCGCCGCCTGCAATATCAGCTGGGAGCGATCTCCCGGCGGATCAACCCGTTTGCCAAATCCCGCGTGTTCTGGTACACTTCCGCAACTTCACCGAGGGGAGAGGACGATGAGGAGACGGTGGTCGACTGCGTCGGTCATGGTCATCGGCTGTTTCCTCAACGAGGGACACAAGATTTTTCAATAAATCCGGCACCGACGGATGCCGGACAACCGGAAAACCCCGTCCGCGCGGCGGGGTTTTCCTCTGGAAGGGGAGAAGAGACATGCTGACGGATGCCCAGTTGGAGCGCTATGCGGATGTTCTTATGTGGGGATTGGAAACCGCCCGGAAGGAGAAATTCCGGAAGGGGGACATCGTCCTGATCCAGTATGACCCGCCGGCGCTGCCCCTGGCGGAGCTTTTGTATGCCCGCGTCCTGGAACGGGGAATGTTCGCGGTGCAACGGATGGGCCTGACATTTCGCATGGAACGGAATTTTTTCGCGAAATCATCCGGGCGGCAGCTCTCCTTCATCGCTCCTGGGGAGCGGGAACTCCTGGAACGGGTCAACGGCCGGATCTTCCTGCGGGCGCCCGAGTCACTGACGCACCTGAAGGAGATCGATCCCCTCCGGATCGGAAAGGTCCTCGTGGCCCGCAAATCCCTGAAAGACATTCTGGACCGGCGGGAAGAGGAGGGGCGTTACGGATGGACACTCTGCACGTACCCCACGAAGGAACTGGCGATCCAGGCGAAGACGACTTCGAAGTCCTATGAGACGGAGATTGTCCGGGCCTGCTGGCTTGACGAGGAGGAGCCTGCCCGGAAGTGGGCCTGGATCCATCGGGAGATCGGCCACATCAAGAAGTGGCTGGGCAGCCTGCCTGTGAAGGCCTTTCGCATCGAGTCGGCGAACATGGATCTGACCGTCACGCCGGGAGAGCAGAGGAAATGGGTGGGCGTCTCGGGGCACAACATCCCGAGCTACGAAGTCTTTCTTTCCCCCGACTGGCATGGAACCGAAGGGACGTTTTACGCCAATCTGCCGTCCTACCGGAGCGGCAACTACGTGGAGGGGGTCCGGCTGACCTTCCGGAAGGGCGTTGCCGTGGACATTCAGGCCGATACGGGAGAGGAATTTGTCCGGAAACAGCTCGTCATGGACCGGGGGGCGAGCCGGGTGGGAGAGTTCTCCCTGACGGATCGCCGGTTTTCCAGGATCGGCCGCTTCATGGCCGATACGCTTTTTGACGAGAACCATGGAGGGGCCTTCGGGAACTGCCATGTAGCCGTCGGATCGTCCTATTCGGACACCTATACGGGAAACCCGGCGGAACTGACGAAGGAGAAGAAGAAGGCCCTGGGCCTGAACGACTCGGCCCTCCACTGGGACTTGGTGAACACGGAGGACAAAACCGTGACGGCGAAACTGAAAACGGGGAAGTCGTTCGTCGTTTACGAAGGAGGAGTCTTCAAGATCTGACAACACGTCCTGATCCGGCCGGAACGGGGCCTGTGCAATCGGCCCGGTCCCGGAAACGGACGGTTCTTCCGTCCGTCCGGCAGTGCATGCAGAGCAGCAGCTTCAGCCGGAGACGGGGATTACGCCATCGAAGCACTTCAGGCACAGGTCCTCCCGGGGCAATCCCAGGGCGGCGACGAAGGCGGCGGTTCCATTGTACTTGACCGAATCGGCCCCGATCTGGTCCGCCACCCACCGTTCCAGCTCCCGCAGCTTGTCCAGCGAGTCGATGTCTCCCGACCGGAAGAAGTGGCGCGCCGCCAGTTCGTCGTAAGAACGGGTGGAGATGCCGAAGTCGCAGGGATACATCAGGGGGGGGCAGGCGATCCGCACGTGAACCTCCCGGGCCCCGGCCTCCTTCAGATCCCTTACTTTATAGAGGATCTGGGTTCCCCGGACGATGGAGTCGTCGCAGATGAGGATCCGCTTTCCCTCCACGGCATACTTGAGGATGGAAAGCTTGCGCTTGGCCATTTTCTTCCGCGCATCCTGGGTGGATTGGGTGTAGCTCCGATCGGCGTAACGGTTGTAGAGGAACACCTCCTGGTAAGGGAGGCCGGATTCCTGATGATATCCGACGGCGTGTCCGATGCCGGACATGGGAACGGGGGCGACGAGGTCCGCCTCCAGTCCGCCCTCCTCGCGGTCCCGCCGGGCGAGGCTCCGTCCCAGGTTGTTTCGGGCCTCCTGGACATACAGCCCATCCATGACGGAATCGATGCTGGCCGTGTAGGCCCATTCGAAGGCACAGTAGGCCTTCCTGGGGGAGGGCAGCTGCTTGAGGCTCTGCACGCCCTGGTCGTTGATCAGGACGATCTCCCCGGGTTTCACATCCCGGATGATGTCCATCTCCAGGTTCACGATGGCCCGCGATTCGGAGCAGACGGCGGTCCGCCCGGCGTCCTTTCCGAGGATGAGGGGACGGAATCCATAGACGTCCCGGGCGGCGTAGATCCCTTCCGCCGACAGGATGACCAGGGCATAGGCGCCGCGGATCCTCTCCGCCAGATTGCAGAGGCCCGACAGAATGTCGTCGGACTCCATGATGATCTTGGCGATCACCTCGATGTTGTAGCTCCGGTAGAAGGAGTGGCCCTGCCGTTTCAGATCGCCGATGAGCTCGTCGGCATTGATGATATTGCCGCTGAATGCCAGGGAGATGTCGCCCACCCGGGACTGCCAACTCATGGGCTGGCGCTCCCAGAGGCTGACGTGGCCGATCCCCTGGTTACCCTTCAGGTATTCAAGATCTTGCGCGGTGAAGGAAACCCCGGCCTTCCCATGGTGGGTGACCTGGTGGATCTTCCCGTCATACGTGGCGATGCCGCAGTACTCCTGGCCCCGGTGCTGGATGAAGTCCATGCCGTTGAAAATGTCGTACACGCAGGGGCCCCGGGATATGATTCCGAAGACACCACAGTTGTCGCGAATTTCGTCTTCCATGAAGATTTCCTCTCGCCACCGGGGACGCCGGCGATGCGGGATACGATCCCGTTTATTGAATATCCTTGTGATAGCTTTGCAGCGATCTGGCTCGCCCGTGGCCCTTCCGGAAGGCCAGGATGCCCTTTACCGCAGCGGCCGCGGCCGCGGTGGTGGTGATGTAGGGGATCCGGTACTTGATGGCCGCTTTCCGGATGTACGAATCGTCATAGGCGCTCATCTTGCCGCTCGGCGTGTTGATGATGAGCTGGATTTCCCCGTTCTTGACGGCGTCCACGATGTTGGGCCGCCCTTCGTGCATTTTCAGGATCGGTTCCGTGGCGATCCCCTGGCGGGACAGGAATTCGTGGGTCCCCTGCGTGGCCAGGATCTTGAATCCAAGATCCTGGAACGTCCTGGCCGTCTGGATGATGCCGCCCTTGTCCTGGGCTTCCACCGTGATCAGGACGCTGCCGGCGTTGGGAAGGACCTGCTGGGCCGCCTCTTCGGCCTTGTAGAAGGCCAGTCCGAAGGAATCCGCCAGCCCCAGGACCTCGCCGGTGGAACGCATCTCGGGTCCCAGGACGGGGTCCACTTCCTGGAACATATTGAAGGGGAACACGGCTTCCTTCACCCCGAAATGGGGGAACCGCCGGGTGGACAGTTTCAGGTCCGACAGTTTTTTCCCCAGCATCACCTGGGTTGCCAGGCGGGCCATGGAGATGCCGCATACCTTCGACACGAGGGGCACCGTCCGGGAGGCCCTGGGATTTGCTTCCAGGACGTAGACCGTGTCCCCGGCGATGGCGTACTGGATGTTCATGAGGCCCACCACGTTGAACTCCACCGCGATCTTCCGGGTGTACTCCTCGATCGTGTCAAGGTGACGTGCAGGGATGCTGATGGGCGGGATGACGCAGGCCGAGTCGCCGGAGTGGATTCCCGCCAGCTCGATGTGCTCCATCACGGCCGGGACATACGCGTCGGTCCCGTCGGAGATGGCGTCGGCCTCGGCCTCGATGGCGTTCTCCAGGAACTTGTCGATGAGGATGGGGCGCTCCGGTGTGACGCCCACGGCGGCGGATACATACTGCCTCAGCATTTCCTCGTCGTGGACGATTTCCATGCCCCTGCCTCCCAGCACATAGGACGGCCGGACCATCAGGGGGTAGCCGATGCGATTCGCGACGACCAGGGCGTCCTCGATCGTGCTGGCCATGCCCGACTCGGGCATGGGGATGCCCAGCTTGACCATCATCTGGCGGAACCGGTCCCGGTCCTCCGCCAGGTCGATCGTATCCGGAGACGTCCCGAGGATCTTCACGCCCGCCTTCGCCAGCTCGCCGGCGATGTTCAGGGGCGTCTGGCCGCCGAACTGGACGATGACCCCCTCGGGCCTCTCCTTGTCATGGATGGACAGGACGTCTTCCACGGTCAGGGGCTCGAAGTACAGCTTGTCCGACGTGTCGTAGTCCGTCGAGACGGTCTCGGGATTGCAGTTCACCATGATGGATTCGAACCCTTCATCCCGGAGGGTGAAGGCCGTGTGGACGCAGCAGTAGTCGAACTCGATCCCCTGGCCGATCCGGTTCGGGCCTCCCCCGAGGACCATGATCTTCCGGCGGTCGCTGACGGGAACCTCGTCGGATCCGTTGTAGGTCGAATAATAGTAGGCGGCGTTTTCAACGCCGCTGACGGGGACAGCGTGCCAGGCCTCGGCCATGCCGATGCCGAGCCTCTGCCGGCGGATGTCCGTCTCGGGAACGCCGAGGATCTGCGCCAGGTATCGGTCGGCGAAACCGTCTTTCTTGGCCTGCTTCAGGATCTCGTCCGGCAGGGGGCCGCCCCTGTATTTCAGGATTTGCTCCTCCATGTCGACCAGTTCCTTCATCTGGGAGAGGAACCAGGCCTTGATGAAGGTTTTCCGGGAGAGGGTCTCGACGGTCGCTCCCTTTCGCAAGGCCTCGTAGATGATGAACTGGCGTTCGCTCGAAGGCTCCGCCAGGAGCTCCATCAACTCGTCGAGGGACTTCCGGTTGAAGTCTTTTACAAAACCCAGTCCGTAGCGGCCTTTTTCCAGGGACCGGATGGCCTTCTGGAAGGCCTCCTTGTAATTCTTCCCGATGCTCATGACCTCGCCCACGGCACGCATCTGGGTGCCCAGCCTGTCGACGGACCCCTTGAATTTCTCGAAATCCCAGCGGGCGAACTTGACGACGACATAGTCGCCCCAGGGGGTGTACTTGTCCAGGGTCCCCTCGCGCCAGTATGGGATCTCGTCGAGGGTCAGGCCTCCCGCCAGGAGCGAAGACACGAAGGCGATGGGGAAACCCGTGGCCTTGGAAGCCAGGGCGGAGGAGCGGGATGTCCGGGGATTGATCTCGATCACCACGACCCGACCCGTCTCCGGGTTGTGGGCGAACTGGATGTTCGTGCCGCCGATGACCTGGATGGCCTCGACGATGTCGTAGCTGTGCTTCTGGAGCCTTGCCTGGAGTTCGGGAGCGATGGTGAGCATGGGGGCCGTGCAGTAGGAGTCTCCCGTATGCACGCCCATGGCGTCCACGTTTTCGATGAAGCAGACGGTGATCATCCGGTTCTTGGCGTCCCGGACGACCTCCAGTTCCAGCTCCTCCCAGCCCAGGACGGATTCTTCCACGAGAATCTGGCCCACCAGACTGGCGGAGATGCCACGGCCGGCCACCGTTCTCAGCTCCTCGAGATTGTAGACAAGCCCGCCGCCGGTGCCGCCCATCGTATAGGCGGGGCGGATGACGACGGGATAGCCGAGCTGGGCGGCGATCTTTTCCGCTTCTTCGACGGTATAGGCCGGCTCGCTCAGGGGCATGTCGATGCCGAGCCGGTTCATCGTTTCCTTGAAGGCGATCCGGTCCTCACCCCGCTCGATGGCGTCCACCTGAACCCCGATCACCTTGACTCCGTATTTATCGAGGATTCCCCGGCGGGCCAGCTCGGAGGTAAGGTTCAGCCCGGTCTGTCCGCCCAGGTTGGGCAGGATCGCATCGGGCCGCTCGTTCTCAATGATCTCGATCATGGACTCGGGATTCAGCGGCTCGATGTACGTGACGTCGGCCATCCCCGGATCGGTCATGATGGTGGCGGGGTTGGAGTTGACCAGAACGATCTCGTAGCCCAGCTTCCGGAGGGCCTTGCACGCCTGGGTGCCGGAATAGTCGAATTCGCAGGCCTGGCCGATGATGATGGGTCCCGAGCCGATGATCATTACCTTGTGAATGTCGCTTCTCTTCGGCATGTTGTCCTCTTGTCTTTCCGCCGCACCCGGTGCTGGACGGCTTGCTGTTTGGATGGTCCGTCGACGATAACGTACAGGTTATCCGGGAGGATTGCTGTGCAGATCGGTCAACCGGTTGGCGATATATAGGGGAGAGCCCATCGGTTGTCAAGGCAGAAATAACTACTTAATAATATACATATATTTTCTGTGAGGCCCTGCGAGCGTTTCCCGGGGAGGCGGCCTGCCGGTGTCCCGTTATGGCTTATCCGGTGGGCGTTTTCCTGATTGCACGCCTTGTCAGGCCCGTTGTGCCTGTGGTAGATGCCTCGGGCGAGAGGCGGAGAAACGGGTGCAGCCGGAGGTGAAATGCCCAGAAAAGATATGCCGGCACCGGTCGGAGGTGGAGAAAGCGAACAGGACGGCGCTTCTCCCGTTCCCGGCGGAATCGTCGATTTTCATGTCCATCTTTTCCCGGACCGCCTGTTCGAGGCCATCTGGGACCGCTTCGTCACCGACTATGGCTGGCCCATCCTCCACCGTTTCTACTGGCGGGAGGCGGTGGATCATCTCCGCCGGCGGGGCGTCGGGCCCATCGTCTTCTCCAATTATGCCCATCGGCCGGGAGTGGCCCGGGGTCTCAACGACTGGAACCGCAGCGTCCTCGACGAAGATCCGGACCTTTACTGCTTTGCCCCGTTCCATCCGGGCGACGACGATGCCCTGGCCGTGGCCGCGGACGTCCTGAGGCACCCGAGGGTCCTGGGATTCAAGCTCCAGCTCCTCGTTCAGCGACTTCATCCCCATGACGAGCGCCTTTTCCCCCTCTATGAACTGGTCATGGAGCGGGGGAAGCACCTGCTCCTGCACGTGGGGAACGGGCCTGTAGGCAATGAGTTCGTTGGACTCGACGGTTTTGCGAAAGTCCTCCGGCGATATCCGGACCTTCCTGCCACGGTGGCCCACATGGGGGCGCTGGAGTACGGCGGATTCGCCTCCCTTCTGGAGGACCATCCGGGACTGTTGATGGATACGGCCTTCGCCTTCATCCCTCGTCTGGGCTCCATGTGCGACATCGGCCGGAAACGTCTGGAAGGTCTGCGGGAGCGGATACTCTATGGATCGGATTTTCCGAATCTGCTCTTTCCCCGGGAGGACGAAATCGAGCACCTTCGGTCGTTGAAACTGACGGACTCGTTTTATCGCCGGGCATTCCGGGAGAATGGGCTGGCCCTGATCCGGCGGGCCTGCCCGGATGCGCCGCCGAAAGCGGAATGCTAAGCTGGAATTACAGGAGCCCGGCCAGGCGGAGACCCGTAAGGACGGTCAAAAGGGCCGCGGCCAGGGCGAGACGGCCGATCCAGCGGTGAACCGTCCGGAGCCGGACGGCGTGCGCGCGGATCCGGAATGCCAGAAGGCCGAGGACCGGGGCGGTCCAGGAGAGAGCAAGCGCAGTGGTGCCCAGCCAGGTGTGCGGCTCCTGGAGGTGAACCCCGGTGGATACCTCCACGAGGAAGTACGCCGCCGCCGCACCCGGGACCAGCGTCACGGTCCCGGCAATGCCCAGGGCCCGGTGTCCCTTCAGCCACCAGCGCTTCCGCTTCAGGAAACGGGACACGACGCCGGCCGAGGTCATGAGCCCGAATCCCGCTCCCATGAGTAGACCGTGGATCAGCAGAGGATTCATCGGGAGTGGATGCCTCCGTTGGGGGGGAAAGGGTCAGGCCGTTCTCCACCTCTTTTCCCATTGTTTCGGACAACCGGGAGGCCCGGAGACGGATTCCCGGTCCTGTCCGCGCGCGGCTTTTATCGTTCCACGTTCCGCACGCATGTTCCGGGAAAGCGTCCGTCACCCTTATTTTGCTGCCGGTTTCGCTGCCGGGTTTGCCGCCGGGACGGTGAATTTCACGGCTTTCGAACCCCAGAGGTTGCAGGTTGCCTTCACATCCAGGACGTCTCCGGGAACAACCTGGATTTTGTAACTGTACGAGAAGGCCGGGGCGTCCGGTTGGCTCTTGTAATTCTGGGAGAGAAGAACCTTGTTATCCTTCTTGATTTCCACGCTTTTGATGTAATGGGATGTCGGGAAAGGAGAGGGATGGGTAATGGTCACCTGGAGCGTCAGGGTCGCCGCGTCATAAGCGCATTTCACATCGCTCGGCGCCGTGGCCTGGGCTGTGCCGCCCGGTAGAACCAACGTCAGAGCCAGGATCAGCCAGAATAACGTCAGCGGGAGCAGCCTGCTGCCGGCCTTTTTTGCATTCCGTTTCATGGTTGTTCTCCTTCCTTTTTGAGTGCTTTTCTGCCGCTGGCGCTGCGGGTGGATGAACAGGGGCTATATCTTTATTTCCATGTTCTGGTGAAGAGCGAAACAATCCATTTTACGGCCCTCCCGTTTGATGAAACGGCGGCAGTCCTGGACGATGGCGTCCACCTGGTCGTCAGACCGCTCCTGGTTGTGATGGAACAGGCCGAGGCGCTGAACGCCGGCCCCCAGGGCCAGATTCAGGGCGTCCGTGTAAACCGAGTGGCCCCAGGCGCGCGTGCGGAGATAATCCGTTTCCGTGTATTCCGCATCGTGGATCAGGAGGTCCGCCCCTCGGGAAAAAGCGAGATAGTCCTCAAAATCGCACCCGCCGGGATGCTTGTACAGGAGTTCGTTATCTGTCAGGAAGACAAAACTTTTCCCGTCCTCCTCGAACTTGAACCCCTCTCCCTGGTTCGGGTGGCTGATCGGGATGGTCTTGATGCTGATGGAGTTGATCCGGAGCTCCTCCACGCAGGACTCGTGATAGAGGATCTCCGCCCGGATATCGCCGAAATTAACCGGAAAATGAGGGGGTTCCATGACCCGGGAGATGATTTCCTGGAGGGAGGACTGGGCATAGGAGCACCCGTACATGGCAATGGAGGTTTTCGAGAAGTAGATGGGCTTGAAGAAGGGGAAACCCATGAGATGGTCCCAATGGGCATGGGTGAAGATCATGGTGAAGGAATTCACGCCTTCGGCCATGAGCTGGTTGCCCAGTCGCCGGATCCCCGAACCGGCGTCGACAATGATGACATCGTTGTCCTTCGTCCGGATTTCGACGCACGTCGTATCCCCGCCGTATTTGAGATACTCGCTCCCGGATACGGGGATCGATCCCCGAGCCCCCCAGCACCGGATGATCATAGGTTACCCTCCACCCTGTCTTTCCCGGATCGGTCTGAAAACGCTGCCGTTTCTGCCGGACATGGAACAATGAAGAGTAAATACTGGTTATCAGGGGGGGTGTCAAGTTTCAACAGGCTGCCGAAAGACGCCTTCCGGCCCTGTTTCCCTCATTCCTCACCATGCGATGTTCCGATAAGTCCGCCTCATGGCTGATGATTTTCAGGGCTTGGCATCCGAACGGACGTGAACGGGCGGCCCGACTTTTTCTGCAGCCTGTTCATCCCGCCGGGTGCCGGCTTCGCTCCCTGTCCGGCATCCAACCCCCCGGAAGAGTGCAGAGTCCATGCTCCCGGCGCTGGCGGCCGCAGCAGGGCAGGGATTGCGGGAAGACATGGACAAACTGCGTACATGAAGGATGATTCCTGATGGATTCCGATGAGATCCGAGTGCAGGAGGCGGATTTTGTGCTTGTCAAAAAAAGCGTTCATTGCTACAAGGAATCCATTTAAAGGAAGCGAGGTGAACAACGGATGGGAGAGGGCATTTCGGACTATACAAAATTCGTCGTGGACCTGCGACGCCACATGTGGATGGCCGGTGTGGAGATGGAGCTGCGGCGGCTCATCTGGCAGATTGCCGTGACAGGGAAATACATTTCCGCAAAGATCCATGAATCCAACCGCAAGCTCGCGGGACTTCGAAACGTATATGGGGAGGAACAGCTCGCTCTGGACCGGAGCGCCGACGAGATTCTGAAAAACCAGCTTCACCATTCGGGGTTCGTCCGCCAATACGCCTCTGAGGAGCAGGAGGCCATCGTCGAGATCGGGCAGGGAAACGGGAAATATTACGTCACGGCGGATCCCCTGGACGGATCCTCCCTCGTGGATACGAATCTGTCCATCGGGACCATCATTGGAATTCACCGGGAGACGTTTCTGACAGAGGGCGAGCGTTCCATGGTGGCGGCCCTCTACATCACTTACGGGCCCCTGATCACCATGGTCTACTCCGCCGGCAAGGGCGCCCATGAGTTCGTTCTCAACCGGGAAGGAGAATACGTCCTTTCCCAGGAAAACATCCGGCTCAACGAGCAGGGATCCATCTACAGCCTGGGCGGGCTGCGCAAGGACTGGACGGACGGGCATCGGCAGTTCGTGGAGTTCCTCGAGGGACGGGGCTACAAGCTCCGATACAGCGGAGGCTTCGTCCCCGACATCAACCAGGTGCTCATCAAGAAGGGCGGTATTTTCACCTATCCCGCCCTGAAAAAGAATCCCCACGGAAAATTGCGGCTCCTGTTCGAACTGCAGCCCATGGCGTTCATCGCCACCCAGGCCGGCGGTATGGCAACCGACGGCCACCGGGATATCCTCTCGATTCCGGTGGAGGAACTGGACCAGTGTTCTCCCATCTATATCGGGAGCTCTTTTGAGATTCGGAAGGCCTCGGAATTCCTGGAACAGGCATCCTGAAGGAGGACAATCCCCCAAAAGTCCTGAAGCGGCGGATCATACCCCGGATCCCGTCTCCGCTTCTCAGAAAGGAGACGTTTCATGCCCGTGATTTTTGAACAGTTGGATTCATTGCGCGTTGCCTTGAAGGGGGTCCTCTCGGTCGAGGAGGACGTCCGGGTTCTCGATGAGCAGAACCTTCGGGACCGTCTCGTGGACGACCTGGTTTATTCAGCCGTCTTCAGCGGCGATGAGGGCGTCCGGGAGGCCTGCCGCTGGCTGATCCGGCGCGCCGGCTGGGCCCTGGGGATTCATTCGGCCTCCATCCAGCCTCTTTATGAGGCCATGGGAAGGAAAGAGATCTCCGGGTTTACCGTACCGGCCATCAACATCCGGACCCTCACCTACCATACGGTCCAGGCCGTCCTCCGGGCCGCCGTCAAGGGAAAGACGGGATTCGTCATATTCGAGATTGCCCGCTCGGAAATAGACTACACGAAGCAGCGGCCCTCCGAGTACACGGCGGCCGTAACGGCGGCGGCCATCAAGACGGGATGGAGAGGCCCCCTGTTTATCCAGGGAGACCACTTCCAGGTGAATGCAGGGAGATACGCCAAGGACCCCGACAAGGAAGTCCGGGCCGTGAAGGACCTGATCTGGGAGGCCATCGAAGGGGGCTTCTACAACATCGACATCGACACCTCCACGCTGGTGGATCTCTCCAAGCCGACCGTGCGGGAACAGCAGTACCTCAACTACAGCCTCGCGGCGGAGCTGACGACGATGATCCGCGACCTGGAGCCGGAGGGAATCACCGTCTCCGTGGGAGGCGAAATCGGCGAGGTCGGCGGCAAGAACAGCACGGTGGAGGAACTGAACGCCTACATGGAAGGCTTCCTGGAAGTCCTGAGAAAACAGGGTGAGGATCTCAAGGGGATCAGCAAGATGAGCGTCCAGACGGGAACGACCCATGGTGGTGTGCCCCTTCCCGATGGAACCGTGGCCCAGGTGAAGCTGGATTTCGAGACCCTGGAGCGGCTGTCCGAGGAGGCCCGGGTCCGCTGGGGACTCTGCGGAGCCGTGCAGCACGGTGCCTCCACCCTGCCCAACGAGGCCTTCGGCCGCTTCCCCGCCACGGGAACGGCGGAGGTCCATCTCGCTACGGGGTTCCAGAACATCGTTTACGACAGCCCGGCCTTCCCGGCCCCCTTGAGGGACAAAATCTACGGATACCTGAAGACGGAGCTGGGTGGGGAACGGAAGGCGAGCGATACGGAGGAGCAGTTCCTCTACAAGACCCGCAAGAAGGGATTCGGTCCCTTCAAGCGGGAATTGTGGGACCTGCCGGAAGAGACCCTGTCCGCCCTGGGCCGGGAACTGGAAAACCAGTTCGCCTTTCTCTTCGGCAAGCTGAAGATGAACGATACGGAGCGCCTCGTGGGACGCTGCATCCGTCCCGTTGACGTTCCCCTGAAAAAGCCGGCGGGACTCTGAGGACGGTCGGCCGCCCGTGAGCCAAGACACGAAGGAGGAGCGGATTCGAAATCCGCTCCCCCTCTGTTTGGCGTGAAGACCGCGGTATTCGGCCCCGGGGTCAGCCCAGGACGATGTCTTCCAGGCGGCGCTTGGGGACGTGGTGAACGCGGTTTCCGTCGCGCCAGTACTTCACGTCCCCGTCGGGTCCGATGGGATCCATGACGACAATTTCCACCGGCTTTCCCAGGGCGACGACCAGGAGGATCTCGTAGCGCTCCGGGATGGCGAGGGCCTTCCGCAGGGCGGCCCGACTGATCGAGGCGATCATGCAGCCCCCCAGGCCTCTTTCCACCGCCCCCAGGAGGATGGTCTGGGCGGCGATGCCGTGATCATAGGCCACTTCCGGGGCCGTTTCCTTGTCTCCCAGCATGATGACGTATCCCGTGGGGCGCTCCCCCGCCTCCGGACCCGGCCAGTCCGGCAGGTAGCCCGCCCAGGCGATATTGCCGAAGATGACCGCATTTCTCGACGGGTCCGAGGACAGGATGTACCGAAGAGGCTGCTTGTTGGCCGCCGAGGCCGTCTGGCGGGCCAGGTCCACAAGCTCCAGGAGCGTTTCCCGGCTGATGGCGAGGGACTCGTCGAATCTCCGGTAACTCCTGTTTTTCGCTACAAGATCCTTGAACATGGTCTATCCTCCTTCTTCCAGGATGGAAAAATACAGGGCCCAGCAGGCGTTTTCGATTCCAAGAAGACGCTCGACGGGACTGTTGAAGTCCGCCTCTCCGGCGGTGAACAGGCCGTGGCCGTACACTAGGGCGGCCCCGGTGGCCGCCACGGCGGGGGGGACCGGCTCCCCACGCTCCCCCGCCGGCGTCGCCGGTGACGACGGGCACGCCCGCCACGGACCAGGGATGGGGACAATGGCGATGGCAGTTCCCTCGCTCCCGGCAATCGGGCCGCAGGCAGTCCAGGGAGAGGATGACGGCGAACTTCGGATGGCCGTGGAGTACCGCACGGAAGGGCGTTTCGATCACGATGCGCCGGTGGGAGGGGAGTTCCGTAGAGGCGCCGGCGTCTTCTTCCGAGGGAGCGCCGACAGGCACCGAGGTGATGTTTCCCGCCAGCTCGTCCAGGGGGGCTCCGCGGCGGCTGATGTAGATCCGGTTCCCGCGGCGGTACGAGATGTTCCCGAAGTTCGAGTCCACCAGACCCATCCTCACCGTCATGGACCCTGCCTCTTCCAGGGCCGCCAGGACGTCTGTCTCCGCTTCAAAAGGGCCCCGGCAAAGCGGCGCCGGCAAGGATGGCGGCGGGGCCAGTCGCTCCGAAACTTCCCGGAGGTGGCGCCGGGTGTCCGCATCCATGGACCCGTCCCGCACCCGGGCGAGAATGGCGGAAAAGTACGTTACGAACCCGGCGAAACAGGCGGCGCTGAACCCGGCAAAGGCCCCCTCGAGGGAGGTCCTGGCCGTGGCCAGGACGGCCCCTCCCCTGAGCAGGATGCAGCGTCGGCCCTTGAGGGCCGCTCCCAGGGATTCCACTTCGGAGTCCCCGGCAACGGGCAGGTCCGTCAGGAAGATCCGTGTCTCGAAGTCTCCCGGTTTCACGACTCCGGCGGCTGATTCGGCCAGCCGGGCCAGGATCGAGCGATACGGCTCCGCCGGTTCACAGTAGAGGACCGCCTGCCTGCCCAGCGTGTCGAGGACCTTCTCCAGGGAGGGAATCAGGGTGTGGGGCCGGTTCCACTGCCATCCGTCGCCCCGGAGTCCAAGCAGGGGAGCGCCCGGCTCCGCAAGCCCCGTTATGACAAGTTTGTTCATGTACCTCGAGAACATGCAGCGTTCCTCGACAAACCGGCAGGGAGCGATGCATCCGGGATTGATCGGATGCCTTCAGCGATGGGGTTCGATGACGACTTTCAGGGACGGACCGCCCTCGGCGACGAGCCGGAATCCCTCCTGGATGTCCCGGAGCGGAAGTCGATGGGTGATCATTTCCTCGACAGGCAGGCGCCCCAGGCGGATGAGGTCGATGGCGACCTGGGCGTCCAGGGGACTGTTCCCGTAGGAGGGCAGGATCCGGATCTCGTTCCGCCAGAACTCGTTGAGGGGCACGGGAAGAAGATAATCCGGATCCGTGGTGGCGAAGCAGAGAACGACGCCGCCCCGGTCCACGCATCGGAGCGCCTGCTCGAAGGCGGAGGGCGCGCCGGCGCAGACGATAACGGTGTCGGCCAGGCATCCGTCGTTGAGCCGGCGGACCCAGTCCGGGAGGTCCTCCCGGGCGTCCATGACGGCCTCGGCGCCGAACCGGAGCGCCGCCTCGCACCGGTAGTCGTGAACGTCCGTCGCCAGGATCCGGCCCGCCCCGAGGGCCCGGGCCAGCATGATGTGAAGGATTCCCGAAATGCCGCTCCCCAGAACCAGGACCGACTGGCCGGGCTGAAGGCCGGCGAGGCGCTGGCCCCGGATGACGCACGCCAGCGGCTCGATCATCACGGCGGCGGCGAAGCTCATCTCTTCCGGCAGGAGGAAAACGCCCCGGTCCACGTTCAGGCGGGGCACCCGGAGATACTCGGCGAAGCCGCCCGGGTCGTAGTTCGTGGTGTGGAGGGTCTCGCAGGCTGTGTGAAAGCCTCGAAGGCACCAGCGGCAGGTGTTGCAGGGGATATGGTGGGAGACGAAGACGCGGTCGCCCCGTTTCCAGCCCGTTACGCCGGGGCCGGTCTCCTCAATGGTCCCGGCAATTTCGTGACCCAGGACGAGGGGCGCCTTGCGGAGGCGGTACCACTCCATGACATCGCTTCCGCAGATGCCGCTCGCCAGGACCTTGACGAGGATCTCGCCGGGTCCGACAGCCGGCACCGGCCGCTCCTCGATCCGGACGTCCCGGTTTCTGTAGTAGACGGCGACGCGCATGGTCGAGTCCCGGGAAGATTTACGGGAGACGGGCTTCCCGCCCGCTCAAGAGGATTACTTCTTTCGCGCCTTCGTTCCGGCCGCTTTTTTGCCGCCGGAGACCAGCTCCCGGTAGAGCCCGTGGGCCTCCCGGGGTGTGAAGTCTTCGTGGATGATGGCTCGGAGCGACCGCATCATGGCCACCGGATGGGGATGCTGCCAGACGTTCCGCCCCAGGTTGAGGCCGATGGCGCCCTTCCGGATGCCGTCATGGACGAATTCCATCACTTCAAGCTCGGTCTCGCACTTCGGGCCTCCTGCCATGACCACCGGAACGGGACAGCCGCAGGTCACCCTGTCGAAGTCCTCGCACCAATAGGTCTTGACCACCCGGGCGCCCAGTTCGGCGGCAATGCGGGAGGCCAGGGCCAGGTAGCGGGCGTCCCGCTTCTCCAGCTCCTTGCCCACGGCGGTGACGGCCATGACGGGAATCCCGTAGTCCTCACAGAGATTGACCATGTCCGCCAGGTTCATGAGGGACTCCCGCTCATAGTCGGTTCCTACGAAGATGGAAACGCCCACGGCGGCCACGTTCAGGCGGAGGATCTCCTCCATGGAGGTGGTGATGGACTCGTTGGCCAGGTCGGCGCCGATGACGCTGGTGCCTCCGGAGACCCTGAGAATGATAGGGGTGGTTATGGACGGATCCACGGCCGCCCGCAGTACGCCGCGGGTGACGAACAGAGCGTCGCAGTACGGCAGGAGCGGCGCGATGGTCTCGCCGGGTTTCTCCAGGCAGGACGTGGGCCCCTGGAAATAGCCGTGATCGATGGGCAGAAAGAAGCAGCGGCCGTCCGGCTGGATCAGGCGGGAGAGGCGGTTTTTCATGCCCCAGTCCATGGTTTTCATTCCTTTCGTTTCTATGCCGGACGATGCCGGCGGTGTCGTGAAAAGCGGTGGGGGACTTCGATACCGCCTGCCCTGGTTACAGTTCCTTCAGGTCTTTCTTTATCTCCAGCCGTTTGTCCTTCTGCATGGCCGTCTTGATTCCCTCGACCCAGGTCCGGATGATGTTCCTCTGCTTCATCTGCAGGAGAGCGCCCTGGAGGGATTCCTTCCGGGAGGCGAAGTCCGTCATGTCGAGGGGGCTCTTTCCCTTGAGCTCCACCAGGATGAACCGGTCGTTCACCGGGAACGCCTGCTCCGGATGAGGCTTCTTGGTGGAAAGTGCCCAGAGGGCCTCCGTCAGCTCCCGGGATTCGCCGATTTTCGGGATCGTCCGGGTGGGGGCGAAGAAGCCCGTCTCCTCAATCTTCCAACCCTTCTCCCGGGCAACCTGATCGAGGGTTGCACCGGCCTTGATCCGGCCTGCCAGGGTTTCCGCCTCTTTGGCGGCCAGCCGGCGGGCTTCCGCCTGGAGGAATCCGGCCCGGACCTCCTTCTCGACATCCTTGAGCGAGGGGACGTAAGCGGGTTTGCGCTCCGCCACCTGGACGAGGAAATATCCCCGGTCATTCGAGAGAACGGGACTGATCTCGTTGGGCTTCAGGGCAAAGACGGTCTTTTCGAAGTCCTTGATCCCGCGATATTCCGCCGGTGGATCGGAGGCAGGGAAGAAACCCGTCAGCTGGACGGCCAGGCGGTTCTGGGCGACGTAGCCGTCGAACTTTTCATCCTGATAAATTATATCATGGGCCTTCTTGGCACGATCAGAGGCGGCATACATCCCCTCGACGCGCTTCATCTCCGTGACGATCCGGTCCCGCACCTGCTCCAGGGGCTGTTCCCGGCCGTCCTTGCGAAACTCGGATTTGTGCCGCTCGTAGTAGTCGCGGACGTCCCCGTCGGAGGGCTTCACCATGTCCGCGTAGTCCTTTGCCAGGAAGGCCAGCACCTTCAACTGGATCCGCTCGGCCACGCGAAACCGGTCGCCGTGCTCCTTCAGGTAACCCTCCAGGTCCTTCTCCGAGGGCGTAATGCGACCCAGGAAATCCTTGGGCGAGATCGCGACGAAGGCCAGGTTCATCTTTTCGTTCTGGAGGCGGTAGAGATCCGAGACCTCGCGGTCCGAGACCTTGACCGATCCCTGGACGAGGTCTTCCAGCTTGGCGATGGTCATGGCCCGCTTCTGGATGCCCTCGAACTCCTCCGCCGTGATCTTGTTGTACCGAAGGGCCTGCTGGTAGAGGCGGTCATCGAAGACGCCGTCCCGCTGGAAGGCGGGAACGGACAGGATGAAGGTTCGCATCTCCTCATCAGACACCTGGATATTCATCTCCGCCGCCTGCTTCAGGAGAATCGTCTGGTAGATGAGATTGTCCAGGGCCATTTCCTTCAGCCGGCCCCCCTTGAGCAGCTCTTCGGTCACCTTGTCCCCGAGCCGCTGTCGGTATGCCTCCACCATGTTGTTGTATTCCCGTTGAAAGTCGGCGTAGGTGAGGGTCTTTCCGTCCACCGTGGCGATGGTTTCCGTCTGCTGGAGGCCGCCGAGGGAGCCGAAGTAGAAAATAAATACGATGATGATGATTCCCAGGAGGACCTTCATGATCCAGTTCCTGGCGTGTTTTCTCATCAGTTCCAGCATGGTTTGCTGCTCCGGTCAGGCAGATTTTCCCGATGTGGACAGCGGGTCGGGAAGGGCCGTTTTGGTAGTACAAACGCGGTGAAATTGCAAATTCTTTTTCATTACTTCCGGTTCAGGAAGATCCAGAGAAGACTCAGAACCAGGCTGACGAGGAGGCTGGTCGCCAGAGGAAAAAAGACGTGGAGGTTCCGGCCCTGCCAGGAGAAGTCTCCAGGCAGGCGCCCAACCCAGGAAAGGAATCCCTTTCCCCCCAGCACAAAGAGAAGGCCGACCCCCGCTGTGATCAGGCCGAAGACGATGAGTATTTTCCCGATGCCTGAAAAATCCGTCATTTCCTGCTCTGGAGAGGATCGGTCCGGAACGGCGTGCAGCGGGCGAGGCGACTCCGCCCCTTCAGCCGTCGCCCTCCGGCCAGTGGAAGGGATCGTCCCGCCGGAAATCGGGGACGATCTCCCGCTCGTCCACGGCCTGAACATAGATTTCTTCGAAACCCAGGTCAAGGGCGTAATCCACCACGGCTTCGTATTCCTCCTCCGCCACTCTCCTGTTCAGATCCGGATTCTCCAGGACGGGCGCCACAGGAGTGTACTGGGCCATCAGGCTGAGGGGGACGGCCGGACTGAGCCGATTCCGGATGAGGTCGAGGACCGCCCTGCTGTTGGCGGTTTCCCCGGGAAGGACCAGATGCCGGACGAGCAGTCCCCTCCGCGCCAGGGAGCCGTCCGTCTCCAGGGCGTCTCCGACCTGCCGGATCATCTCAGCGATGGCCCGGGCGGCCGCTTCCGGGTAATCGGGAACGCCGGCGTACTTCAGGCCCAGGGCGGGGTCGCCGAACTTGAAGTCGGGAAGATAGACGTCCACCATTCCCTCGAGGAGCCGGAGGACCTCCGGGGCCTCGTATCCCCCGCAGTTGTAAACCAGCGGAATCGACAACCCGGCCCGGCGTGCGATCATCCAGGCCTCCAGGAGGGCCGCTGCGTGCGGCGTCGGCGTCACCGGCTCGATGTTGTGGCACCCCGCCTCCTGAAGGCGGATCATGGTTCGGGCCAGCTCCACGGCCGTCTCTTCCCGTCCTTCCGTTCCATGGCTGATCTGGTGGTTCTGGCAGAACGCACAGCGCAGGTTGCAGGAGGACAGGAAGATCGTCCCGGCGCCTTTCCGGCCCGAGATGGGCGGTTCCTCGCCGTGGTGGGGCAGAGCCCGGGCAACGACGGGGCGGTTCGCAAGGCCGCAGAACCCACGCTCGCCGCCCGTGCGGTCAACGGCGCAGCGCCGGGGGCAGAGGGTGCAGTGCTTCAGGATTTCCTTCAGTTTCCGGAGTTGATTTTTCATGGGGTGCGGAAGGGAGCGGGCGTTCTCAGGGAAACCCGGGAAGGGCAGCCGCCGTCAGGTGATGGGCTCCACCACTTGGCGGATCCGGCCGCTCTCGACCAGTTCCAGAAATTCCTCTCCGAAGTGGGCGGACTGCCGTACAGCCTGCCACCAGTTGCGGATCCGGGCCTCGGGATCGTCGATAAACGCGGTGATGTCGTCCCGGTCCGGCACCTTCCCGTCCGGGAGACCCTGGACGAAGGTCTCGGAGGGGTAAACCATCAGGACGTTGTCGAGGATCTCCTCGGAAGGCTTGCGCTTCAGGCGCTTCTTGTCCATCCAGCCCGGGATGATGCGCTCCTGGTGGTTGAAAAAAAGGGTCACCTCGTCTTCCCGCTCGGTGTAGCGGTGGGTCAGGTGGTAGTCGAAGAAGCCTCCATCCCGGTAGACTCCGGTGGGCGCCCCGTAGATGTCCCGAACGCCGGCGACGACGACGGGGATGGCGCCGGAGGCGAGGATGGCGGCCCTGAAGTTCGTGGCGCTCAGCTTGATGAAGGTCCCCTTGAATTCGCTCCGAAGGCAGAAGGAGGGAGGCTTGGGGCCGTTGTAAAAGATGACCCGTTCGCCAAAGGCGTGCAGGGTCGCGGGATTGGCGATGTTCAGGAGGTAGCTGAGTGCGAAACCGGCATGCTGGACCCAGGGCCGAGCCGATGCGGTCAGCGGGCGGCATCGCATCGTGGCCACGGCGAGGCGGTATCTCTTGTTGGCCAGGGCAAAGGAGACGGCGTCCCGTTCCAGGTAAGTGTTGATGATGCCGCCCAGGGTCTTCAGGATCTCCTGAGGCGAGTCCGTCCGGCGATAGGGCGCCGTGATGTAGGACTCCAGGAGAGTGCTGTAGCTTTTCTCCGGCTCGGGCTGAAGCCAGGCCGCGAAACGCCACGCCCCGGCGGAGGATCCCGCCAGCAGAACCGGTTTCTGGTTTCCCAGGAGTCCCGAGGAGAAGAGCGTGCGGTCAAAGCCGGACACGATGAGCCATCGCGGTCCCGAGGCAGGACCGTAATACGCCCGGACGGCATCCAGGGAAAACCCGCCGTCCCGGATCAGGGCGAGGGCGGAACGGCCTGCACGGATCTGGAGAGAGCTCATGGGGATGCCTGCAGGGTTGTGATGCACTGCTCCGATGCTGCGTCGACCGGCCTGTTCTCACCGGTTTGACCGCTCCGGATATGCTGCCTGTTCATAGATATTCCCTGATATAATGATATCGTTCTTGACACGATCCGGTACGTTTTGTAAGTTGATTCTGCCGTTTGACCCCTGCGGGCGGATCCGGCAGATATGGAGATGGATGGGCTGGACGTCGGTTCATACAAAATCTCCTGTGGTTTTGTCAACATTTCCCTGGCCGGTTCTAAGACGGAAAGGGAAACCTTCCTTGAAATTATCTTCTGGAGCGCGGGATTGGAGATAAGGGAAAGTATTCTCGAAACAGCGGTAAGGGCGCGGGAAGCCGCTTCCGCTCTCGGGCGGGCTGCTACAGATCGCAAGGACCGCACCCTTCTGGCCATGGCGGAGGCTTTGCGGGAGCGTGAAACGTTTCTGCTGGAAGCAAACGCCGGGGATGTCGAGAAGGCCCGGGAACGCGGTTTGTCCAATGCCATGATCGACCGACTCACACTGACCCCGGCAACGGTCCAGGGAATGGCCCGGGGGCTGGAGGAAGTGGCGGCGCTTCCGGATCCGGGGGGTCGCATCACCGGCATGTGGCGTCGTCCCAACGGTCTGCTGGTCGGACGGATGCGGATCCCCCTTGGCGTCATCGGCATCATCTACGAAGCCCGTCCCAATGTCACCGTCGATGCGGCGGCCCTGTGCCTGAAATCGGGCAACGCGGTGATCCTGCGGGGGGGGTCGGAGGCCATCGACTCCAACCTGGCCATCGCCCGCGTCCTGCAGGACGTGCTGGAAACATCAGGTCTGCCGGCGGCGGCGGTCCAGGTCATCGGCGTCACGGACCGCCAGGCGGTCTACGAGATGCTTCAGCTCGAGGAATACATAGACCTGATCATTCCCCGGGGAGGGGAAGACCTGATCCGGGCGGTGGTGCGGGACTCGAAGATCCCCGTCATCAAGCACTACAAGGGCGTCTGCCACATCTTCGTCGACGCCGGCGCGGACATCGCAGCGGCGGTCCGGATCTGCCTGAACGCCAAGGCCCAGAGGCCGGCGGTCTGCAATGCCATGGAAACCCTCCTGGTCCACGAGGCGATCGCCGATACATTTCTTCCGGAGGCGGCGCGGGCTTTGCAGGATGCCGGCGTGTCTCTCCGCGGGTGTCCCCGGACCCGGAAGATCGTTCCCTCCGCCGGGGAGGCCCGGGAAGAGGACTGGCATGCCGAGTACCTGGACCTGATTCTCGCGGTCAAAATAGTGGACGGGATCGATGAGGCAATGGCTCACATCGAGCGATACGGCTCCCTGCATACGGAGGCGATCCTGACGAAGGATTACGCCAACGCCCAGCGCTTTCTCCGCGAGGTATCCTCCTCGACGGTGCTGGTGAATGCCTCGACCCGCTTCAGCGACGGGTTCGAACTGGGGCTTGGGGCCGAGATCGGCATCAGCACAACGAAACTGCACGCCTTCGGACCCATGGGACTGGAGGAACTGACGACAGCGAAATTCATCATCTACGGAGACGGACAGGTGAGAACATGAAGTGGGGACTGTTTGGCGGTACATTCGATCCGATTCACATGGGACATCTGCGCTGCGCCGAGGAAATCCTGGAGATGTTCAATCTGAACAGGATCATCTTCGTGCCTGCATCCCGCCCCCCCCACAAGCTGGAGGCGGAGATCACGCCCTTCTTTCACCGGGAGCAGATGGTCAAGCTTGCCATCGAGGACAACCCTTCCTTCTCCTTTGCCGATGTGGAAAACCAGCGGGAGGGGAAATCCTATTCCGTGGAGACCATCGAGTACTTCCTGAACCGCTACCTCAAGGACATGGAACTCTATTTCATCCTCGGCCAGGACGCGTTTCACGCCATCCAGACCTGGCGCGAATGGGACAGGCTCCTCCTCCTGTGCCATATGGTCGTCATGACCAGGCCCGGGTATGAAAACCGGGGCCTCACCGGGATCCTGCCGGAGGATTTTGCGTCCCGTTTTTCCTACGAGGAAGAGTTGGGCGGTTACCGGGGGCCGACGGGGCACCTGATTTACTTCCGGGAGGTCACTTTCCTCGATATCGCTTCCAGCAACATCCGCCAGCGGGCAAAAGCTTCGCAATCCATCGCCTACCTCGTTCCCGGTGCGGTGCGCCGCTACATCGTCAAGAACGAACTGTACAAGTCGAGAACACTGTAACCGGGGGAGAAAAAAGCCGGATGCCCGTTCCGTCCAGGGTGTAAAGTCATCGACGAAACCAACATTCCGATCGGGAGCGGCTGATCCGGTTGCCGGAGGGGACGTCTCGAAGAACGGCAAGGGGGGAGTTATGGAAGGCGCGAAGAAGACCAGGGAAGAGCTGCTGCAGGAAGTGGCGGCGCTGAGAAAGAAAGTTCAGGACCTCGAGCGTGACGGCCAAGCCGTCCATGTCTGGGAAAAGCGCTACCGGGAACTGGCGGAATGCCTGCCGCAGATCGTCTTCGAGCTGGACAAGAAGGGCCGGTTCACCTTCTTTAATCGCCACATCACCACGTTCCTCGGCTATGACGAGGAAGATTTCAGGAAGGGGCTTACCGCATGGGATGCGTCGATCCCCGAAGACCGGGAGCGGCTGAAACGGGAAATCGATTTGGTGCTCAAGGGAAAATCCAAGGCCCAGGGCACCGAGACGGCCCTCCTCAGAAAAGACGGGACCTCCTTTCCCGTCACCATCTTTGCCACCCCCATCGTTTCGGCCGAGGGAATTACCGGACTCCGGGGCGTCGGAGTCGACATCTCGCACCAGAAGAAGGCGGAAATCCAGCTCCGGGAGAGCGAGGAGCGCTATCGTTCCATCGTGGAGCATACCCACGACGGAATCTGCGTCATCGATGAGCAAGCCCGCTTTGTTTACGGAAACGACGAGTTAATGCGTATGACGGGCTATAGCCTTAAGGAGAACCTAGGAAAAACATTTATTGATTTTATCGCTCCGGAAGACCGCGCCATAGCCCTGGATCGCTTTGCGAGGCGTAAGTGTGGAGAGAACATCGTCGACCAGTACGAGGCAAGGCTCGTCTGCAAGGATGGCAGCCGAATCTTCGTGGAGGCAAAGATTTCCGTCCTGAAGACATCGGGAGGAACGCAGCGCTTCGTTGTCAAGCTTCTGGACATCACAGACCGGAAAAAAGCGGAGGACAGCCTCCGCCAGTCGGAGAACCTGTACCGCACGATCTTCGAAAACACCGGAACAATCATGATGATCGTCGACGAGGACCGGAACATCGTCCTCTTGAACGGTGAATTCGAGAGGGCCGTGGGCATCAAGCGGGAAGACGTCGTCGGGAAGATCCGGGGCGACGACCTGATCGAGAGTGACGACCTGGAACGACTGATCGGCCTCCAGCATGAAATCCTGGCGGACCCGGCCAAAGGACCTATTCATACGGAATTCTCGCTGAAGGACAGGACCGGCAAGGTGCGGGACGTTTTTCTCGTCATCTCCGCCATTCCCGAGACCAGGCTCGTGGTGTGTTCTCTCATGGACATCACGGAACGAAAACAGGCGGTCAACACGCTCCTGGAGAGGGAGAAGGCCCTTCAGGATACGACCATGCGCCTGGAGGAGGTCAACGAGGCCCTGCGGGTTCTCTTGAAGCACAAGCAGGAAAATCAGGGAGAGGTGGAATCGAAGGTCCTCGCCAATGTCCGGGAGCTGGTGCTCCCTTATGTGAAGAAGATGCAGGGCACGTCCCTGGACGGGACGCAAAAGGCGTACGTGGACATTATCGAGACGAATCTGGAAGACATCATGTCTCCCTTCCTCCGGACCCTGACCTCTCAGTACCTGAACTTCACCCCGAAGGAAATTCAGGTGGCGAATTATATCCGCGGCGGAAAAACCACCAAGGAGATCGCCAGGATCATGGGTGTTTCCCGGAGCGCCATCGACCTTCACCGCAACCACATCCGGGCGAAGCTGGGACTGAACAAAAAGAAAGCCAACCTGCGCACCCATCTTGCCAGCCTGGCGTGACCGGTGACGGCCTCTGACGGAGCAGCTCCCTTCGCAATAAAGGGAATTCCTTCGGTCCGGGGCTGTTTCCCGCTGTTTTCCACCGGTGTTTGATTGGAGGAATTCCGGCCGCATGTTCAAGAAAAGGGTTCCGGACAAGCCTCAGAGCTTTGCCCTCGCCGTTGAGGGGACGCCCGGGGAAGCATGCACCCTTTTTCTGTCGGGTCGGCTCGCCCTGGAAAATCTGGAGCGGCTCCTCGCGGGGGCTGAAACGTTTATCGAGACCCATCGGCCGTCGGCCATCCGGGTGGATCTGACCGGCGTAACGTATATGGACAGTGCCGGGGCCCTCTTCATCGGCAGGCTCCGGACGCTCGCCGCGGCCCGGTCCGCTCCCCTGGAGCTTGCCGGTCTGGGGGAGGATGCCCGGCGGATCCTGTCCCTCGTGGAGGGCAAAGCCGCGGCTTCCGGGACGGTGGCGACCGGAAAGAAGCCGGAGGGATTTTTCCCGAAGGTTGCGGATACGGCCGAGTCTCTGTTCGGTGCCTTCGCGGACCTCATGACGTTTGTCGGGGAGATCGTTCTGGCCCTGCTCCATTCCCTGCGTCATCCCCGCTCCGTGCGCTGGAATGCCGTCCTGTTCTACATGAGGCGGGCCGGCGTGGAGGGTCTGCCCGTGGTCGGGCTCATCAGCCTGCTTCTCGGCCTGATCATGGCCTTCATGGCTTCCCTTCAGCTTCGCCAGTTCGGCGCCAACATTTATGTGGCTTCCCTGGTGTCGATCTCCATCGTGCGGGAGCTGGGGCCGATCATGACGGCCATTCTCGTGGCCGGCCGTTCCGGATCGGCCTTCGCGGCGGAAATCGGCACCATGATGGTCAACGAGGAAGTGGACGCTCTGACGACCATGGGATTCGATCCGATCCGGTTCCTGGTGATCCCGAAGGTGATCGCCGCCATCGTGGTCGTGCCCGTTCTGACCCTCTACGCAGACCTGCTGGGAGTCCTGGGCGGACTGATCGTCGGTGTGACGGGACTCGACATCACGGTCAACGCCTACATGACCCAGACGATCAAGAGCATCCGGATCTTCGACATGAACGCCAGCATGTTCAAGGCCACGTGTTTTGCACTCCTGATTTCGGGCATCGTCTGCTACCGCGGCTTCCAGGTTCGGGGAGGGGCGGAGGCGGTTGGGGCGGCGGCGACATCCGCCGTCGTGTCGGCCATTTTCCTGATCATCGTGGCAGACTCGGCCTTTGCGATCATGCTTCACTACATCAATCCGTAGGGGGTGTGGAGACGGTTGACATGAACGATCAATCCGCGGTACCCGTGAACGGGACCGGGCCCGTCATCGAGGTCGAGAACCTCAAGGCCGCCTATGGGGATCACGTCGTTCTGGAGAACGTCAGTTTCCGGGTGCAACCCGGAGAGATCTTCGTCATCGTCGGGGGCAGCGGCTGCGGGAAATCGACCCTGCTGAAATACCTTATCGGGCTTTATCCACCCACGTCAGGCCTGGTCCGGGTCAATGACCTGGATCTTGCGAACGCCGACGAACAGGCCCTGAAGGAGTTCAAACGGCAGATCGGCGTTCTGTTCCAGTCCAGCGCCCTCATCGGCTCCATGACCCTGGCGGAGAACGTTGCCCTGCCGCTTCAGGAGCATACGGACCTGCCGCCGCCGCTCATCGACGAGGTCGTGCGGATGAAGCTCTCCATGGTGAACCTGTCGGGTTACGAGGATTATCTGCCGGCGGAACTTTCGGGGGGCATGAAAAAGCGTGCGGGCCTTGCCCGGGCCATGGCGCTGGACCCGACGATCCTGTTCTTCGACGAGATGTCCGCCGGCCTGGATCCCGTTACGGCGGTAGAGCTGGACACGATGGTCAAAAGCATCAACGAAGGCATGGGAACGACCATGGTGGTCGTGACCCACGAGCTGGAATCGATTTTCAACATTGCTTCCCGGGCGATCATGCTCGACAAGGCCACCCGTGGAATCATCGCGGAGGGGCGCCCCCGGGATCTGCAGAAAGATGTTTCCGATCCGAGGGTTTACAATTTTTTCAATCGTTTGAGCGGCTCTTCGTAGGGAGGCATTCCGTCCATGGCCAGAATCAAGACTCCCAAGTTCCTGATCGGTCTGTTCATCACCCTGGGGGTGACCATCGGCGTCGCCACGGTCATCTGGATCGGGGCGTCCAAGATCCTCCAGAAAGGCGATATGTACGTGACGTATTTCGATGAGTCGGTGCAGGGGCTTTCACCGGACTCCATGGTGAAATACCGCGGCGTCGATGTCGGACGGATCGACGAGATCAATGTGGCCCCGGACCGGCGCCTCATCGAGGTGGTCATGAAGGTGGACCTGAAGCCCTCGGAGGCAAAGGACTCTGTCGCCCAGTTGAAATCCGCGGGCCTGACGGGCATCGTTTTCGTGGACCTCGACCGGCTGCCCGAGGGCGAGCGGGTCGATACGCCGCGGATCAACTTCACCCCGCCCTATCCCATCATCCCTTCCCAGGCCTCGGCGCAGAAGCTGATCATGTCCGGCCTGGAGATGACCATCGCCAAAGTCAAGGAGATCGACCTGGCGGGCATCTCGAACGAACTGAAGAGAGTGGAGCGGTCCATCAGCGAATTCTTCAGCGGATCCACGACCCACCGCATTCTCGAGAACCTGGAATCCACGTCGGCGCACATGAATCACACACTGGACAAGGTGGATCAGCTCGTTGCCGAGGGGCACCTGGAGGGGGTTCTGGATGACGCGAAAACGTTGTTTCAGGAGACCAAGGACGCCATTGTGGAGGCGCGTGGCATGATTGAAGACGTGCGGGGAGAGCTCAAGGCGATGAAACTTGCGGAAACGGCCCGGCGGACCGAGGGCATGGTGACGGACCTGGACCGCAAGACCCGGCAGATCACGACGGACCTGACCCTGGCCGGGGAAAACATCCGTCAGGCCTCGGAAAACCTCGATGCTCTGCTCCAGAGGCTGGAAGCCAATCCGTCGGAGCTGCTCTTCGGGGAGCCGCCTCCGCCCCGGCGACCCCGGTGAGGGAGGAATCGGAACATGATGAACAGGATGAAGGCATGGCCCGGCATCGGGACGCTCGGGAAGGTTCACGGGGGATTGCGGTTTCTGGCGGTCTTCCTCGCGGTGGGTTGGTTATGGGGCTGTACCGGTGCGAAACCGGCCCTCCTGGTGGATCATTATTCCCTTGAATACGATCCGCCGGCCTTCGAGGGGACGGCGCCCCTGGAGGAAGTCCTCAAGCTGAACCGTTTTTCCACCACGGAGGCCCTGCGGGGCCCCCTGATGATCTCCCGGATGGAGCCTTATGTCTACTATGCGGATCCATACCACCGCTGGCGGGTCAACCCCGCCGACCTGACCACGGATTTCCTGGCCCGGGATCTTCGCAACGCCGGGCTGTTCAAAGCCGTTTTCACGTGGCGGGATCCCGTGGATGCGAGATTTGAGCTCAAGGGCGCCGTGGAGGAATTTTCCGAAGCGGGCGGCGCCGACGGCCGCCGGTCCCTCCTGGTGCTCCGGATCACGCTGATGGACAGGAGCCGGAGTGACGTCCAGAGCCGGGTGGTGTATCAGAAGAAGTACGAGTCTTCCTTTCCCGTGGAAGGCAAAAACGCCGGCAGCCTCGCCGCCGCAATGAGCCGCTCCATGGCCCTCCTGTCCCGGCAGATCATCCTGGATGCCTATACGGCGGTCCGACAGAATGCGGGCGGAGGGACGTCTCCGGAGAAACCGCCGACCGGCAAATGATACTGTTTCTTGCAATCTACTTCCTCGTTTACGGGGGAGTCCATGTATACTTCTTCCTGAAACTGGTGCGTGCCTTTTCGTTCTCCGCACCGGGACAATGGGGGCTCGGCGTTTTCCTGGTCGTCATGGTCCTCATTCCAATCGCGGTTCACTTTCTTGAAAGAATCGGGCAGGAAAGAGCGGCCTGCCTGGCGTCCTGGAGCGGCTATCTCTGGATGGGTGCGCTGTTCTTCGCTTTCTGCCTGTTTCTGATCGTCGATGTCTGGAATTGGTCGACGCGGATTGGAACGGCCGTCACAGGCTTCGACCGGTCGGCCTGGATGATCGGGGCCCGATCTGCCGCCCTGCTGGCCCTGGGAGGGGCAGTTCTTCTCTCCGTCTACAGCGCCTGGGAGGCGACCCGCCTCCGGACCGAGCGGATTGTTTTTCCTAGCGCCAAGGTATCCCAACCGACCCGGATCGTCCAGATCTCGGACGTCCACGTCGGATTCATCATCGATACGGATTGCATCGGCCGCATCGTCGCGGCCGTCGAGGCGGCGCGGCCGGACCTCGTGGTGTCCACGGGTGACCTGGTGGACGGGCAGATCGACAGCCTGGCGGGTCCCATGCAGCGGCTCCGGGATCTCAAGCCCCGCCTGGGCAAGTATGCCGTCACGGGAAACCACGAATTCTACGCAGGCCTCGAACAGGCCCTGGCCTTTACGGAGGGGGCCGGCTTCACGGTCCTCCGGGGGGAGGGACGGGCCGTGGGAGGGGTCCTGAATCTGGCCGGTGTGGACGACGCGACGGGAATCCAGGCCGGTCTCGCCCCGGCGGTCGACGAGCGGGCAATCCTGTCCGGTCTCGACAACAGGCTGTTCACCATCCTGCTCCGGCATCGCCCGGATGCGCGGTCCGAGACGGCCGGACTGTTCGATCTGCAATTGTCGGGACACACTCACAAGGGACAGATCTTTCCCTTCAGCCTGCTTGTGGGAATGGCTTTTCCCCATCTCGCAGGGGACTACCGGCTTCCGAATGGAGGCCTTCTCCACGTCAGCCGGGGAACCGGAACCTGGGGACCGCCCATGCGTTTTCTGGCGCCTCCGGAAATCACGGTCATCGATCTCGTGCCCGGGCCCGGGCAGGGAGGAACGAAGTGAACGAGCGTCCCGATCCGGCGGCGATCCAGAGCGTTTTCGGGGACATTCCGGGCCATCGCGCCGTCGCCGGGATCATCCGCAGCCACTCGACGAACAGCCGGGATGTACGGCGCTATGCGCTGGAGGGGCTCGACCTGTCGGCATGCGGCGACATCCTGGAGATGGGGTGCGCCTTCGGCCCTTTCACCGAGACCTTGCAAGGCCGGGTGTCGCCGGACGGCGTCGCCGTGGGTGTGGACATCGTGGAGGCCTACGAAGAACCGTTCCTGGAGGCCTGCCGCCGGGCGGGTCTCCGGGGACGGTTTCTCCCGGAAGGGGTCCCGGTGGTCCGAAGTTTCCCGGAGGCGTCCTTTGATCTGGTCCTGTGTTCCTTTGCCCTGTACTTTTTCCCCGAGGTCATCCCCGAGGTGGCCCGGATCCTGAGGCCGGGCGGCCTGTTTGTCGTGATCACCCACGACCGGAACAACATGGGAGAACTGGCGGACCTGATCCGGAGGACGCTGATGCAGCAGGGCGACCTTCCGGGGGGGCGCCTTCCCGTGGAGGATATCGTGGCGCGGTTTTCCGCGGAGAACGGCCGTGACCTCCTCGCTCCCTGGTTTCGGGAAGTCGAAATGCTGGACTATCGGAACACCCTGGTCTTCCCGCCGTCGGACATTCCACAGATCCTGCGGTATATCCACTTCAAGAGTCCTTTTCTCCTGACCGGAACACGCCGCACCGTTCCCGAACTGACGGCGCTCCTGGAGGAGGAGCTTCAACAATGGATCCGGAGCGCCGGAAACATTCGCCTGTCCAAGGACGACCGGATCTTCCGCTGCCGCCTGCCGCGGCCCCGAAAGGACGGAGCATGAACAAGCCGCGAAGGCATTATTGCCATGTCTGCGGGGGAGGAATCCTCCGCGAAAAGGACGAAGAGGGAAACGAGCGGGATTTCTGCCGGCCCTGCGGCCGCTTTTTCTATGAAAACCCGCTTCCCGTCGTGTCGGCCATCGTGACGATGGACCGCTGGTTTCTCTTCGTCCGGAGGGGAAGGAGCCCCTACCGGGGAATGTGGTGTCTTCCCACGGGATTCGCCGAATCGGGGGAAAGCATCGAGGAGGCAGTTCTCCGGGAACTGGAGGAGGAGGCGGGGATCAAAGGGAAAATCGCGGGGCTGGTCGACGTGGATTCCTATCGGAGCCGATATTATGGAGATCTTCTGTTCCTGACATTCGAGGTGGAGCAGACAGGCGGCATTTTACGGCCCGGAAGCGATACGACGGCGGTACGGTACTATCCTCCGGACGAGCTGCCGCGGATTGCCTTCCCGTCGAATCGAAAAGCCATCGAGGCCTTTGTCCGGAGCAAGGCGGACTATTGGGCCATCGTCGACTCCTTCCGCCAGTCCGTCGGGGAGGGTTCGGAGGGGGACCGCAGGAATCTGCTTTCCGACCGGCTCGTCGGGGTCATCGAAGAGAACGCCGAGTCGATTGCCCGCATCTGGATGAAGGAGGCCCTGACCAGCCGGACCACTGCGGGGTATCACCTTTTTGGCCGGGAACGGCTTTTCGGGGATGTTCTCAATATCCTGTCCCGGTTCAGTGCCTGGCTGGGAGGAGCCCGTGAAGACGCCGACGTAAAGGATTTTTTCTCGGCCCTGGGGCGGCAGAGCAGAGGGGAAGGCGTGCCGCTCAGCCACGTCCTGAGCGCCCTCAGCCTTGTGAAGAAACACCTCTGGGAATTCGCCCTGTCGCGGGGAATGTGGCAGAAGACGCTGGATATCTACATGGCCCTGGAACTGGACCGGCGGATTGTGATCTTCTTCGACCGCGCCGTATTTCATGCGACGCAGGGGTATGAGGCGGGGGAGGACTAGTAGTCCCCGCTCTCGTGCCGCTGCCGTTCCTTTTCAAGCTCCTTTTCCTTACGCTCTGCAATGCAGGCGGCGCACCAGCGGGTATATCCGCACTGGCCCTTGCAGTTCCAGAAGTCCTCTTCCGGTTCCGGCGTTGCGCCGGGATCGGGGTGATGCCCCCGTTTCTCGGAATCGGTTGTATCCATAAGGCATTGCCGTTGGTCTTCCGGGGTCCTCATTTTCCCCTGTATAGCGCTTCGATGGCGTCCATGTACTTCTTCAGAACGACCCGGCGCTTGAGCTTCATCGTCTGGGTGAGCATCCCGTTCTCCAGTGTGAAATTTTCCTCCAGCAGAAGGAATTTTTTCGGGATCTCGTATCCGCCGTATTTCCCCTTCAGGGCATTCGTGATCTCGCCGGCGATGAAGGCCCTGGCCTCGGCATGTTCCGTCAGGGCCCTGGCGTCCGTGGGCAGCCCCTTCTGCTCAGCCCAGCGCTGAAGGGCCGGGAACTCCGGGACCACGAGGCAAATGTTGTAGGGCCGGTTTTCGCCGTAGATGACGCAGTTGGACACCCAGGGCACGAGGCAGATGTCTTCCTCCAGAGCGGCGGGGAAGACGAATTTTCCGTTTTCCAGTTTGTACTGCTCCTTGATGCGCCCGGTGATGTAGAGGAACCCGTCCTTGTCCAGGCGGCCGCGGTCGCCCGTCCTGAGTCCCCCGTCCGGCATCAGCACCTCCCGGGTGGCGTCGGGCTTGTTGTGGTAGCCCTTCATGATGTTGGGCCCGTAGGCGACGACTTCGCCGTCCGCCGCCCCCGGCTCCACGACCGATGAATCGATGACGATCTTCACCTTGTCGATGGCCTGGCCGACGCTGCCGAAGCGGAAGGAGTAGGAGGCGTTCATGGCGATCGCCGGGGAGGTTTCGGTCATGCCGTAGCAGTCGTAAACGGGGATGCCGATGTCGTAAAAGAAGTAGGCGATGTCGACGTTCATGGCGGCGCTGGCGGTCATGGAGCCCTTGAGGCGCCCGCCCATCTTTTCACGGATCTTGGAGAAGACGATCTTGTCGGCGATGGCGAACTTGATGTTCGTCAGAAAATCGGATTTCCCCTGCGCCGCCAGCTCCCGTTTTTTCTTGGCCGCCGCCACGCCCATGTCGAAGAGGGCCTTCGCGAGCCCTCCTTCGTCCCGCATTTTCGCCGTGATCCCGTCGTAGATGCGGTTGAAGACGCGGGGCACGGCAATGAGCCATGTGGGCTTTACCGCCAGGATGTCCTGCGCGATGGTGGCGGCGCTCTCGGCGAGGCCCATGCTGCCCCCGAGATGGATCATGGCATAGAGCTCCGCCGTCTGCCCGTAGGAGTGGGCCCAGGGGAGAATGGCGAGCGATACGTCTTTCTCGTTCAGATGGGGGTATTTGGCGATGCCTCCCTGGAAATTGCTCGTGAAGTTCCCATGGGTCAGGAGGACCCCTTTCGGGTCGCCCGTGGTCCCGGACGTGTAGATCAGGACAGCCACGTCCTCCGGTTTGGGCCGGATCGAGGGGACGGGATTCTTCTCTCCGAGCCGCTCCAGGGCCTCCATGGTTTCCTCGCCTGTGCCCTCGATGAGGTAGATGCTCTGCAGGGTCGAAATATCATTCGGGAAATTCCTGATCTTCTCGTAGATGTCGGGCTTGGAGACGAACAGGACCTTCACCTGGCTGTCGGCGACGATGTACTTCCAGATGTGGAGGAGTTCCGCCTCGTACATGGGGATGAATCGCCCTCCGAGGCCGTATGTTGCGAAGGCCGCCACGACCCATTCGACCCGATTGTTGGCAATGATCCCGACGGCGTCTCCCTGCTTGATGCCGATCTGGGCGAGGCCTCCCCGCAGGTTGTCCACCCGGCGGGCCACCTCCCCAAATGTGATCCACTCGTAGACCCCGTCTTTATTTTTTGTCCCGAACATGCGGTTGCCCGCATGCTTCTTGACGCTTTCCTCGAAGGTTTCCACGAGGTTGTCCGGCTTGTCATACTGGTACATGTTTCTCTCCTCGAATCCGTTATGATTGGTGAATGCGCCTCACCTGTTCGGCTGCGGAAACCGGTTTTTCGGAACCCTCCCTGGAGGGTTCCGTCGCCCCGGCTCCCGCCTTCTAACCGTTTCCCGACGTTTTGACAATAAATAGTTTGACCGGCCAAACGTATATGTAATCAATCGGTTACAATTTTAGCGGCGGACTCTCCGGCCATGTATCCTGTGGAGAAAGCGGCCTGGAGGTTGTACCCTCCCGTATCGGCGTCCAGGTCCAGGACCTCGCCGCAGAAGAAGAGCCCCTCCACGAGTCGGGAGGCCATGGTTCGGGGGTCCACTTCCTTGAGAGAAATCCCTCCGGCGGTGACGATGGCGGAAGACATGGGAAGGGAGCTGCGGATATTGAAGCGAAACGATTTCAGAAGGTGGAGAAGCGTTTCCCGCTCCACCGATGTTACCTGATTGGCCCGCTTGTCCGGAGCGATTCCCCACCTTTCAAGAAATGCCCCGACGACCTTCTGGGGCAGAAGCCCTTCCAGGATCCGCGCGACCATTCTCTTGCCGTGGTGGTCGAAGTCGCGCTGGAGGCGATCCCGGAGCTGTTCCCGGGTCAGGGCGGGCTTGAAATCGATGGCCATGGAGACGGGTCCCCGATTCAGGGCGTCCACGACAGCCAGGCTCATGAGAAGGGTGACGGGTCCGCCGATCCCGAAGTGGGTCAGCATCATCTCTCCCATGCGGCTCTCGATGATCCGCCCGGAGGGCCTTTTCCCCGGGATGCCCCGACCGACGTCCCGGGAAGGATCCCGGTCTTCCCGGATCTCTTCGGACCGGCAGGCGTATGCGGTGAGCCGGACGTTCCGGAGGCTGACTCCCTGCATGGACCGGGCGACGTCGAGCTCCTCCACCACGAGGGGCACCAGGGCGGGGCGGAGCGGGACGATGGTGTGGCCGGCGGACTCGGCCAGGGAATACCCGTCGCCGGTGGATCCCGTGGCGGGCCAGGTGGACCCGCCGGTCGCCAGGATGACGGCCCGGGCGGGGAGGAATCCTTCTTCCGTTTCAACGCCGGTTACGCGGTTGTTCTGAACACGAAGCCCGGCAACCCGGGTGCGGGTCAGGACCCGCACGCCCCCTGCGGACAGGTAACGCCGGAATGCCTCCAGCACGTCGGCTGCCTGATCGGAGGCGGGAAAGATCCTCCCTCCCCGCTCCGTCTTCGTTTCCAGGCCGTGGCTGTTCAGGAGCGCCAGCAGCTCCTCCCGGAAGAAGCGTCGGAAGACACCGTGGAGAAACGCGCCGTTCTCCCCGAACATGGCGAGAAAATCCGCCAGCTCCTTTGTGTTCGACAGGTTGCAGCGGCCCTTGCCGCTGATCAGGACTTTCTTTCCCGACCGGTCCGTCTTTTCCAGGAGCAGGACCGGGGTGCCGCATTCGGCCGCCCGGCCCGCCGCCATCATACCGCCCGCCCCGGCGCCGACAACGATGATCCGGCGGTCATCCGGAAAGACTTCCTGTTTCTTTTTCCCCTTCATCTCACCCTGCCTTTCATGAACTCTACGTACCATTCCCGTCGGGTCCGGTCAACGATGCCGCCGGTAACCTATCTCCTTGAAATTCCTTGATGGAACTTTTCTTGAACTCATGGGGGAAAGGTTATATACACCGCTCAACGAAAAGACCGAAAGGAACCGGCCCATGCCGCAAAAATTGCGAGATGCACTGAAAACCATTGAAGAATATAAGAAAACGGCCCCCCATTATGAAGAGCTTCTGGACATCCTCGGAGAGATTCTCATCCTCCGGGAAAAGCATCTCCAGCAGTTGGACGAAGGCACCTTCTCCCTGGACGAGCGGCTCGTCGAATCCAAGATCGAGGGAGGATTCCCCCTGGTGGACGTGATCGGTGGATCCTTCGATCTTTCCCGGCCGAAGGAATATTTCCTCGAACTCCTCGAGATCGCCGAGCAGCGCGTTCCGGGGGAGACGGGGGACGTGGCCCAGAGGATCCGGGATGGCGAGATCGAATTCGAGGAACTGATTCGCCGCTCCTTTGCCTCGGCTCTGGACGAGGGCGAAGAGGACGAAAGTGGAGAGGAGGGGGCGGACAGTGAGACCTTCGACCTCATCGACCTGTTCCTGGAAGAAAGCCTTCGTCCCTCCCTGTCCCGGCTGGCCGCCCGTTATGGAAGCCGGATCGCCGAGGCCGAATGGTCCGAAGGGTATTGCCCCATCTGCGGCAAGGAGCCCAAGATCGGAGAAATCAGGCAGGAGGAGGGATTCCGCTACCTTTTCTGCAGCCAGTGCGGATACGAATGGAATTTCCGCCGCATCAAATGTCCTTTCTGCGGCAACGAGGAGCATGACAGCCTTGCCTATTTCACGGTCGAAGGGGAGGAACGGTACAGGGTCGACGTCTGCAACGTCTGCAAACGCTACATCAAGATGGTCGATTTCCGGGAACTGAACAAGGAAGCGAACCTGGACGTGGAGGATATCGCGACGCTGCATCTCGATATACTGGCCAACGAAGAAGGCTACGAGTAGCGACCCTGGAAAATGCCCGGATGCTTCGTTGCGCTTCATCCCTCGTCGGTGCGGCGTACCGAGGGGTACGCCTCCCTCCTCGCGATTCGCGCGCCTCGCCTGCGGGCATTTTGCAGGGTCGCCCCGGGTGAAGAGTAGCGGCTTTGGAAATTGGCCGGATGCTTCGTTGTGTCGGATCCCTCGTCGGTGCGGCGCACCAGGGCTACGCCTCTCACGTCCCCAAAGGGGGCAGAACCCATCCCCATACGATTCGCTGCCTAGTTCGAGGCTTCCCGTGAATGATCGGGCCATCACGAAAATCCTGAAAGCCCTGGAGGAACGCCTGCCCGAATGGGACATGCCCATCGTGTCGGCCATGGCCGACGATCGGGCCGATCCCTTCCTGCTCCTGATCTCCACCCTCCTCAGCCTCCGCACGAAGGACGAGGTGACCGCCCTGGCCTCGGACCGGCTTTTTCGCCTGGCCGACACTCCCGAAAAGATGCTTTCCCTCCCCGAAGAGACCATTGCCCGGACCATCTTCCCGGTCGGGTTTTACCGGACGAAGGCCCGGACAATCCATTCCGTCTGCCGGGATCTGATCGACCGCTTCGGGGGACGGGTCCCCGATACCATGGAGGATCTCCTGAGCCTGAAGGGTGTCGGCCGGAAGACCGCCAACCTGGTCCTCTCGCTGGGTTACGGAAAGGACGGCATCTGCGTGGACACCCACGTCCACCGGATCTCGAACCGGCTCGGATATGTGCGGACGAAGACGCCGGGAGAAACGGAGCAGGCCCTCCGGGCGAAACTTCCCGTCCGCTGGTGGATCCGCTACAACACGCTGATGGTCGCCTTCGGCAGGACCGTCTGCAAGCCCGTCTCCCCTCTCTGCACCCAGTGTCCCGTCAGCCCGTTCTGCGATCGGGTCGGCGTATCGAGAAGCCGCTGACGGCGGCGCGTTCCGGAATGCCGGAGCGGTGGAAACTCCCTGAGAAAAAGTGAAACGACGGCGGTTGGCATGAACTTCTGGATCGGCCTGGTTTCCGGTGTATTCGGCGGCATGGTGGGGATGGGAGGCGGTGTCCTGATGATCCCGCTGATGGGCCGTTTCATGAGGCTTCCCCAGCACGCCTGTCACGGGACCAGCCTTGTCGCAGTCGTCTTCACCGGAATTGCCGGCGCAGCGACCTACGCCTTTTTCGACCACGTGGACTGGACGGCGGCCCTGCTCCTGGCGGCGGGGGCGCTCTTGCCCGTCCGCGCGGGGGCGCGGCTGTGCAGGGCGATGCCGGAGCGGAATCTCCGGCAGGTCTTCGGTCTGTTCCTGATCTTCACCTCCATTCTTCTTTTGGCGAGGCCCTGGCTTTTCACGCTGACGGCGGCCTCGGCGAGGGACTGGCTGTGGGTTGCCGTTCTCCTGGCCGGCGGGGCCGTCACGGGATTCCTGTCGGGCCTGATGGGCGTCGGCGGCGGGGCATTCATGATCGCCTTCATGGTTCTCCTGGCGGGATTCGAGCAGCAGTCGGCCCAGGGCAGCTCGCTTCTCGCCATGGTTCCGGTCAGCGCCATGGGGGCCTGGGCCCACTGGCGCCTCGGAAGCGTCAGGAAGGCCGTTCTTCCGGGACTCATCCCGGGAATCCTCGCCGGAACAATCGCGGGAGGTGTGATCGCTGCGTTTCTGGCCGAACCGATCCTCCGGGTGATCTTCGCCGCCGTCCTCATCGGAACGGGGATTCGCTACTGCCGCACATCCGCTCCCGCCTGCCCGGAAGAGTAGGCTGAGTCTGTGTCCGGACAGGTTTTGCCGAGTTCAGTAACTGACCGGACCTGTGTGAAGGGAAGGCCGCTGTTCCAGGCCGGACGCGGATTTCGAATTTTTAATTGACAGGTTCTCGGGATTTAAGATACCAAAACAGCGGTTTTCAAAGGGGGGGTGGGCCGCACCCCGGACGGAATCGGCGGTTGCGGCGTTAGTAAGAGGAGAATCCACGAGGGAGAAAGAGCACATGTTGGAAATCCGATGGCATGGAAGGGGGGGCCAGGGAGCGGTGACGTCCGTGGAGCTCCTGGCCATGGCGGCAATCGATGAGGGAAAGTTCGCCCAGGGCTTCCCGAGCTTCGGCCCCGAAAGACGCGGGGCGCCGGTGGAGGCATTCAACCGGGTGGACACCAAACAGATCAAAATCCGATCTCGCATTTACAATCCCGATGTATCGGTCGTGCTCGACGAGAGCCAGATCGGGCCGGCTGTTGTTGCCGGTCTGAAGCCGAGCGGGACCCTGATCGTCAATACGGCGAAAAAGGCCGGCGAGGTACGGGACCTCCTGAAGAAAAAGAACGCCGACTACGCCGGTAAGATCGCCACGGTTGATGCCACGGCGATTGCCTGGCATGAGCTTGGGGTACCCATCACGAACACCACCATGCTGGGGGCGCTCCTGAAGGTGACGAACGTGGTCAAGCTGGATGCACTCAAGGAACCGGTGGAGCACCGGTTCGGCCGGATCGCCCAGAAGAATCTGAAGGCCCTCCGGCGCGCCTATGACGAGGTCCAGGTCCGCTGATCCGTTGACGGAAGAAACAAAGCCCGCTTCCCCGGGGAAGCGCGACGAGAGAGGTTGCTATCATGAAGAAGTGGCCGGAAACATGGAAAGAATACAACACCGGAGGGATTGTCTTTGAACCAGGCAACGCCCGGTCCTTCAAGACGGGACCCTGGCGCTCCCTGAGGCCGGTGTGGGACAACAGCAAGTGCATCAAGTGCGGGGTCTGCTACATCTTCTGTCCCGAAGGATGCGTCCAGGAGGGACCCGACGGCTTTTTCGCAGCCGACCTGGATTACTGCAAGGGGTGCGGCATCTGCGCCCACGAATGCTGGCCGTCCGCCATCAGCATGATCGAGGAGGGTCAAGAGTCATGACGAAACCCGTTGGAATGGAAGTGGCGGTCGCTGCAGCGGAAGCGGTCGCTCTCTGCAATATCGACGTGGCCGCCTGCTATCCTATCACCCCGAACACGCATATCGCCGAGCACCTGGCCGATATCATCGCGGACGGGAGAATCGACGCGGAGTACATCACCGTCGAATCGGAGCACTCGGCCCTGAGCGCCGTCATGGGCGCCTCCGGAACGGGGGCCCGTACCTTTACGGCCACCAGTTCCCAGGGCCTGATGTACATGCACGAGATCCTGCCCATCACCCCGGCCATGCGGTTGCCCGTGGTCATGGGCCTCGGCAACCGGGCCGTCTCCGGTCCCATCAACATCTGGAACGACCACAGCGACATCATCATGCAGCGCGATTCCGGGTGGCTGTCCATCTTCGCCGATAACGGCCAGGAAGCAGTGGACATGTTCATCCAGGCCTTCAAGATCGCCGAGCATCCCGATGTCCTGTTGCCCATCAACGTCAACATGGACGGCTTTCAGCTCACCCACGTGGTGGAGCCCATCGTCTTCCCCACCCAGGCGCAGGTCAACAAGTTCCTGCCGCCCTACAAGCCCTTCGCCTCCCTGCATCCGGATCACCCGCTGTCCATGGGCACCCTGGGACTTCCCGAGATCTACACGGAGGCCGTGAAGGCCCGGGACGTGGCCACGGTGAACGCAAAGAAGGTCATCGTCCAGATCTGGCAGGAGTGGGAGAAGCAGTTCGGCCGGAAGTACGAGCCGGTCATGACCTACAAAACCGCCGGCGCCGAGATCCTTATTCTGACCATGGGCTCCATGGGTGAGACGGCGGAGGTCGCCGTCGATGCCCTGCGCAAGAAGGGCGTAAAGGTTGGACTGCTGAAGCTGAAGCTCTGGCGGCCCTTCCCCTTCGACGAGATCCGCAAGGCTGTCCGGGGGGCAAAGACGCTGGTCGTGACCGACCGGGCCTTATCCTACGGCGGTCCCGGCGGACCCGTCTGCTCGGAAATCCGCGCCGCCCTCTACGATCAGCCGAACCGGCCTGAGATCGTCAACTACATCATCGGCCTCGGCGGTCGGGACGTCCGCGTGGAGGACTTCATGAAGATGATCGAGGGAGCCCCCAAGGCGAAGAAGTCCGGCGATGCCTATCAAATCTACGGTGTGAGGGAGTAAGATGAGCACCTTGACGGTTACACCCAATTACGCGACGGGAGTGGTTTCGAACTTCGACCTGTTCGCCGGGAAACTGGTGGACCGGGAAGAATATTTCAGCTGCGGCCACCGGGCCTGTCAGGGCTGCGGCGAGGCCCTGGCGATTCGCCTGATGTGCAAGGCACTCGGGAAGGAAACGGTCATCGCCAACGCCACGGGCTGCATGGAGGTCATCTCGACCCTCTATCCAACCACGGCGTGGAAGCTTCCCTGGATTCACGTGGCCTTCCCCAATGCAGCGGCCGTCGGCTCCGGCGTTGAAGCCGGCCTGAAGGTCATGCGCCGGAAGGGACGGATTCCCGACCGCTACGTGAAGACGGTCGCCATCGGCGGCGACGGCGGAACCGTGGACATCGGTCTGCAGGCCCTTTCCGGGGCCATGGAGCGGGGCCACGACATGCTGTACGTCTGTTTCGACAACGAGGCCTACATGAACACGGGCATCCAGCGCTCCAGCGCGACGCCCTTCGGTGCCTCCACGACGACGGCCCCGGCGGGAGCGGCCAGCCCCGGAAACCGGACATGGAAGAAAAACGTGCCCGAGATCATGGTGGCCCACAACGTTCCCTACGTGGCCACGGCCTGCCACAGCTACCCCATCGACTTCATGAACAAGGTCAAGAAGGCCCGGGCCGTCAAAGGCCCCGCCTACATTCACTGTCTCGCCGTATGCCCCACGGGCTGGCGGGCCGAATCGAAGGACTGCATCAAGCTGGGACGCCTGGCGGTGGAAACGGGAATCTTCCCCCTCTACGAAGTGGAGAACGGGAAGTACCGGCTCACCGTGGAAAAGCCGGAAAAGCTCCGGCCCGTGACGGATTACATGAAGATGCAGGGGCGGTTCCGCCACTTGGGCAAGGAAGAGATCGGATATTTCCAGGATAGAGTGAACCTGGAATTCGCCAAGCTCATGAACAAGGTGGAGTGCATCGAGTCCTGGGATGAACTGAAAGGGTAGGAATCGCAGCTTCCGGCCCCGGACGGGGCGAGGGAAGTCAATCATTTCAAAGGTGGCATACATGAAACCGGTTGCATTCAGCAGTTGGAACGGCAAGATCATTGACGGCCGCAAGGGCCAGCCCAAGGGGAAGGCCGGAGCGGCGGACATCGGTTGTCCCGTCCCGAAGGAAGGCCAGAAAATGTCGGCCCTCCTGGGATGGAACGGCCTGGTCGTACTGGACAAGGACGCGGACATTCCCTCCCTGACCCTGGCATATCTCAAGGAAGCCAGGAAGCTGTCCTGCGGAGAGTGCTCCGTCTGCATGATCGGCATCGACCGGGTGACGGCGCTCCTGAAGGACATGGCGGCCGGCAAGGCCGACAAGGGAGCCCTCGGGGAGATCGAGGAGATCGCAAAGGGCGTAGCCAAGAACGGCAAATGCAATTTCGGCCGGGCTACCGCCCTGACGCCGGTACTCGACGCGATCAAACACTATAAGAACGATTTCCTGGCCCTCGCCAAGGGCGGGAAGCTGGAAGAAAAGGCCTGCTCGGTCGCCGTAACGGCTCCCTGCATGCAGGCCTGTCCGGCCACGCTGGACATCCCCGGCTACATCGAGCTGATCCGGAACGGCCGCTTCGCCGACTCCCTCAACCTGATCCGGGAGCGGTGCATCCTGCCCGGGGTCATCGGCCGGGCCTGCACGCATCCCTGCGAGAGCGCCTGTGTCCGGAACGACATTGACGAGCCCCTGGCCATCCGGCTTCTGAAACGGAGCGCCGCGGATGCGGACCTCCAGAGCGGCGGCTGCGGCCTCGCGGCCCCGAAGGAAGAGAAGAAGCAGAAGGTGGCCGTGGTGGGATCGGGACCCGCGGGCCTGGCAGCGGCTTACCGCCTGCGCGTCCTCGGCTACCCGGTGACGGTGTTCGAGGCCCTGCCCAAGGCCGGCGGAATGGCGGCGGTGGGCATCCCCGATTACCGCCTTCCCAAGGATATCCTCAATCACGAGATCGATCTCATCCGCCGCACCGGGGTGGACGTCCGGCTGAACAGCCCGGTCAGTCCCCTTGACTGGGCGGGCCTGCAGAAGAAAGGCTACGGAGCCCTGTACCTGGCAGTCGGCGCCCACGTGGGCACCAAGGTCGGCTGCGGCGGGGAAGACGTAAAGGACGGCGGTTTCATCCAGGGCGCCGAGTTCCTCCGGAACCTGAGCCTGGGCGCAAAAGTAACCCCCCTGAAGAAAGTCGTCATCATCGGCGGCGGCAATGTCGCCCTCGACTGCGCCCGGAGCTGCGTCCGCTTCGGATTCAAGGACGTGGAGATCCTCTACAGGCGATCCCGCAAGGAGATGCCCGCCAGCGCGACGGAGATCGAGGAGGCCGTGGAGGAGGGCGTGAAGTTCACCTACCTGGTCGCCCCGGCGAACATCGTCCGGCAGGGCGGCAAGGTAACGGGCGTCGAGTGCCTCAAAATGAAGCTGGGTGAGCCGGATGCAAGCGGCCGGCGGCGCCCCATCCCGGTCAAGGGATCCGAGTTCGTCGTCAAGACGGACCTGATCATCGCCGCCACGGGCCAGAAGCCCGACACGGTGTTCCTGTCCGGGAAAAGCAAGGTCGGCCTGACCGACTGGGGAACCATCAAGGTGGACGAGGCCACGCTCCAGACGAACGTCCCGGGGGTCTTCTCCGGCGGCGATTGCGTCAGCGGCCCGGCGACCCTGATCGAGGCCCTCGACGCCGGCAACAAGGCGGCCAGGAGCATCGACGCATACCTGGCGGGAAAGGCCGTCGCCCCCGAGCTGTCGCTCAAGGGTCTCGACACGAAGGCCCAGCGGGACAGCGGCTTCACGGCGAAAGCCGGTGCCGCCAAGGCGGCCCTTCTGAACCCGAAGGAGCGCACCGCGGTCTTTGCCGAGGTGGAGGCGGGCCTGTCGGCCGCCGCCGCCATGAAGGAAGCGGGGCGGTGCCTGCGCTGCTATCGGCTGCTGGTGTGGGAATAACTGGTTCCTTCCCCCTTCGGGCGGGACGGACTTGCTGGAATTCACGAGAATAGAGGTTAGCAAATGGTTGCGATTACGATTGACGGGCGCAAGACAGACGCCAAAGAGAACTCGACGGTTCTTGAGAATGTCCGGAGCCAGGGAATCATCCTGCCCACCCTCTGCCACCACGAGGAAGTGAGCGCCTTCGGGTCATGCCGTCTCTGCACGGTGGAGATCAAGGCCAACGGAAAGTGGCAGCTTGCCACCGCCTGCAACACGCCGGTAGCGAAGGGCCTGGAGGTCCGGACCAACTCGGAGCAGGCCATCGAGGCGCGCGCCTTGGCGGCCCGGCTTCTTTATTCAAAATATCCGACAACGAAGGCCGTCCGGGACATCGCCCGCCAGGTGGGTGTAGACGTCGCCGACGAAAAGGCCGACGCGAAAGACTGCGTTCTCTGCGGACTCTGCGTCCGGGCCTGCCGGGAAGTGGTGGGCGCCTGCGCGCTGACTTTTGCGGACCGCGGGCTGGGCCGCGACCTGGACGAGCCGAAGATCGACTTCACCACCGACGCCTGCATCGGCTGCGGATCCTGCGCCTTCATCTGCCCCACCGGCTATGTGCGCATGGAGACCACCGGGGACCGCCGGATGATCTGGGACAAGGTCTTCAAGATGGCCACCTGCAAAGTCTGCGGCCGATACTTTGCGCCGGAAGACCAGTTGGCCTTCATCAGCAAGCAGACCGGCGTGCCGATGAGCGCGCTCATGACCTGCGTCAGCTGCCGGTAAACCAAGCGGGAACATGTATTTCTCCCGATACCGAATCGTCTCTTGACAAGGGACCGCTTTTTTCCTAAAAAGCGGTTCCGTTTTTTTACACCGACGCATTCCCCAGTAGCTCAGTCGGTAGAGCAGATGGCTGTTAACCATCGGGTCTGTGGTTCGAGTCCGCACTGGGGAGCCAATAAAGAAGAGGGGTTAGCCGATCAATGGCCAGCCCCTTTTTCTTTGATTGCCGATTTTGTCCCGCTATCGTCCCGTTTTTCAACCCTTAGGCAAAAAGACGGCGAGACCTCTTTCCCCCATCGTGGCACGGCATTTCCGCGTTATCCCCCGCTCATGTGTTGCGCCAAGAGTGCCGTTATCGCTGCGAAAAATGAAGAAAGGCAGTCACGTTGCCGCAACTGCCTTTCATTACGTATTCACTGATTGTTTTCTCGCTACTTCACGAGTAGCACCTGACATTTGGCAGCCCGCACCACCCTCTCGGCCACCCCTCCAAGCAGATTGTGCAACAGGCCGGTCTTTCCATGGGATGCGATCACGATCAAATCAATTCCCTTGTCTTCCTGTTCCCTTAGGATCGTTTCATAAGGAACGCCACGTTTGATGTCGAAGACGACTTCCACGCCCTTGGCTTCCCCAATAGCCTTTACTTCCTGTCCCAGTTTTTCCGCAGTGGCCTGCTGGCTCTGTGCCCTGTACCCTTCCATGACGTTTTCTGAGAGACAGTAATCAACCGCACACTGCTGCAAATCCTCGATGACATGCAGGAGGTACACTTTTGCATTGAACCTGGAAGCGAGGTCGATTGCCTGCTTCAGTGCGCGATCCGAATGTTCCGAGAAATCGGTCGGAACCAGTATGTTTTTCGGTGCGAACATGGTCCTTACCTCCTTTCGTAAATTCTTAATACAAATGGTAACCACTCAAATGTGCTTGTCAAATAGGGGCTGAACATCGGGACTGAACAACACGCAACAGCCTGCCAAGGCTTCGATTTTCAACGCAAATGAAAAAAGGGCCAACCTTTCGGCCGGCCGCTCGCCTTCATCCCGGAACATCTTGCTGAGAACATGAATCACGGGGGTTCGTCTTTCCCTGCCTCTTTCATTTCGATTGCGCTCCCTTGAAACTTCACATAAGGGAGTCGTCATGTTTCCCGACGATGAAAGCATATTTGTGGTCGTCAACGTCCCCTTTGACGCGATCCTTAAAGACCGGAGAGGAAACATCGTCAACCTTTGCGTTGCCCGGGACAGCCAGATCATCTTCGAATTCGGCGTAAGCATGGATGGCCATGGTCTCGCCTCGTCTCTCATCATTGACCATGGTGGTTTGCGAGAGATTGAGCTTAATGTCAGCCGTGCATCCTTGAGGAAGTCCACCGGGTGAGGTCAAAGAGGGGTACCTGATCATCTCATCCCTGCATTGTCCCACTTCTATTTGGCCATCACGGCTGCTGGTTCTGAACCCACCCCTTCACCTCTTCAAAGAATTTCTTCCGGAAATCATCAGGATCGAGGATCGAGATATGGGGAATCCATGAGTGGAGAATGCTCCGGATCGCCTCGTAGCGGCCCACCCGGTAGGTGACGACGAGGGAGCCGTCGGGCCGTTCTTCCCGGATCTCCTGGCAACAAGACCAAGGCTGGTCCCATGGCCACGGCCTCCCACCGGCGGCAGTACCGAACAAGAAGACAGTAATTTGTCCGCAAGGATTGCCATATCACTATGACTGTGCTATCGAACACACCGAAGTTGCTATTGGAACGCTACGATGTCCTGAAACAGAGGGTGGTCTCCGGGCAGGAACCGTTCTGACGGATCCTGCATTTCCTGGAGAGGGAGACCACTTGGCTTATGTCGCCTGCGAGCACCCGTTATCACCTGGCTATGGAACGGGGTCTTCTGGCGCACAGTGTCGGCGTGGCGGACACACTGCTTCACCTCTCCAGGTTCCTTGCGCCGGCTATACCGGAAGAGAGCTGCGTCATTACCGGGCTGTTCCACGATGTGGGCAAGCTCGGATCGACGAGCCGGCCGCTCTACATTCCCAACGAGAACGAGTGGCAGGTCAAAAACAGGGGAATTTGCTATCGGGTCAACCCGGAGGTTACGGCCATGGGCCTCGCTGTCCGCAGTCTTTACCTGGTAGCCCGGTTCATCCCCCTTTCCGACGAGGAAGCCCAGGCCATCGCATATCACGACGGCCAATACATCGAGGAGAACCGCGTCGTAGCGCATAAAGAGGCACCTCTTATCTTGCTCCTTCACTGGGCGGACTATTGGACAGCCCATATTTATGAGGATGGCCGTCATCATCTGATTTCAGAATCGGAGGTATCATAAGAATTGGAAATCATCGGGTATGGCGAGGACGGACTGACACTCTGGGCGATCCAGTGGAAACTGGGCCATATTCTTAACCAGTTGAAAGATCAGTCTGATCTGCAAGAGTGTCAGGTTTTCTACCGCCCGAGCTTTGGCAGACATGGCGGTCCCGGCAGTTCACAGTTTGGGGAATTTGATTTCCTTCTTCTCAGCAGTGGTCATCTTTATCTGGGTGAGAGCAAGTGGAACCAATCGTCGGAGAAAATAACAGAAGGAGTCATCACCCTGCGAGGAGAGCAGGCGAACAGAAACCTGGTATTCAGAGCCTATGTGGAGGAATGGTTTGACAAGGGAGACTGGGAAGGTGTTCCGTCGAGATTGAGAATGCTATCCCCTTCGATTGATAAGAAGATTCCCTCTCCAAAAAGTCTGCTTGCCGGAAACCTGAAGTCAATTCTAACGATGATCAAAACACATTTTGGCAACAAAAAGCCAATAATCCGGGACGTGCTTCTTTATTTTTTCCATTCGAAAGAGATGCAAAAGAGGGCGATTCCAAACAAGGTCCAAGTTCTCAAAGGCAATAGAATCGACTTCACAGTTATGGCCCTCGATTATTCAGGGGCCGTAATCGAGGACACGCATTACTTTATACTGTGAATAATATTTGATAGATGCACGCTGTTTCAGGGAACAAACATCCCATTTTAGATTAGTGAAACGGTGGCGTAATGAACAAACCTTTGAATGTACCTTTTCCACGGTCCTACTGGGTGGCCCCCGACACATTCCTCGCCGGCTTCTACCCCGGTGACCGGAACCGCCGAGACATGGAGCAGAAACTGAGTGCCCTTCTGGAATGCGGCATCCGGTGCATAGTGAACCTGATGGAGGAGGATGAAACGGATCACGACGGGAACCCTTTTGTATCTTACGAGACCCTCGTTCAGGGCATCGCGGACCAGTTCGGCTTCAAGGTAGCCTGTGAGCGGATCCCAATCCGGGATCTCGGCATTCCTTCCAGAGAAACGATGGTGAAGATTCTTGATGGGATCGACGGCGCAATTGCGGCGGATCGTCCCGTTTACGTCCATTGCTGGGGCGGCCGCGGCCGGACGGGAACCGTCGTAGGATGCTGGCTTGTCCGGCATGGCATCGCGAACGGCACCACAGCCCTCAACCATATCCAGGAACTCCGGCGTTTTGAGACGTCGGATCATTCGCCATCCCCGGAAACAACACAACAGAGGCAGATGGTTCTGACATGGAAGCGGGGAGATTAAGAACCGATAAGAGGCATAAAAAACGGAAAATTATGTGGCTGGCTGGCAGAGGGTGCTGTCGAAGACGTCCTCTAAGACCCACAGGTTCAATCATTAAGCATGAGCCTGTTTATATGAAGGCTCGTAATGGACCCTTCGGCCTGAAACGGGGCGAATGGATTGATAAATTGAGATAACAATCAGGAGTGAAACAGGTGAAAATTTCGACCATTCTCGATCACATCGACGGCGGTCATATGGCATTGCCTGAATTTCAGCGAGGCTACGTCTGGAACCGCGACCAAGTTCGCGGATTTTTTGATTCGCTTTACCGTCGTCATCCCGTGGGGGGGCTCCTGGTGTGGGCCACCGAGTCCAATTCGGCTACCCATCGCGGTGACGGCCGACTGGCAGCGGGTATCGTAAAACTTCTTCTCGACGGGCAACAGCGTATCACTTCGCTTTATGGAGTTGTCAGAGGAAGACCGCCAGAGTTTTTCGATGGGAATGCGCAGGCTTTCACAGGGCTTCGGTTTCATCTTGAGACTGAGACGTTCGAATTTTACCAACCGCTGAAAATGCAGGATGACCCACTCTGGATTGATGTCACAGAACTTTTGATGAAAGGCACAGCCGGGCTTGGCGAATTTGTTGGTCGCCTGACTTCTCAATCGGCCCTCTCTGACAAAGTCGGCGAATATGTCGGACGCCTCAGTCGCTTGCTCGGAATCATAGATATCGTTCTACACGTGGAAGAAGTTACAGGAACCGACAAGTCGCTGGATGTTGTCGTGGAGATCTTCAACCGGGTCAACAGCGGAGGCACGAAACTCTCGAAGGGTGATCTGGCCCTCGCCAAGATTTGTGCGGATTGGCCTGAGGCCCGTGACACCATGAAGAGTCATCTCAAGGGTTGGGCTAGTGCGGATTACCGTTTCAACCTCGACTGGCTGCTTCGCTCCGTGAACACGGTGTTAACGGGAGAGGCAAAGTTCCAGTTCCTGCATGACAAGAACGCGGCGGAAATTCAGGACGGTTTGAAACGGGCCGTGAAGCACATCGACACCTGCCTGAACCTGATCAGCGGAAGACTGGGCCTTGACCATGATCAGGTCTTCTTCGGTCGTTTCGGGGTGCCGGTGATGGTTCGCTATCTCGACCAACGAAGCGGCCTCTTGGACGAGAAGGAACGAGACAGGCTGATGTTCTGGTTCGTTCAGGCAGGCATGTGGGGGCGATTCTCCGGATCGACGGAATCCTACATTGACCAGGACCTGGCAGTCCTGGAAGGAAACAAAAATGGCTTGGAGATGCTATTGGAACAATTGCGTCTCTGGCATGGCGGCCTGCAGGTTGAACCAGGACATTTTACTGGTTGGAGCCTGGGTGCCCGTTTCTATCCCGTTCTTTACATGCTGACAAGAATGGGACAGGCACGGGATTGGGGGACAGGCCTTCCTCTGAAGGCCAGTTTGCTCGGGAAAATGAGTCATCTTGAAGTGCATCATATCTTCCCGAAAGCGAGGCTATACAAGCACAGCTACAAACGCCCTGAAGTCAATGCTGTGGCCAATTTCTGCTTCCTTACCAAAGACACAAATCTCAGCATCAGCGACCGACTGCCGGAGGACTATTTTCCGGAAATTGAGAAGGCACATCCCGGTACCTTAGCATCCCAGTGGATACCGACGGATCCTGAGCTGTGGAAGATCGCGAATTTCCGCGATTTTTTGGAAGCTCGTAAAATACTCCTGGCACAAGAAGTTAACAAACAGATGGAAGAATTGCTGCACGGTGATACACGCTGGCTTGCAGGTCCTGTAACTGCCGTTCCTGCACCCTCTGCAAGCGTTGGAGGCATTACAAGCGAAGAAGAGGAAGAACAGCTCGAAGCCTTGAACCATTGGATGGAAGATCAGCAACTTCCTCGTGGAATACTCGCTTATGATTTTGCCGATCCGGACACAGGCCGGCAGAAAGCCGTGTTCGATCTGGCATGGCCGAATGGCATCCAGGAAGAACTCAGCCAGCCGGTTGCCGTACTTCTAAATGAAGGAACGGAAGTACTTGCTATAGCGAGCCAAGCGGGAGTTCGTTTTTTTACGAACGTGTCTGACTTTCAAAACTACGTAAAGACGGAGATTTTGGGGCTGGATCAACAGCTTGGTGTAGCGTAGGCCGAGACCATTCCATGTAAATTTGACAGGCGACGTCATCCATCTGCCCTGATATATTGAGATTGCATCGTCGTTGGAAGACGAGTATATTCAATACGTTCTTAATCTTCACACTGTCATTTTTCCAATCATTGAAATGATGATATCCGGCTTCCCGGAATCATAACAAACCATTGCCTCAAGGAAAGCAGAGATAAACGTGCCGCAACTCGAACACATCGAAGCGATTGAAAAAAGGCTCTGGACCGCAGCGGACACCCTGCGGGCCAATTCCAATTACGCCAGCAATGAATACTTCCTGCCAGTCATGGGGCTCGTCTTTCTGCGTCATGCCTACAGCCGCTACCTGGCCGTGAAAGGCGGTATTGAAGCGAACGTTCCCACGCGTGGCGGCAAGACAAGGCCGATCACCAAGGCCGACTTCTCGAAAAAGAGCGCCATCTTTCTCAAACCCAAGGCCCAGTTCGATCATCTGGTTACGCTGACCGACAGCGACGATCGGGCTAAGGCCATCATCGAGGCGATGGATTCCATCGAGGAGGATTATGAGAACCTGAGTGGTGTGCTCCCCAAGGCTGAATATCAGGAACTCGACAACGCCGTCCTCGGCCAGCTCCTGCGCACCCTCAACCCGGAAGAACTCAAACAGGTCTCGGGCGACGTGTTCGGCCGCATCTACGAATACTTCCTCACTCAGTTCGCCGACCAAAAGGCCCACGACGGTGGCGAGTTCTTCACCCCCGTCTCGCTTGTATCGCTCATCGCCAACGTGCTTGCACCGGAGAGCGGTATCGTGCTCGATCCGGCCTGCGGCTCGGGCGGCATGTTCGTCCAGAGTGCCCGCTTCGTCGAGCGCCGCCACGAAAACCCGGTGGACAGGCTCACCTTCTTCGGCCTGGAGAAGAACGCCACAACCATCCGCTTGGCCAAGATGAACCTCGCGGTCCACGGCCTGGAAGGCAACATCCAGAAGGCCATCACCTACTACGAAGACCCCCACGAGCTGCTGGGCAAGGCCGATTTCGTCATGGCCAATCCGCCCTTCAATGTGGACGAAATCGACGCCGACAAAGTCAAGAGTGACCCGCGCCTGCCCTTCGGCCTGCCCGGCGTCAACAAGAAGGGCAAGGTCCAAAACGGAAACTACGTCTGGATCAGCTACTTTTACAGTTACCTTAACGACCATGGCCGGGCGGGGTTTGTCATGTCCAGCCAGGCATCCAGCGCCGGCCGCGACGAGGCCAAGGTTCGCCAAGAGCTCATCGAGACCGGCGACGTGGATATCATGATCGCCATCCGCGCCAACTTCTTCTATACCCGCACTGTTCCCTGCGAGCTCTGGTTCCTTAATCGCGCCAAACCCGAAGCGCACCGCGACAACGTGCTGATGATCAACGCCCGCAACATCTACCGCAAGGTCACCCGCAAGATCTTCGACTTCAGCCCGGAGCAGGAAGTGAACATCCTGGCCATCGTCTGGCTCTACCGGGGCCAGACCGAGCGCTATCTTGACCTCGTGGCGGGCTATTGCCGGCGCATGCTGACCGAGAGCGCGGCTTGCTTCACCGCCCAAGATGATGACGGCGGATCAATCGAACCGCTGCCGGATTTTGTTGCCTCGCTGGCAACGCTGCGCAGTGCTGTCGAGCCGTTCCTCAAGACCCTGGACAAGGCAGCGCCCCACGCTGGAGCGCTCAAGGAACTTGATGACGCCATCCGGATGTTCAAGGCGGACATGGAGATGTTTCGGAAGACCTTTAGCGAACAGCAGGCATTATGGGCGAAGCAAAAGACGACCAACGGTGACCTCAAGAAAGCTGTGGATCGCCTTACACCACTGGCCGAAACCAGCCGCGATATGCTGAAACAAACGGATCTGATTTACAAGCTTGCCTGCCGCCTCATTGAAACCTGTGAGAACGAGTGCAACGCCAAAGGCAGCGACGCCTGGACGAGTCGCGAGATCACCCGCGCCCGCAAGGCCGCCGACGGAGTCCGCTCCCTGGCGGTGGAACAGCTCAAGCAGGTCCGCTACTTCTGGCGTCAAGCCCATTGGCTCACCGAACGCTTCCCCGATGCCGAACTCCGCGATGTCGAAGGGCTGGTCAAATTGGTGGACCGGGCCGAGATCGAAGCCAACGACTGGAGCCTCACCCCGGGCCGATATGTCGGTGTCGCTCCAGAAGAAGAGGATGAGAATTTCGACTTTGAGGAGACATTGCGCGATATCTATGTTGAACTGGAGGATCTGAACGCCGAGGCTGTACAACTGGCCGCGACGATTAAGAAGAATTTCGAGGAGTTGGGGATATGAAACGAGCTTCAGTTCAACTCGGCGACTTCCTTACCCTGAAGAGAGGTTATGACCTGCCAGAACAAGCGCGGGTTCACGGAGAAGTACCAGTCGTGTCTTCTTCTGGTGTTACTGGCACGCATAACGAAGCGAAGGTCGATGGTCCTGGTGTTGTAACAGGACGATACGGCACATTAGGTGAGGTGTTTTACATTGACGAACCATTCTGGCCACTCAATACTGCCTTATACGTCCAAGACTTCAAATGCAATCATCCTCGTTTCGTGTCCTATTTTTTGAAGTGGATTCTCAATGGATCACAGAGCGACAAGGCTGCAGTTCCAGGTGTCAATCGAAATGACTTGCACGCTCGCAAGGTCGAAGTTCCGGACGACCCGAGTGAGCAAGCAGCAATCGCCGCTGTCCTCACTGCCTACGACGACCTGATCGAGAACAACCGGCGGCGAATTCAGCTCCTGGAGCAGGCGGCGCGACTGCTCTACAAGGAATGGTTTGTCCACCTCCGTTTCCCCGGCCACGAACACACCAAAACCACCAACGGTGTGCCGGAGGGGTGGGAGAAGATCACTATTGGAGAATCGGCCTCTTTTTTAAGTCGAGGTATAACTCCAAAATATGATGACAATGCACCAGGGCTTGTTATCAACCAGAAGTGTATAAGAAATCGAATGGTAAGCCTTGATCTAGCCCGTCGACATTCTAATCAAGTGCCTTCAACAAAGATTGTTCAATTCGGGGATATGTTGATCAATTCTACAGGTGCGGGAACACTTGGTCGGGTTGCTCAGTTCTTGTATGAAGCTGATGGATACACAGTTGACTCACATATTACGATTGTCCGTCCCCGAGAGGACATCCCAGTCCACTACTTCGGTTTGTGCTTAGCGAGCTTAGAATCTTTCATTGCGACATTAGGCCGTGGTGCGACTAACCAGACAGAACTTTCAAAAGACGATATTGCCGCGCTTGAGATAATCCGCCCATCATCCGGCCATGCACAAATGTTCGACAAAAAAGTGGCAGTATTTTTTCGTCAAATTTATATTTTATTGGGACAGCTTAAAAAGCTAAGCCAAGCCCGTAATCTACTTCTCCCGCGCCTCATGAACGGCGACTATGCGGTATGATAATTAAAATATTTGAAAGGAGGCAATCATGGCTACTGCTGAACAGATAAAATCCTTGATACGCTCCTATCTCGGAGATGACCCCGAGCGTTTCTACTCGATTGCCTTGCAGGTGGCTGCTCACGAGGCCAAACAGGGCCATATAGCCTTGGCTCATGATATACGCGACATCGTGGACAAGGCCAGGAAGGCCAAAGGGGCAGTGATCCTGCAGTTTCCAAAGGACATGTTGGGTCTGGTGCTCTCCGAAAGGCCAGATACTGCCGAGTCTGCCCTAGTGATTCCCACAGCCCTCGAAGAACGCATTGCACGGATCATTAACGAATATAGGCAACGGAACAAACTCAAGGTCTATGGTTTGACACATCGCCGGAAAGTGTTGCTGATCGGCCCGCCTGGCACAGGAAAAACTATGACTGCAAGGGTGTTGGCGCATGAACTGCACTTGCTGTTGTACACAATCCAGGTAGACCGTCTAGTCACCAAGTTCATGGGAGAAACTGGTGCCAAGCTGCGCCAGATATTTGACCTCATTAAGAGTGAAGAAGGTGTGTATCTTTTTGATGAATTTGATGCCATTGGTGGAGAGCGATCCTTTGAAAACGACGTGGGTGAGATGCGCCGCGTCCTGAATTCCTTTTTACAATTTATCGAACAGGATTCATCCGACAGTCTAGTCGTAGCCGCAACTAACAGCCCAAGACTTCTGGACCGAGCACTTTTCAGGCGATTTGATGACGTACTGTACTACGAACAGCCGACCGATAAAGAACGCAAGCGTTTAATAGAAAATATTTTAGGAACCTATTTGGCCTCTCGCTTTACTTGGAAGCAGGTGATTGATGACAGCAGCAATCTGAGCCATGCTGAGATCGACCAAGCATGCCGCGATGCCATTAAGAATGCCATTTTGATGGAACGAAAAAAGGTGAATGCGTCCGAATTGCTCGACAGACTAAATGAGCGCAGGGACGCACGCAAAGGGCTGCGGGAGTAATATTTAATGGCGGGGAATCGGCTTTCACACATTGTTCTTCGGGATAGGCCTGAAAACACTGACTTTATCAGCGCCCGATCCAGTGGTGGGGGAAGGAGCATCCCGTCGCGTCAGCGCGACTCACATAGCGCCTATTTAAAAAGTAGATTGGAACAGGCGTGGCGATCAGTTGAAGACGAACGCGCGGTTGCTCACATCGAACGTGATGGCGTGTACATTGAATTCAAAAGCGATCCTGGTGCTGATCTGGTGACCAAAAGCCTCGAGGATATGAAGTCCAAGAAGGTACGTTTGCTTAATATCAGGACCGAGAAGGAGACAATTACTGACGATACAACAAATCAACCGAAAGAAGTGGTCACTACTTACGCGACGGTTTTTATTGCCAATGAAAAGAAAGAGCACTTCTTAAAAAAGATAGAGGAATATGCTGAACAGGACACTCCGAAGGGCCATTGGAAGAACGCCGATCTAATTAACAGTATTGCGGATATTAGAAAAGCACTGGCGATTGATTCATTCTGGCAGGACGATAAATCATTGATCCCTGGTGACACGCCCAACTGGTGCGAGATTTGGTTGAGTAACGATACGGAGGAAGTCATATCCCGTTTCAATAATCTTTTAAACCGGTTGGAGATCCCATCAAAGAATGGCATTATCCGGTTTCCAGAACGGGCTGTTAAGGTTGTGTTGACTAATCGAGCGCAGTTGGAGCAGCTTTCGGCGTTGTCCGATGACATCGCTGAATATCGTCTGGGCAAAAGTACAGCCGAATTCTGGACTGGGTTGCGAAACAAGGACCAGGCCGAATGGGTACAAAATCTGCTGAAAAGAACAAGATATGAGCAGTCACCGGGTGTTTCCGTGTGTCTCCTTGATACCGGTGTGAACCATGGTCATCCACTCATTTCGCCGGTATTAAGCGATGGCGACTGCCAGGCTGTAGATTCGGCTTGGGGATCCCACGATCACGATAAACACGGTACCCTTATGGCAGGGGTTGCCGCCTACGGCGATTTGGTCAAAGCCCTGTCGGGCAGTGGACCTATCTATCTCAGGCACTGCCTTGAATCGGTCAAGATCCTTCCTCCGGTCGGTTCGAATCCAACCGAATTATGGGGATACGTCACATCGCAAGGTGTCAGCCTGTCTGAAATCGAGGCGCCTGATCGAAAGCGTGTCCATTGTATGGCTGTGGCTGCCGATGACACCCGTGACCGAGGTCGTCCAAGTTCCTGGTCCGGGCAACTGGATCAGATCATAGCTGGTACAGATGATGATATAAGAAGACTAATGATCGTGAGCGCTGGCAATACAGACCCGTCCGGCTGGGCACAATATCCAGCTGCCCAACTAACCGACTCAATTCACGATCCGGGCCAATCGTGGAATGCATTGACGGTTGGCGCCTACACGAAGATGGATACGATTCTGGACCCATCGCTTCAAGGCTATAGCCCAGTCGCTCCCCAATGTGGGCTTTCTCCCTTTTCAACAACATCTTTCTGCTGGGAAGACAATAAGTGGCCGATCAAACCGGAAATCGTTTTGGAAGGTGGTAATGCGGCGCGCGATGCGAGCGGCTTCACAACAGAGTGCGATGATCTATCACTGCTCTCCACATATTACAATCCTCTGACAAGCCATTTTCATCCATTTAATATGACAAGCGCTGCCACTGCTCAGGCCGCCTGGATGGCTGCTCAGATTCAGATACAGTACCCGGATCTCTGGCCGGAAACGATTCGTGCCCTTGTCGTGCACTCAGCCAATTGGCCGGACGGCCTTTGGAATCAGTTTTCTGGTGATGGATCCAAGACCGCTATAAAGAAGCTGCTTAGCACTTGCGGCTATGGTGTACCGAACCTGGAGCGAGCGCTGTTCAGTGCTTCGAATTTTCTGACCTTGATTGCACAGGCCGAGCTTAATCCTTTTGACAAGAAAAGAGATGATACAGGTAATACGAAATCTGGTTACCGTACCAAGGACATGCACCTATATGAGTTGCCTTGGCCCAAGGAAGTGTTGCGCAGCATGCCAGATGATATAGAAGTGGAGATGAGGGTCACGCTCTCTTATTTTATTGAGCCTGGACCGGGCGAAATCGGCTGGCAGGACCGATATCGCTATGCATCCCACGCATTGCGTTTTGATTTGAAATCTCCCACCGAAACCAAAGAACAGTTTGTCAAACGCATCAATAAAGCGGCCAGGGAAGAGGAAGAAGGACATCCTGGTACACAGAGCGCTTCTGACCACTGGAAAATTGGCCAAGCGCGAAACAGGGGTTCCATTCATTCAGATATTTGGCAAGGGACAGCATCCGAATTGGCGGAATCCAATATTATCGCCATTGCCCCTCGCATTGGCTGGTGGCGCGAGCGCGCTCATCTGGGGCGATGGAGCCGCAGGGCAAGGTATTCCCTGGTGGTATCAATCATGACACCGGAAGAACGCATCGATGTGTACACACCCGTTGCCAATCAAGTCGGAATCAGCGTGCCGATTGAAGTTACCACGTGAATGGGTGAAGATATTGAGCAACTTTACAGAAGATACCCTTGTTCAACAAACCACTGCCGAATACCTGAAACAGAAGCTCGGTTGGCAGTCCATCTACGCATACAACAACGAGGACTTCGGGCCTGATAGCCTTCTAGGTCGGGCATCGGACCGTGAGGTGGTGCTCACGTGGCCCTTACGCAAGAAGCTGATGGAACTCAACCCCGGCATGCCCGACGAGGCTTACGACGACGCAGTGCGGCAGATCGTGACGATGACGGCGATGCAATCGCTCATTGCCACAAACCGCGATAAATACAACCTCATTCGCGACGGCGTGCAGGTTGCCTTCCGGAACGGCAAGGGCGAGCTGGTGAAGGAACGCCTGCGAGTGCTGGATTTCAAATATCCGCTCAACAATGACTTTCTATGCGTTCGGGAACTGTGGGTGCGGGGTGATCTTTACCGCCGTCGGGCCGATATCGTTGGGTTTGTCAACGGCCTGCCGCTCTTGTTCATGGAGCTCAAGACGGTTGGCAAGGACGTCCGTGTCGCCTATGAGAAAAATTTCAAGGATTACAAGGATACCGTGCCGCACCTTTTTCACCACAATGCGATTGTGGCACTGGCTAACGGTGTGGAAGCAAAAATCGGCTCGGTGACGAGCCGGTTTGAGCACTTCCACGAATGGAAGCGCCTGGCTGAAGATGAACCGGGCGTGGTGGACATGGAAACACTGCTCAAGGGTGTCTGCAGTAAAGCAAATCTCATTGATATCGTAGAGAATTTTATCCTCTTTGACGACTCGACAGGTGAAACCAAGAAGATCCTGGCCCGCAATCACCAGTTCCTCGGCGTGAACCGGGCCATCGAGGCAGTGCGCGACAGGACAAATCGCAACGGCAAACTGGGCGTTTTCTGGCACACCCAGGGGGCGGGCAAGAGCTACTCAATGGTTTTGTTCACCCGAAAGGTGCACCGCAAACTGGGCGGCAATTTCACTTTCCTGGTGCTGACCGACCGCGATGATCTGGATACACAGATTTATAAGACCTTTGCCGGCTGCGGCGTTGTGGATAACGACCGCGAGCCCTGCCGTGCATCGAGCGGGGAGCACTTAGCCCGTCTTCTTTCAGAGCAGAAGACACACATCTTTTCCCTTATCCATAAGTTCAATCGGGAGGTAGAACCGACCCAGCCCTATTCGGAACGCGACGACATCATAGTCATCACGGACGAGGCGCACCGCACCCAGTATGGGACGCTGGCCCTGAACATGCGCAACGCCCTGCCGAACGCCTCCTGCATTGGCTTCACCGGTACGCCGCTTTTCAGCGACGACGAAATCACCAAGAGGGTCTTTGGCGATTACGTTTCGACCTATGACTTCCAGCGGGCCGTCGAAGACAAGGCCACCGTGCCCCTCTACTACGATGCCCGCGGCGACAAGCTTGGCGTCTCGGTGGGCGACCTCAACGAACGCATCGCCGCCAAACTGGAAGAGTTGGAAACTGCCGATATCGACGTGGCTCAGCGGCTCGAAAAGGAGCTTAAGCGCGATTACCACGTCATCACCGCTGACAAACGGCTGGATCAGGTAGCTCGTGATTTCGTGGATAACTACTCCAAGGCCTGGGAAACCGGGAAGGCCATGCTGGTATGCATCGACAAGATTACCTGCGTGAAGATGTACAACCGCATCGCCCGATATTTGGAGGAACGAATAGCTGAACTGACGGTTGAGTTGGCAGCGATCAAAGATGAGCAGGAAGAGCAGTATCGCAAGCGGCAAATTGCCTGGATGCGCGAGACCAGAATGGCGGTGGTGGTGAGCGAAGAGCAGGGCGAGGTGGAGAAGTTCCGCAAGTGGGATCTGGACATTACACCGCATCGCCGCCTGATCAAAGACGGAATGGAGCTGCCTGAGGCGATGCGCCAGAAACCGCAGTTCCGGTCCATGCAGAGGATGGATGTGGACGAGGCCTTCAAGGCAGAAGAGCATCCGTTCCGCATAGCCATCGTCTGCGCCATGTGGCTGACAGGTTTTGACGTGCCGTCGCTTTCGACACTGTATCTGGACAAACCGCTCAAGGCGCACACGCTGATGCAGGCCATCGCCCGCGCCAACCGTGTGAACGAAGGCAAGAACAACGGCATGATTGTGGATTATTGCGGCATCCTCAAGAACCTGCGCAAGGCATTAGCTACGTTTGCCGGAGCAGGCGACACAGGACGCCCAGGTGAAGGCGGCGAGAACGAACCGGCCAAACCGGAAGAGGAACTGCTGGCCGACCTGGCGGAGGCCATTGCTTTTGTCAGGGCGTTTCTGACCGAGCGGAGCGCGTCTCTGGACGACATCATTCATAAGAAGGGCTTTGAACGCAATGCTGCCATTATCGCCGCAAAGGAAGCGGCCAATGAAAACGATGAGACACGGAAACGATTCGAGGTGATGTGCCGAGCGGTCTTCTCGAAATTCAAGGCCTGCCTCACGGTGGCGGGCGTCAACGACTACCGCCGGGATTACGAGGCGATCAATGTCGTTTACAGAAGCCTGCAGGAGGATCGCGAGAAAGCGGACATAAGCGACATCATTCGGCAACTTCATCAGGTGGTGGATGAGGCGATCGAGACCAAGGGTTATGTTGTTACCGAAGAAAAACGAGCCCCCTATGACATCAGCAAGATCGATTTTGACAGGCTGCGACGGGAATTCGAGCGGAGCCAGGCCAAGCGCACAACGGTTCAGAACCTCAAGACGGCCATTGAATCGCGACTCCAGCGGCTGCTTGAGCAGAACCCTTTGCGAACGGACTTCCAGCGCCACTATGAACAGATCGTGGCCGAGTATAACCGCGAAAAAGATCGGGTAACCATCGAGAAGACCTTTGAGGCACTTCTGGTGTTCATAGACGGTATGAGCGAGGAAGAGCGTCGTGCTGTTCGTGAAGGACTTGATGAGGAATCCCTCGCGATCTTTGACCTTTTGAGAACAAAGGATCTCTCGGCAGGCGAGATTAAGAGCATCAAGACTGTTGCGGTCGATTTGCTCAAGACACTCAAGGCCGAGAAACTGCGCGTCACTCGGTGGCAGGACAAGGAAGCCACCCGAGACGGCGTACGACAGGCCATTTTGGATTTCCTGTGGAACGAATCAACCGGCCTGCCAGTGGATAACTACACGGAAGAAGATGTGAAAGACAGAGCCGACGAAGTTTATCGTCATGTGTATCGCGTATATCCGACACTTCCATCGCCATATTATAAGCCAGCAGCGGCGGCGTGAGGTGGGACGGTTAAAAGATGATCACCATTCCTTTGGAGGCTGCTTAAAAAAAGTCTACACACGAAGCCTATGCACATATGTGTAGGCTTCAAGACACTTGTGTGTTGGTTATTCTACCCGTTTGTAGACGGCATAGTGGTGGTGCTCAGGTTCTTTTCGGTGAGCGCAAAGCAGTTTTCTTCCCGCTTCGTCCTTGCGAACACCCCTCCGTTAGGGATCTGCCCCCTTCACGGATCAGCAGGGATCTCATGCAGTTATTCCGAAGATTCCGGCAGTTCGAGGAGGAACCGCCATGCCGGGACCACTTCGATGGTCCCGCCGTCGGCCTCGATCCGCTCGTCCTCACTGCGGGTCACGATGGTTCCGGCTTTCAAGCCCAGTTCGGACATCGCCTCACTCAAGGCCGCAGTTTCCCGTTTCCGCGTTTGCGGCACCGCCAGAGACTCGCACGCCTGGACGAGCATCTGCGGGCGGCCACGCATCGGGACGATGAAATCGACCTCCCGGCCGGTCTTGGTCTTGTAATAGTAGATCTCCGGGTGAAGGCGCCGGAGCGCAGTGAATACAAGGTTCTCAAGAAGATGGCCGGAGTTGACCAGAATTCCGGACGACACCGAAGTAACCAGTGCGTGATCGATGCAGTAGACCTTTTTCGGATTGGTGTTGCTGCGCGCGAGAGACGGGTCGAATATGCGCACGGTGAACAGAAAATAGGCGTCCTCGAACCACTCCATGTAATCCGACACCGCGGACTTCGGAGCCTTGTGGCCCAGCGACTTGAGATAGCCCGTAAGATTGTTGACGGAGTAAAGCGAGGCCGTGTTATCCATCAGCCAGTGGGCCAGATCGGTTACGGCCTTCGGGTGTGAAACGTCGTGGCGCTCGACCAGATCCCGAAACAGGATCGTGTGAAAGTATTCCTGGTGGGTCCTGATCCGCAGGTTCCGGCCGAGACCGGCGACTTCAGGGAAACCGCCGGTCTCCCAGTATTCCTCAAAGGCCTTCTGAACGAGGAGCCGATTCTTCGTCGACAGCGTGCCTTCTCCCTCGATTCCCTTGTAGTCCAGGAATTCCCTGAACGAGAACGGGAACATCTCCCACGAGAGAGCCCGCCCGCGCATCTGCGTGGCGATCTCCTTCGACAGCATCCTGGCCGACGAACCGGTCAGATACACCTCGCATTTTTCCGTGCGCATCAAACGGTCCACGAAGGGCTCCCAGCCGGGGGCGGCCTGAATTTCGTCGAAAAAGCAGTAGACCGTCTCGGTGTTTTTCTTCTCCGGGTAGATGGAGTAGTAGGCCTCGGCGATCAGGCCGAGGTTGTCCTGCCGTAGGTTGTGGAGGCGGTCGTCAAAAAAGTTCAGATACAGAATGTTCTGCCGGGGGACCCCGCCATCCAGCAGCCGCTGGATCACCTGGAACAGGTAGGTCGACTTGCCGCTCCGCCGCACCCCGATGCAGACGGCTGCCTTTCCGTGTACCGTCTCGATACGCAAACGCCGGGGCACCCCGGTATCGAGCCGGGTTTCCTGGAAATCCAGGAGGATGGATTTGATCGTCTCGATCATAGGGTTACACCTGGCCATCGTTATTCCCGGTTCGTGAGCCATCCGGTAATATATATTGCCGGTATTGATTCCAGGTGTCAAGGAATATTCCCGGAAACGGTCTGGCCTTCCCAGCCCGAAAAACGGCCCACTGATGCACCCTCCCTGCCTCCGATGGATTAACTTGAGGGTCAGCGACATCCTTCGAAATAAGCTGAAGCACCTTGCGGTTGATGAAGATGCGTCACCCGCCGATCTGCCGGAAGAATCCATCCAGGACATTCTGAAGAAATGCGAGAAGAATCGGATGTCTCTGTGGTATAGAGCGAGACACCTCAGGAGGGAAATCAATGAACAAATGGCTGAAGATCGGAATCGGCGTCGTTGTTGTGATCGCGTTAGGGATCGCGGCGGTCTTTTACTTTACGTCGGGGATGGTGGACACCGCGGATTCCTTCTTCAAGGCTGTCAAGGCCCGCGACATTGCGAAGGCCCGGGGCTATCTTGCGGAAGACTTTAAGGCCGGCACGGATGAGAAAGCCCTGGCGGACTTCCTGTCCAGAGGCGCCATCCTGGATTTCAAGGAAGCCAGTTGGTCGAACCGGAATATCAGCGGCAGCCGGGGCGAGCTGGATGGCTCGATCACGACGCAGACGGGCGGAGTGATCCCCATTAAAATGATGTTCGTCAAGGAGAAGGGGAACTGGAAAATTTACTCGATCCGCAAACCGACGGCGGGACTTCAATCGGGAGATGCCTCGCCGGCCGCTCCTGCAAAAGCCGACCAGGTCGCCCTGGTGAAGCAGTCGATGCGCGATTTCATCGTTTCCGTGGATGGAAAGAATATGGAGCATTTCCGGAGCACGGTTTCAACGATGTGGCAGAAACAGCATACAACGGAGCAGCTCAACGAGGCATTCAAGGCTCTGATGAACGCGGGAGCCAACTGGTCGGTGCTGAACGAACTGGAGCCGGTTCTGGCCGGAGAATCGACGGTCAACAAGGACGGGGTGCTGGTGGTGTCGGGATACTACCCGACCACGCCGAGAAAGGTTCATTTTGAGCAGAAGTTTATCTACGAAGGCATTGCCTGGAAACTTCTCGGCTTGAACATCGAAGTGAAATAGCCCCGGCGAGGCCAAGAGAACACAATAATATCATTTTGGATTTCAGCCGCCTCGTTCCCCCCCGGCTCCCGTTCTTCGGAAACCAGGGAAGGAAGGCATTCGTCCGCTCCCTGCTCGATGGGCCTGTTCCCGAGAACCGTGTGGCTGGAGCGGATCGCGACCGCCGGCTTCGAGCCCCTCGCAGTCCCTTAATCGACGGTCTCCGTTTTGACGCAAAAAGACCCCTTGCATTCCGTCTTTGTCTGGATTAGGTTCCGCACCGCCCGTTGTAAGCATGCTTCACGGACGCTGACGCCCACACCGCCGGTATAAGCAAGGCGGGCGCAGGATGCCATTAACCGGGTTCCGGCCGTGCTCGAAACGGTTCTGCTGCTGATTCTGTCCAACCTGTTCATGACGTTTGCCTGGTACGGCCATCTCAAGTTCATGAACGGCTGGCCCCTGGTGATGGTTATCCTGCTGAGCTGGGGCATCGCCCTGTTCGAATACATGCTCCAGGTGCCCGCCAACCGAATCGGCTTCCAGCATTACAATCTCGCCCAGCTCAAGGTGATCCAGGAAGTGATCACCATGATCGTCTTTGCGGGTTTCGCCTTTTTTGTCATGAAGCAGCCCCTGAAATGGGACTACCTGTGGGCCGCTCTCTGCCTCGTCGGGGCCGTCTATTTCATCTTCCGCGGCGGCATGCCCCACACGTAGGTCTCGTGTCTTTCCGGGCCGGCCGGGGAAAGCATCCTCTTACATCTTGATCCCATCGAGCAGCTCACGAACGGCATGGGCCAGGACACTCATCCGGATAGGCTTTACAATCACCCTGTCGATGTTGAGCTCGGCGATTTTTTCCAGGTCGCTCTTTGCCAGGAATCCCGAACAGAGAATGACGGGAATATCCCTGCTCATATTCTTAATCGCTGTTACCACTTCGAATCCCGTCATATGTGGCATCGTTTTGTCCGTGATGACGATGTCGATTCCCCGGATGTCGTTCTTGAGCAGGTCGATCGCCTTCACCGGATCGGTTTCCGTCAGTACCCGGTAACCCAGATCCGTCAGCATTTCACTGCTCACGTCGACAACCATCTCCTCGTCATCGATGAACAGGATCGTTTCGCCCCTTCCCGGCGGAACGAATTTCTTTATCTCCTGTTTTCCGTTTTCCACCTCGCCTTCCACCAGCGGGAGATAGATCCGGAAGTGTGCCCCCTTGCCTTCCTCACTGTCTACCCTGATCTCTCCATTGTGATCCTTGACGATCCCGTGAACAACCGAAAGGCCCAGCCCCGTTCCTTCTCCCTGCTGCTTGGTGGTGAAATACGGATCGAAGATCTTCCCCAGATTCTGTTGGGGGATCCCATGTCCGGTATCCCGGACGGACAGTTCCATGTAACGGCCCTCAGGCAGCGGGGTGCGAAGCAGTGCGGCGTTCGCTTCCATTTCGACCTGTCTCAATCCGATCTCCAGGATCCCCCCGCTTTCCTTCATGGCATGGCTGGCATTCGTACACAGGTTCATGAGCACCTGATGCATCTGGGAGGGATCCGCCATGATCACATGAGGGGTTTCGGGCATCACCTGCCGGATCTCGATCGTGGTCGGCAGGGACGCCCTCATGAATTTCACGATCTCTTTGATAATCGGGGCAAGCGAAAGGGGTCTTTTTTCGGGCTCGGCCTTGCGGCTGAAGGTCAGGATCTGCTGCACCAGGTCCCTGGCTCGATCCGCGGCCTTGAGAATCTGTTCCGTATGCCTGGTTGCTTTCGGGTTATTGCGCACTTCGTGCAGGCATAATTCCGAATATCCCATAATGCTGCTGAGGATATTGTTGAAGTCATGGGCAACGCCGCCGGCAAGTGTTCCGATCGCCTCCATCTTCTGTGCTTGCTGCAGCCTTTCCTCCAGCCTCTTCCTTTCCTTCTCGACCCGGGCCTGTTCGGTAAAGTCGAGATGAATCAGGATGACGTACAGAATGGCATCGTTGGCATCGAGGACGGGATAGAAGATGCCCTGTACGACGAGCAGGTTGCCTTTGCCGACCGTGGACTCCGCATCATACTCAACCGTCGGCGTAGTTGACGGCTTTCCCTCGAACGCTTGTTGCACGGCCGGCATGAAACCAAGTGCCTCGATCTGTCGGTCCTGAAGGATATTGTAGCCCTTCATGTCCTCCTGACTGACGGACCATAGTTTCTCAAAAGCCTTGTTGGTGTAAATGATGTCACCTTCGGGTGAATATACCTGGATGGAAAAGGGGGCCTGTTCAAGAATGCCGCGGATGCGGTTTTCGCTCTCGCGCAGGGCCTCTTCGGCGAGCTTTCGCTTTGTGATGTCCTGGATTGTAACAATGTGTCCGGCTTCGGGATCATCCGCCTTCAGATACGCAGCGGTGAGAATGACAAAAAGGACGGTGCCGTCTTTCCTCACAAGATGCGTCTCGACGCTCGTCCGTTCGCTGCCCGCAAGCTGTGAGTAGAGCTCGCGGCTGACCCGTTCATACTCGTCGTCGGAATCGTAGAACATCCGCGTGCTCTGTTCCAGGATCTCCTGTTCCGTATATCCGAGGAGCTCGCACAGCGTTTGATTGACCTGGACAAACACCCGGTTGATTGCAAAGGAGACGCCGATTGGGATCGTGCGAAAGATGCTTGTCAGCAGTGATTCGCTGATGGAACGCCTTCCTGTCGAACCTTCGATCTCCGTCATGTCGCGTCCCTCCCTGAGTAACCGGCCATCACGGTGCTCCGGAAAATGGGATAGCGTCCCTCGCCCGGCCGGTCCGGTCCGGGGGCAGCACCGCATCCGCGAAGGCGGCCCGCGGCGGCGCAGGTGCCGCCGGCTACTTCCGATCCAGTTCCGTCCGGACCGCCAGACCGATCTTCTCGAGGATGTAGGGCTTCTGGACGAATGCCCCGGCGCCCATTTCCAGGGTTTTCCGGACGCGGTCCGTCTCCGAAAAGCCGCTGGCGAGGATCGCCTTCTGCCGGGGGTTGATTTTGAGAATTCTGCGGTACGTCTCCATGCCGTCCATCCCCGGATCCATGATCATGTCCAGCACCACCAAGTCCACTTTCCGGCTTCGAAGGAAGGCAACCGCCGCTTCCCCGCTGGCGACGGCCTCGACCTGATACCCCAGCCTTCCCAGCATGTTGATGGCCAGCTCGCGCTGTTCCTTCACGTCGTCCACCACCAGGATGGACTCCCCCCTGCCCGGGCAGGAAACGGGAGAGGCGGCACTGTCGTCCCTGTCGCTCTTTTCTCTCGTCACGGGGAAATAGAGCGTGAAGGTGCTTCCCTCGCCTTCCGCGCTCTGCACGTCGATGTAGCCGCTATGGTCCTTGACGGTTCCCCAGACGACCGCCAATCCCAGGCCGGTCCCGCTTCGTCCCATCACTTTCTTCGTGTAGAAGGGCTCGAAGATCTTGCCCAGGTCCTCCGCGGAGATCCCGCCGCCCGTGTCGGACACTGTCAGGACAACGTAGTCCCCCTCCTGCACGTCGTCGTACCCCCGAATGGGCTGGTCGAGGTAGCGGTTCCCCGTTCGGATCGTCACCTTCCCCCGGCCGGCGATGGACTCGAAGGCGTTGGACACGAGATTCATGACGGTCTTGCCCAGGTGGACGGGTGATCCCTTGATGTTCAAAAGACCGTCCTTAAGCTCCTCCGCGAAGACGACCTGCGGATGGCGCTCTCTCAGTTCTTTGAACTCCTGCGTTCCGAGGTAATCGGAAATGATCCCGCCCAGATCGACCACGTCCGAAACGCTGACGCCCCTCCGGGCCAGGGTCAGGAGGTCCTGGATGATCGCCGCACCCCGGATGCCGGCCTGGAGGATGTTGTCGGCATGCCGCCTCGTGGGACTGCCTTCGGGCAGCTTTTCCGCCAGCAGCTCCGAATAGCCGACCATGACGCCCAGGATGTTGTTGAGGTCGTGGGCGACGCCGCCCGCCAGAAGCCCGAGCGCCTCCATCTTCTCCGCTCTCTGCAGCCGCTCTTCCAGCTCGCGGCGCTCTTCCACGGCCCGCTTGCGATCGGTGATGTCGCGGATGAAACCGCCGACTCCGGTTTTGCCGCTCTGCAGCGGCACGGGAAACTTGGTTGTCTCAAACACGCGGTCCCCGACGGTCTCCTCCGTGCAGACGACGGAACCCATGTTGACGGCCTCCCGGTCCGAGGCGCGGCAGCTTCGCGCCGCCTCTTCGGGCATCAGGTCGAAATCGGACAGGCTTATGACTTCCTCGGGCCTCCGCCCGTAAAAGTCGGCCAGCGCCTTGTTCGCCACGATGTGCCGGAACCGGTCGTCCTTCAGGAAGACAAAGTCCGACGTGCTGTTGATGAAGGTGCTGTAGCGCGTTTCGCTCTCCCGCAGCTCTTGTTCCGCCCGTTTGCGCTCGGTGATGTCGCGGAAAAACCAGACCCGGCCGAAATATTGGTTGTCGGCCCCCATCAGGGGTGAGGAGTGGCGTTCGATGATCCTCCCTTCGTTCAGCGGAATTTCATCCCGGCTGGATTCCTGCTGATGATCGTAGAGGTATTTCACCTTTTCCAGAAAGGCCTCCGGATCGACAAGCCACTGCCGAACCGATTGCAACAACAATTCATCGGATTGCGTGGCAACGACGTCGGGAGGAACCTTCCATATTTCCGTAAAGCGCTTGTTGTGCAGAATGATCTTCCCATTGCTGTCCACGGCCAGGATGCCGTCAATGGACGCTTCCTGCTGGGCGGACAGAAGGGCGTTCCGGAAAGCTCTCTCCGTCTCCATCTGCTTGCGCTCGGTGATGTCGGTGAGGAATCCCTGAAGATGCAGGATCGGCCCCTCGTCGTTCCGCACGGCCCGGGTGAAGCAGGATCCCCAGAAGACGGTTCCGTCCCGGCGGACGATGCGGCACTCGAAATTCAGGACTTCTCCGTGCTCCAGGAGGAGGCGTTTCGCCCTGTTCCTGACCTCCGGATCGGCATAGAGCCGGGCTTCGATGTCCGTCACGGAATCCATCAGCTCCTCCGGTGTCTCGTAGCCGAGCATCCGGGCCAGGGCCGGATTTGCGTCGAGACACAAGCCTTCCGGCGTGGTGATGAAGATTCCGATGGGGGCGCTGTAGAAAAAATCCCGATCGTTGCGGCCCGTCGCCCGGTCGGGCTCCCGGGCGTGCTTTTTCTGCGGCATGGCGAATTCCTCGTTTGACGGCGATGGACCGGATTCGTGAAAGGCCCCCGTGAGACCCTCGGGCCCTCACCGTGTCCGGTGATTGAACGGTGCCACATCGTTTCCTTCATTTCCAGAAGAAACGCGGGACCTTTTCCCGGAATTACCTATAGAGTTTCCCGTCATGGGAGACGATTAAATTTGTCAGATACGTCAATCCTTTGACAGAAAACGATTTCATGAATCGGGCGGCTCCGGTCTTTGCGGGAGCCTTCTTTTTCTATATATGATTCCATAACAGCAGCAATATCAGCGGGATGCCAATCTCGTTCTTGTAATTGCCTTTCACTGGCATGCTTTATGAAATGGGGAGCGATGACAGCTCTTCGTCGAACGCCGGTGATTGAGGAGGGGAAACATGAACTTGTTTACAGGATCAATTGGTTCCGCATTCTTTATCTTCGTTGGAGTCGTTGCCGTTGCTTTCGCCCTCAGGCACATCTACGGAGTTATAACCGTTGCTTTTACTTTCAGGCGTATCTACGGGAACAATCTTACATATAAACTTTTTGCCTGGATCTTGCCGGGCCTTATCATGATTCTTTCCCTTGCCTTCATCTGGGTCAAACTCGACAGTTTCAATAATCTGCTGATGGTTGCCTTTGCTCTTCCCGTCGGATCGGCATTGCTTTTTTTCCAGTTGTATTGCTGCAGCAAAGTTTCCGATCACGAAGCTGAAAAAATCGGCAAAGCTTCCGATTCCGCCGAGAGAAAGGGCATAAGATTCGAGCTGCGACAAAGACCGTAATCTCTTTTCGTTGTACGTCTCGTGTGAATCAGCATCCGGGACCACCCCACCTGAATCAATCCTTTATTTTCTGAAAAGCCAGCTAATTCAGGTTGTTAAGTGAAAACTTTACGCGTGGAAGTGGGTCAAATTGGGATGCCTATGGTGGGTCAATTTTCGGTGCCGATTCACAGATAGTGGCGGCCCGCCGTCTTAGACTTTCATTTGGACGGATAAAAAGTTGCAATCAGCCGATGATTGGCTTGCAATCAGCCGCGACCGGGCTTACACTCGTTTACCATGAAAACCGCTGATTTTTATCCCCGTTATCTTCGTCCGCGCATCATGGAGGCATTGGCCGATTCGCCGGTGGTGCTCATTCACGGCCCGCGCCAGTGCGGTAAAACGACACTGGCCCGGCAGGTGGGGGATGAAGCGGGGTTTGTCTATCTCAGTTTTGACGATGACGTCCAACGGGCGGCGGCGCAGACGGACCCGGTGGGCTATGTTGCCGATCTTCCCGAGCGGGTCATTCTGGACGAAGTGCAACGGGTGCCGGAACTGTTCACCTCGCTGAAGGCGGCGGTGGATGTCCGGCGGGTGCCCGGGCGTTTTATCCTGACCGGTTCGGCGAATGTGTTGCTCGTCCCGAAACTGGCGGAATCACTGGCCGGCCGGATGGAGATTCTACGGCTGCATCCTCTTGCACAAGCGGAGCTTGCCGGGGAGGCAGTGGATTTCCTGCCGAAGTTGTTCAAGGGTGAGTTCAAGACAGGATCTGTCGGCCGGCGCCTGGGCCGCGACCTGGCCGACCGCATGGCTGCCGGCGGCTATCCGGCTGCGCTGGCGCGCGCTACTGCCCGGCGGAGGGCGGCCTGGTATCGGGACTACAGCGAAACCCTGGTTCAGCGCGATATTCGCGATCTGGCCCGAATCAGCCTGATGGATGGTTTGTCACGGCTGCTGACGCTGGCCGCCGGACAAACCGCACGGTTGTTGAATGTGTCGGATCTGGCCGCCCCGTTTCAGGTAAGCCGCCCCACAATGCGGCAATACCTGACGCTGCTGTCACGGATCTTTCTGCTGGAGGAACTGCCGCCCTGGTACAGCAACCGGATGAGCCGCCTGATCAAGACCCCCAAGCTGCACATGGGCGATACCGGCCTGGTCTGTGCGCTGCTGGGTATGGATACCGAGGGTCTGTGGCGGGAGCGCGCATTGTTCGGGCAAATTCTGGAAACCTTCCTCTATCAGGAGCTGAGACGCCAGGCAAGCTGGCAGGAGGAAGCGGTTTCCTTCAGCCATTTCCGCGACAAGGACATGGTAGAGGTGGACTTTGTATTGGAGTCCCGGGGGAAAGTAGCCGGGATCGAAGCTAAGGCTTCTTCGACCGTTACTCCCGATGATTTCAAAGGTTTGCTCAAGCTCCAGCAAGCCGTGCAGCAGCGTTTTGCCTCGGGGGTGGTGCTGTATGATGGCGAGGCGGCTGTTCCCTTCGGGAAAAATCTCTATGCCGTGCCCATCTCCGCGCTGTGGGAGAAGGTTTGAAGCCGCGGAACCGGCGCAAAGGGGAGATGCCCGTAAAAGACAACGGGGATTGCTACGATCACTGAAAAGGGCTGCACGGGTCCATCAGAAGACGGATAGGGGAGGCGGTTATGCGCGTCACGGTATTGAACGGCAGTCCCAAGGGCGACGTCAGCGTCACCATGCAGTACGTGCACTTCATCGCCGGGAAATTCCCCGGGCATGAGCTGGAAATCATCAACATCTCCCAGCAGATCCGGGCCATCGAGAAGAAGGAAGACCGCTTTCAGGCCGTCGTGGCCGGCATGGCTGCATCCGACCTGATCCTGTGGGCGTTTCCCGTGTACGTCTGCCTCGTGCCTTCGCAGTACAAGCGGTTCATCGAGCTTCTGTTCGAGCGGCGGGCGGAATTTGCGGGCAAGTACAGCGCCGCCCTCACGACGTCGGTCCATTTTTTCGACCACACCGCCCATCATTACATCCAGGGCGTCAGTGAAGACCTGGGAATGCGCCACATCGGCGGCTACTCCGCCGACATGTATGAACTGGTGAAGCCTGAAAACCGGCGCAGGATCTCCCTGTTCGCGGAGCACGTGTTCCGCACCGTGGAGAGGCGGGATCCCGTGGACCGGGTCTTCTCCCCCCTTCCGGCTTCCGATTTCGTTTACGAGCCCGGCCCCGCGAGGGAGCAGGTCTCCGCGGAAGGGAAGAGGGTCCTGGTCCTGACGGATGCCGTTCCCGGGCAGAACAACCTGCTCGGGATGATCGAGCGCTTCCGGCAGTCCTTCTCCGGGCCGGTGGAAGTGGTCAACCTGCACGAGGTGGACATCAAGGGGGGATGCCTGGGCTGCTGCGAGTGCGGCTATGACAACACGTGCGTCTATGCCGGGAAGGACGGCTTCGGCGACTTCTACCGGGACCGGGTCGGGGGCGCGGACATCGTCGTCATCGCCGGGGCGATCCGGGACCGTTACCTGTCTTCGACCTGGAAATGCTATTTCGACCGCGTCTTCTTCAACACGCATATTCCCACCCTGTGGGGCAAGCAGCTGGGCTTCATCTTCTCCGGCCCCCTTCGCCACCTTCAGAGTTTCCGCCAGATCTTCGAGGGCTATGCCGAGTGGCAGCAGGCCAACCTGGCGGGCATGGTGACGGATGAGAGCGAAAGCGCGGAGGAGATCGACGCCGGCCTGCAGGCGCTGGCGGAGCGGTCGGTGCGATTCGCCCGCGAGGGGTATGTAAAGCCGCCGGGCTTCCTCGGCGTCGCCGGCATAAAGCTGTTCCGGGATGAAATCTGGGGGCGCCTGCGGTTCGTCTTCCAGGCCGACCACCGTTTCTACGCCTCGCATGGTCTCTACGATTTTCCCCAAAAGGACCTGAAGATGCAGGGCGCCAACTTCGTGATGGGCGCCCTGTTGAAAATCCCGGCGTTCCGGAAAGAATTCAGGAAGCGCATCAAGGACGAGATGATCAAGCCGCTGCAGAAGGCGCTCCGCAGCGGGCGGAGCGAATCGGGGGCGTGATGCGAAGAGCGGGAGAGGGCGGGTGCGTGCAGCGCCCGGAAGGAGCGGGGAGAAACGCCGGGATGAACCGGCTGCGGCTCTGGTCGCTGCTGCTTGCGGCGGTGGCCGTGCTGAACGGCTGCGCCCTCTTCACCCTCCGGAAAGACAACACCTTTTCCCAGGATTCCTGCCTGATCACGGGAGAGGTCTACGCCGGCGAGGCCGTGAAAAGACCCATCCTCGTCGTCGCCTTCGAGAAGGTTGACGGCAGGGCTGAAATCGCCCATTACGCGATGCTCCACGAACCGGGTCCTTACGAACTCCTGGTGCGGAAAGGCAGATACCATGTTTTTGCCTTCGAGGACGCCGACCGGAACCTGAGGCTCGATCCGGGAGAACTGGCGGGGATCGTCCTGGGCGACGGCCCCGGCCTGTCCATCGACGCGCCGGCCGGCGGGCTCGTGCCGGACATGGCCGTCGTTCTCTCCAGGGACCCGGAGATTCGCCGCCAGGTGCCCGCCGACATTCTGGCCCGGAGCGCCGCAGGCGGTTTCCGGCGGCACAGCACACAGGCGGGGGCGCCCATCGACCTGAACGATCCCGCCTTCTCCGCCGAAGAGGGCGTCCGGGGATTCTGGTCCCCCCTGGAATTTTTCCGGGAGCACGGCGCCAACATCTATTTCCTGGAGCCGTACGATCCCCGGAAGATTCCCGTTCTCCTGGTCCACGGGGCGGCGGGATCGCCCCAGGACTGGCGCTACTTCATCGACCACCTCGACCGTTCCCGCTATCAGCCGTGGATCTATTCTTATCCTTCGGGAGCCCGCCTGAAGGGCGTGTCCGAGCTGATGGCCGCCAAGGTCAATCACCTCCATCGGAAATACGGGTTCGAGAGGCTCTACGTAACGGCCCACAGCATGGGCGGGCATGTCGCCAGGTTCGCGCTGGCGCACGGGAAGATCGGCAAACCCGGCATGAAGCTGCTGTTTGTCTCCATCTCGACGCCCTTCGGAGGCGAGGAGCTGGCCGAAACGGGTGTCTCCCAGTCGCCCGCCGTCATCCCGAGCTGGAAGGACATGGTGCCGAACAGTGAATTCATCCGGCTTTCCTTTTCCCGGAAGATGCCGCCCACGATCCCGGATTATCTCTTTTTCGGACACCGGGGCAGCCGGAACCCGCTGCGCCCCAACAACGATAACACGGTGACGCTGGAGAGCATGCTCGACCCGCGGGCCCAGTCGGAAGCCGTCAAGGTTTTCGGCTTCAACGAGGACCATGTCGGCATCCTGAACAGTGCGGCCGTCATGGCCCAGTACAAGGCGATCCTCGAAGGCGTCGAGAAGCAGGATGCGGATCCCGGGCGGGCGAATCGAAAGGGCAAGGTCCGGTTCCGCTATGCCGTCGGGGAGGTGAGCGACGCCCCCCCGCTCTGGATGTGGCTGATGTTCATCCCCGCGGACACGAGCAGGGCCGAGTTCACCCTGTCTCCCGATCCCCTGAAGGCGGACCAGGAGATGGGGCCGATCCGGGAGGGAGCCTACGACGTCGGTCTCCTGGCGTGGGGATACAGGGTAAGCCCCGCCGGCGTGAAGGCGGACGTTGCCCCGGGCGGGACGGCGGAGGTCTCCCTGTCGCTGGAACCGCAGGGAATGGTGGGCGGCCGGATCACGACGGGGCTGAAGAAAGACGACCTGTACTGGGGATTCGTGCCGCATGTGGCGGACAGCCGGATTGCGTCCATCTCCCTGACGGGCGGCGGCGTGCAGCGAAAGATCGTTCCCCGCCCCGCGACCAGGGGTGAGGCCATTCGGAGCGTCATGGACAACCGGGATTTTTTCTGGAAAGATTTTTTCATTTTCTTCGATCTGCCCAAGGGTCGATACGAGCTCAGGATCGAAGCACAGGGATTCCGGCCGTTCGTTCAGGCCGTCACCGTCGATCCGAAGATCATTCACGCACCCCTGAAAATAGCCCTGTCCCCTCAGGATTGACCGGATCGGAAACCGGTCCGGCTCCCCCGGGAGGAAGCTCGATCTTCCTGTCTTTCCGGAAGCTGATTTGTCCCTGCTTGGTCCTGCTCTCTCTCGTTGTCTCCGCGGCCGGAACGAGAGATCAAGGCCACCGGCACGGATGTTGTTCAGGACTGCAAGGGCGTGAGCGGGAATAGGCCGCGAATCGCGGTCGGCCATCACCCGGAAAGGAGAAAGCCTGTTATGAAGCTTGCCGACCAGAAGACAAAAATTGTCGCCACCATCGGACCGGCGTCGGAATCGCGAGAGATCATGGAAGGGATGATCAACGCAGGGATGAATGTTGCCCGGCTCAATTTCGCATACGGTGATCCCGACAGCCATACGCAGGTGATCGACACCCTCCGCACAGCCGCCCGCTCAACGGGACGACGAATCGCAGTCATGGCGGACCTGCCCGGCCCGAAGATCAGGATCGGCCGGCTGGCTCATGAACCTGTCGAATTGCAGCCGGGGTTCCCCTTCACCCTGACCACCCGCGAGATTGTCGGAGACGCTGAACGCGTCTCGGTTAGCCTCATGAGTCTCCCCCGGGTACTCAAGCCCGGCGATACCCTGTTCTTAAATGACGGTATTATCCAGCTGTTAACCCTGAAAATAGAAGGAGAGGAGGTCCTCTGCCGAGTCGTCATCGGGGGGGAATTGCGTTCCCACAAAGGTCTCAACCTGCCCGGCATAGACCTTGGGATCCGAGCCTTCACCCAGCGCGATCGCGAATGGCTGGAATTTGCATCCGCACGGGGGGTGGACGCGGTCAGCCAGTCCTTTGTCGAGAGCGCTGTGGATATCATCGCCGTACGGGAGGCCGCGGCAGCGATGGGGTACCACCCGTACATCATCGCAAAAATAGAACGCTCGCAGGCCTTGGAACACATAGACGGCATTCTTGAGGCAGCGGACGGTATCATGGTCGCCCGCGGCGACCTCGGGGTGGAGATACCGATTGAGAGGATCGCCCTGGTCCAGAAACAGCTTATCAATCGGGCGAACCGTCTCGGGAAACCGGTTATCACCGCCACGCAGATGCTGGAGTCCATGACGGATAACCGGCGCCCCACCCGGGCGGAGTCGACTGACGTGGCCAATGCGGTGCTCGACGGAACGGACTGCGTCATGCTATCGGCAGAATCGGCCCTGGGAAGCTATCCGGTGGAGGCTGTGGCCATGCTGGCTAAGATTGCCGCAGCGGCAGAGCCATCCCGCGTGCGGCAAGATCTTATGGAGACCCTCCGGAATGGCGATAAGAAGGGCTCCTCCACGATCACGGATGTAATCGCGTTAAATGTCGAGACGGCCCAGGAGCGCATATCCCCTGCAGCCATATTCGTTCCAACCCGCAGCGGGCTTATGGCTCGCTCCATCGCTCGCTTCAAGCCCCCGGTGTGGATCGTGGCGGTGAGCTCCGGCGAGGAGACATGTCAGCGGCTGCTCTTCAGCAGCGGGGTCTATCCGGTATATGAGCCCGATCACCCTCAAAACTGGAATGCATACGTGAAGGACTGGTTATCACACCATGCGCTGGACGGTCATTTCGCGATCTTGACGGAAGGGCCTTCCCGAGCGCATCCGGAGGCAAACCACCGCATGGAGGTCATCCGGCTTAACCGTGAAGGGAACAAGGAATAATCGATGCACAAAAAGGGAGAGAGATGAAGATGAGTCTCCACGAGCTTGCAGGCAAGCCGGCGCCGCGATCGCTCCTGGCGAACATTCCGAGGCTGGTCTCCGCCTACTACACCCATGCGCCGGACGCGTCCGATCCCGATCAGCGGGTCGTGTTCGGAACCTCGGGCCACCGAGGTTCCTCGCTGAAAAACAGCTTCAACGAGCGGCACATCCTGGCCATCTGCCAGGCCATAACCGAATACCGCAAGTCGAGAGAGATTGACGGGCCGCTGTTTATGGGCATGGATACCCATGCCCTCTCCGAAGCGGCGTTGGCCACCGCAGCCGAGGTCTTTGCCGCCCAGGGGGTTGCGGTGATGGTCCAGCAGGGGCTCCGCTACACCCCCACCCCGGTCATCTCGCATGCGATCCTGACGTACAACCGGGACCGGAAAAGCGGACTCGCGGACGGCGTGGTCATCACCCCCTCCCATAACCCGCCCGAGGATGGCGGATTCAAGTACAATCCCCCCGAAGGCGGACCGGCGGACACAAAGACGACCAGGGGCATCGAGGCAAGGGCAAACGCCCTGTTGGAGAAGGGACTCACAGACATCCGGCGGATCCCCTTTGAGCGGGCGCTTAAATCGGGGTCGGTCCATGAATATGATTATGTGGCACCCTATGTGGATGATCTGAAGAATGTCATCGACATGGAAGCGATTGCCAAAGCAGGTCTCAAGATCGGCGTCGATCCTCTCGGCGGGGCGGCAGTGGACTTCTGGGATCCCATCGCCCACTGTTACGGACTTGACCTTGAGGTGGTGAACCGGGCCGTCGATCCGACGTTTTCTTTTATGACCGTCGATAGGGACGGCAGGATCAGGATGGACTGCTCCTCTCCGTATGCCATGGAAAGCCTGATCCGATTGAAAGACCGTTTCGACATCGCCTTCGGGAACGATACGGACGTCGACCGCCACGGCATCGTCACGCGCGGTGAGGGACTCATGAATCCCAACCATTACCTCTCCGCCGCGGTTCATTATCTCTTCAGGAACCGTCCGGGGTGGAGAAAGGATGCCGCAGTGGGGAAGACGCTGGTCTCCACATCCATGCTGGACTGCATAGCCTTGGACCTCGGGAGGCGCCTCTACGAGGTCCCCGTAGGCTTCAAATGGTTCGTGGACGTGCTCCTCGACGGCTCCTGCGGCTTCGGCGGCGAGGAGAGCGCGGGGGCATCCTTCCTCCGCAGGGACGGCACGGTGTGGACGACGGACAAGGACGGCATCATCATGGATCTTCTCGCCTGCGAGCTTACCGCGAAGACCGGCCGGGATCCGGCCGCGCTCTACCACGATCTCGAGGAGCGATTCGGCAGGTGTTTCTATGAACGCCTTGACTCCCCGGCCACACCGGAGCAGAAGGCTGTGCTCGCACGGCTTTCACCGGAGATGATCACCGCCGGGGAGCTCGCCGGCCAGCCCATCCTTGTCTCCGCAACCCGAGCGTCCGGCAACAACGCCGAAATCGGGGGCGTCAAAGTGATTACCTCCCAGGGATGGTTTGCCGCCCGTCCGTCCGGCACGGAAGACATCTACAAGGTCTATGCGGAGAGTTTCCTGAGCGATGACCATCTGCGGATGATCGAGAAAGACGCGGTTACGATCGTCAACCGTGCATTTGCGGCGGCGGGGCTGTAGGGAGAGATGACCCCGGCGGTTTTCCCGGGTGTCGCACAGGCCGGTCAGCAGCCCGGTTCTGGCTTGTAATTCGTGATCGGGGCGATCCGCTGTTCCGGGTCGTGCCGTTGCTGCCGCCCTTGGTAATGCAGATGACGGCATTGCCGCGGCTCTCGATGCTGGTGATGATTTCCTTCCTTTTCATGGGGATCCCCCAATCGGCTGACTGTCTCACCGGAAAGCCGGACCGGCGTTTGGGACACAGGTCACTTTCCATGCTGCATTTCGAAAGTTAATGGTTGAAATAATGCGGCGCCGCTGTGAAACTAAACGCTAAACGAAGAGAATAAATCAAAAACCTGCGATGTCGGGAGAAACCGGCTTCATCGACTCATTTTCTGTGACGGCCGTCATGGAGGAGGGAGGTATTTGATGTCGTTGCCCGTTCATTCTTTTCATCGAAAGGTTTCTGTCGTTGCCGTGATTCTCAGTCTATTCCTGTTCTTCTTGCCGGGCTGCATCCTCCGGGCCGAGGGACAGGAGATGGAACGGAAGGTTACCGTGATCGAGGCTGTCCGTGCCGCCCTTGACGACAACCACGAGCTCAGGGCCCTGAAAAGCTCCACGGAGGCCCAGGAGAAGGATATCGGGATTGCCCGGAGTTATCTGTTGCCGAAGGTTTTCGTGGAGGAGCGGTATCTCCGAACGACGAATCCGGGCTGGGCCTTCATGTCCAAACTCAACCAGGAGCGGATCGAGCAGAGGGACTTCAGTCCGGATCTTCTGAACCACCCCGATGCGATCAACGACTACCAGTCTTCGCTGACGGTCGAACAGCCCCTGTTCGTAAAGAAGGCCTTCGTCGGCCTTGACATGTCCAGGACTGAGGCCCGGGCGAAGAGGCTGGAACTCAGCCGGAAGCGCGAGGACGTGGCCTTCCAGGTCATCAAGGCCTGTCTCATGATCTCGAGCGCCAGGCAATATGTCCGTGCCGTCGAGAAAGGAGTCGAGGATGCCGGGGAGCACCAGCGGGTAGCGGCGTTGCGCTACAGGAACGGCCTCGGCCTCTATGCCGACGAGCTCCGCACAGCGACAGCCCTGACGGAGGCCCGGCAAAGAAGGAACATCGCGGACAAGAATGTCAGTCTGGCCAAGCGCAGCCTGGGCCTGCTGCTGGCGACGACGGAATCCGTTGATGTGGACGATGGAACCATCGACCTGACCCTGAAAGATCTTCCCTATTATGTGAAGTTCGCTGAATTGCGGAGCGACCTGAAAGCGGCCGAGTTGCGGGGTGAGAACGCGAAACACAATATCCGCCTGGCCGAGGCGGGCTACTTTCCCTATGTCGGCATCGGCGGAACATATCAGTTCAATGACCATAACCAGCCTTTCGGCTCCGAAGGGACAAACTGGCAGGTCATGGCCTTCCTGCGCTGGGACCTTTTCGACGGGACGAAACGGGAATATGAGCGGGCAAAGGCGAAACACTTGTCGTCCCAGGCCGAGGAGTTTGTCTCCGCCATGAAGAAAGGCGTCTCGTTCAGGATCTACGAGGCCTATCTGAATGTCGAGGAGGCCCGGAAGAATGCGGAACTCACCAGGGAGGCCCTGCAGACGGCGGAAGAGGGAACGCGCCTGTTGAAGGTACGCTATGAAAACGGCCTCTCGTCCCTGGGCGAGCTCCTGAATGCCCAGTCCAGCTTGGAGCAGGCGCGGGCCGGACTTGTGGAGCGGGAGAACGCCTACAAAATTGCCGTGGCGACGCTGAGCTTCGAAAGCGGGACCATCCTGAGGGACCTGAATCTCGATCAATGAAAACCCTGGGCGGAGAAACGAACGTGGGAAAGCGATTTGGGCATATCTTTGCGGTATCCTGTGTCCTGCTGGGATGGATCCTGTCTGTTGCCATGGTTGCAGGCTGTAAAGGGAAGACGGAAAAGGAAGACGTCCGGCGACCGGAGGTTTCCGGTGTGACGGTCGCCGCTGTCGCTCCGTCAACTGTCGATGATATCTACGAAGCCACGGGAACGGTCCGGTCTGACCGGACAAGCATGGTAGCCAGCCGGGTGATGGGGGTGGTTACGGCGCTCCTGGTGCGGGAAGGCGACACGGTCAAGGCGGGGCAGCTGCTTCTGACCATCGATGACCGGGATGCGGCCCAGCGGATGCGCGCCGCCGACATGGCATTGGAATCGGCGAAGCAGAGCAGATCCCTGGCGGAGGTAACTTGGCAGCGTTACAAAAATCTCTATGAGGACAAGGCCCTTACCCGCCAGGAGATGGATCAGGTCGAGGCGCAGAAGAAGGTCGCGGAAGCGGAATACGAACGGGCGAAGGCCATGGCGGAGGAGGCTCGAATTCATCGGTCCTTTACGCAGGTAACTGCACCCGTCTCCGGCAGGGTGACGGAGAGGCGCACCGATGTGGGCAGTATGGCCTCTCCCGGGATCCCCCTCCTCATCGTCGAAGGGGGCGGGAGTCCCATGATCGAAGCGTCCATCGACGCCGGCCTCGGGGATAAGGTGAAAGCCGGCATGGCCGTAACTGCGATGGTTCAGACCCTGGATGGACCCCTGCAGGGAACGGTCAGGGAGGTCTTCCCGGCCGTTGACACCCTCTCCCGGACCTTTACAGTCAAAGTGGGACTCAAGGATGCCAGGCCCAGAAGCGGCCTGTTCGCCAGAGTTAGAATACCGGTCGGCAAACGGGAGGCGATCCTCGTTCCGGCAAAGGCCGTCGTCTGGAAAGGGCAACTGACGGGTGTCTATGCCGTTGACGGGCAAGGGGTGATCACCTATCGCCTGGTCCGTGCGGGGAATGCCTCTGCCGCCGGTACGGAGATCCTGTCCGGTCTCACTGCCGGGGACCGGATCATTACAGACGGCCTCGAACGCGTCATCGACGGGGGTGTCATCTCCAGAGGGACAGGGGAATGACAGGGATTGGGATTTCCGGAAGGATCGCCAGAGCATTCATCCAGTCGAAACTGACGCCACTTCTCGTCATCGCAGCCCTTCTTCTCGGGATCTTTGCCGTGATCGTCATGCCGAGGGAGGAGGAGCCCCAGATCATCGTCCCCATGGTGGATGTCTTCGTCAGTTACCCCGGGGCGACGACCAAAGAGGTGGAGGAACGGGTGACGATCCCCATGGAGAAGCTGCTGTGGGAAATCAAGGGGGTCGAGTACGTCTATTCAATCGTCAGGCCCGGCTTCAATATGACCATCGTCCGCTTCTACGTGGGCGAAAAGATGGAAGACAGCCTGGTCAAGCTCTACAACAAGCTCATGTCCCATTACGACATGATCCCGCCGGGTGTTTCCTTGCCCATGGTGAAGCCCAAGTCCATTGATGATGTCCCCGTCCTGGCTTTGACCCTCTGGAGCAGGCAGTCCCAGTATTCGGGTTACGAACTGCGTCGGATTGCGACGGAGCTATGCGGCGAGCTCAAGAAAGACGCCAATGTCTCGGAGTTCTCCGTCATCGGGGGGCAGCGCCGCCAGGTCCGCATCACGCTGGACCCCCAGCGCCTGCAGGCCTATCGCCTGTCGGCGTTCCAGATTATGAACAGCCTGAAGCAGGCCAATGTGGTCGTTCCGTCGGGATCTTTTCCCTCAGGCAACCGGGAGACGATCGTGGAAACGGGCCGCTTTCTGAAGGACAGGGACGATGTGGGGAATCTGGTCGTCCATGTGACGGGTGGCCGTCCCGTCTATCTCAGGGATCTGGCACAGATCACCGACGGGCCCGAGGAAACGGCGAACTATGTCTTCATGGGTCTTGGACCCGCGGCAGCCCAAAAAGGGCTCACGGGCGGCCCCGCCGGTCAGTCCGAGGCCGTGACGATCGCCATCTCCAAGCAGAAGGGTGCCAACGCCAGCCTTGTCGCCGCCGAGGCCCTGAAGAAAGTGGAGGCCATGAAGGGCCGGGTGATCCCCAGGGATGTCCAGGTCACGGTAACACGCAATTATGGGGAGACGGCCAAGGACAAGTCCGACGAACTCCTGGACCACATGCTCATAGCCACGATCTCCGTCATCATCCTGATCATCCTGGCCCTGGGGTGGCGGGAGTCCGTCGTGGTCGGCATCGCCGTCCCTGTGACCCTGGCTCTCACGCTCCTGATCAACTATCTTTATGGCTACACCCTGAACCGCGTGACTCTGTTCGCCCTCATCTTTTCCATCGGCATCCTGGTCGATGACGCCATCGTCATCGTGGAGAACATCAACCGCCATTTCAGGATGCACAAGATCGAGCCTCTGACGGCGGTGCTGGCCGTGGACGAGGTCGGCAACCCCACGATCCTGGCGACCTTTACAGTGATCGCGGCCCTGCTCCCCATGGCATTCGTCTCGGGGCTCATGGGGCCTTACATGCGGCCGATCCCCGTGGGGGCGTCGTCGGCGATGCTCTTTTCCCTGCTGGTGGCATTTATCGTAAGTCCATGGCTTGCCTTCATCATCCTGAAGAATGTTCGCCACGACGGTCAGGAAGAAGAAGGAAAAGGCCTTGTCCGCCTCAACGAAAAAATTCTCGGCCCCCTCATCGATATCCGGAAGAAGCGGCTTGTCGCCTTTGGGGTTATCGGCGGCCTGCTCTTACTGGCCCTCGCCCTGGTACCCCTGAAGGCCGTGACGATGAAGATGCTCCCCTTCGACAACAAGAGCGAGTTACAGGTCATCATCGACACACCCGAGGGCAGGACCCTGGAGGAGACGGCGGCCCTGACCCGGGAGATGACGGAGTATCTGAAAACGGTTCCGGAGGTGACGGATTATCAGGCCTATGTTGGGACGGCCTCTCCCTATAACTTCAATGGTCTGGTCCGCCATTACTTCCTCCGTGCAGGGAGCAACGTGGCCGACGTCCAGGTCAACTTTGTTGCGAAAGGGGAACGCAAAGCCCAGAGCCACGATATTGCCAAGCGCCTGCGGCCTGAACTCAAGCGCATCGGGGATTCCTATGGTGCCCGCATCAAGGTGGCGGAGATCCCGCCCGGTCCGCCCGTTTTGAGCACCCTCGTTGCGGAGATCTACGGCCCGGAAACGTCACGCCAGATCGAGATTGCCGGAATGATCCGGGATGTGTTCGAGAAGACGGATGGAGTCGTTGATGTGGACTGGTTTGTCGAGGACGACCAGCGGAAAGTCCGATTCGAAGTCGACCAGGAAAAGGCTGCCGCGAGCGGGATCACGACAGAAGTCATTGCCCAGAGCCTCCGGATTGCCCTTTCGGGCGGTACGGCCGGTCTTGTCCACATGGACAGGGAGAAGGAGCCGGTGGAGATCTTCCTCCGGATGCCCCTGGCACAGCGGGCAAACCTGACTGTCCTTCAATCCCTGACGATTCCGTCCCCATCGGGCCAGCAGGTGCCCCTTGCCGAACTGGTGAAGATGCGGGAAGGGGTGGAGGAAAAGGCAATCTACCACAAGAACCTGAAGAAGGTGACCTATGTGATGGGAGACGTGGCGGGAACGGAAGAGAGCCCTGTCTATGCCATCCTCAAGATGAAGGACAAGATCGCCGGGCTGAAACTGGCGGAGGGCTACGAGCTGACGCAGTATTACGCTGTTCAACCCTGGCTCACGGACCGCTACGTCATGAAGTGGGACGGCGAATGGCAGGTCACCTACGAGGTCTTCCGGGATCTCGGCGTAGCCTTTGCCGCAGTCCTGGTCATCATTTATATCCTCGTCGTGGCCTGGTTCCGGAGCTTCGTGACGCCGCTTGTCATTATGGCCCCCATTCCACTGACTCTGGTGGGAATCCTGCCCGGCCACTGGGTGTTCGGGGCCTTCTTTACGGCGACGTCCATGATAGGGTTCATTGCCTTGGCGGGCATTGTCGTCCGGAATTCCATCCTCCTTGTGGACTTTATCCAGATGGAATGGCGAGACACGGGTGATCTTCGGGAAGCCTTGATCCGGGCCGTGGCGGTTCGATTCCGGCCCATTGTGCTCACGGCCCTGGCTGTCGTCGTCGGGTCCTTTGTCATGCTGTTCGACCCGATTTTCCAGGGGCTGGCTATCGCCATGATGTTCGGAGCCGTGGCCTCGACGATGCTGACCCTGATTGCAGTTCCCCTGCTATACTATGAGTTCTTCAAGAACAAACCGTGTCCGGAGGAGAAGAAGGGGTGACCTGCCCTCAAAGCGGCAGAATTCATACTCTGTTTGTGGTACACAATTCGAGGAACAGATCACCGTCGGGGGAATCATTCGCTTGGTCCCTGGGAGAAGGTGCTTTTATCAAAGAGTCCTGTGCCGGAAAATGGAATGGATTTGTCGGATGGATAAACGAAAACGAAATCGTTGGATAACGTATTTTGGCATATGGCTCCTGCTCGCACTTTCCATATGTCATGTGTCCTGTCTGAGCTGGATCATGGAGACCCCTTCCTTTATCCTCCGTGAAGTCGGCATCAGCCCCAGATCAGCCACGGAGGTGAATCTTCTCCTCGATCTCGACGTCGAAAATCCGAATCGTTTTGATCTTACGCTCACATCGTTCGAATACGTCGTTTTCCTTAACAACCAAGAAGTTGGAACCGGACATCTGGAAAAGGAGATCCGCCTCCCTTCGTCATCAAAAACAAAGGTAAAAATATCTGTCGTTGCAAAATTTAAGGACTTGGGCAGTAGCCTGAAGCAGATTATCCTCAGTCGTGACCTGCCTTACAAGATAGAAGGGAAAGCCTCCGTCGGCACGTCCTTCGGCAGCCGCCGCTTCGCGTTTTCCAAAGATGGGCGCATTGATTGAAAAATTCATAACGCCCTTCACAAAACGAACCCCTCAATCTTCGCAATCCCGCTCTTCTCCGTTGCCTGCGCTGCAAGAATAAGAAGCGAAAGATATTTTTGCATTGTCCAAAGGCCGGGTCGCTCAATAATCGGCTGGCTCATTTATTATGAAAATCGGCTCTTGAAAGCAGCCGATTTCTTTTTTAATCTGCAGGCGTCATCAAAAAATTTCTGGAGCCCGTCATGAGCATCCTGATTCAAATCGACCGCACTTCGGATACCCCCATCTTCCGGCAGATCGTGGACCGGCTCGTCGCCCTGGCCGATTCCGCCGCCATCCAGCCGGGGGTCCGGCTGCCGTCGACGCGCTCCATGGCGGACATGCTCTCCGTGGACCGGTCCACGGTCTACCGGGCCTACCAGGAGCTCTGGGCCCTGGGCTATGTGGAGAGCAGACCGGGTTCCTACACGACGATCCGCAGCCGGACCCGCATTGCCAAGAAGCAGGAGCGTACCGGGAGCCGCCTGATCGACTGGGAGGAAAGGATTTCGCCGTGTGCCCGGAGCCTCCAGGCATCCTTCCTCGAGGACGGGGAGCGGATGAAGAGAGCGGCGGCCGCGGACGTGATCAATTTCATGCCCCTCTCGCCGGACAGCCGGCTGATCCCTTCGGAGCTGTTCCGAAAATGCATGAATGACGTTCTGTGCCGCCGGGGCCCGGAGCTTCTTCAATACGGCAACCCGCTGGGGTACGAACCCTTGCGGGCCTTCATCGCCGAGCGGATGCGCGAGCACGGCGTCTCTGTCTCCGTCGGGGAGATCATGATCGCCTCGGGCGCCCAGAATGCCCTGGAGCTTCTCCTGAGGATGCTGGCCGGCCCCGGCGATTCGGTCATCGTGGAGAGCCCCACCTATTCCCGGGTCATCGATCTTCTCCGATTGAGCGACATCCGCATCGTTGACGTGCCCATGAAGGAAGACGGCATGGATCTCGACGCCCTGGAGGAGCGCCTGCATCGGGAGCGGCCCGCGTTCATCTACACCATGCCCAACTTCCATAATCCCACGGGCATCACCACGGAGCAGGGGCATCGCGAGAGGCTCCTGCGTCTGTGCGAGACATGCCGGACGCCTCTCATCGAAGACGGGTTCGAGGAAGAGCTGAAATACTTCGGAAAGGCCGTCCTGCCCGTCAAGTCCATGGACCGGCGGGGAGGCGTGATTTACGTGGGAACCTTTTCCAAGTGTCTCTTTCCCGGGCTCCGCATCGGCTGGATCGCCGCGGACGGAGCCTGCATCGAGCGGCTGGCGCCCATCCAGCGGGCATTGGTCATCTCCGGAAATGCCCTGGACCAGGCCGCCGTCCACAGATTCTGCCGGGCGGGATACTACGACCTGCATATCAAGCGGGTGCACCGTGTGTACCGGAAGCGCATGCGGACCGCCCTGGATGCCATGAAGAGCTGTCTGAACCCGAATCAGGTCCGGTGGACCCAGCCGGCCGGCGGTTACACGATCTGGCTCCAACTCCTCTCCGGCCGGTGGGACGAAGACGATGCAGTCGACCGCCTGTTTCGGCATGGCGTTGCGGTAACGCCCGGCCGGCCGCACTTTCCGGGGCCTTCCGGGGCTGCGCACCTGCGCGTTTCCATCGCCCACACCGATGAGGCATCCATCAGGGAGGGCATCCGGAGAATGGGTGCGGCCCTGTCTGAAATCCCGTGACGCTGCCGATCGCGACTTACCCTGAAAAGCGTCCGAAACCGAATTATGAAGAAGGATTCACAAAATATTCGGTAAAAAATCCGGAACGGATCCTCTTCTTTGCTGCACGAAAGGAGACACATCATGTCCAATCGACCCCACCTGATTCATGTGAATATCAACCAACCCTCTCTCCAGGCGGTCCGCGGAGAGGGGATTTACCTCTACGATGCTGATGGAAACCGGTATCTGGATGGATGCAGCGGTGCCCTGGTGGCCAATCTCGGCCACGGAGCCGGCGAAATCGCCCGGGCCATGGCCGCTCAGAGCGAGACGCTGCCGTATGTCTTCCGGGTCCACTTCTCCAGCCCCCCGGCCGAGGCCCTGGCGGAGCGCTACTGCCGCCTCACCCGCAACCCCATGGGAGCGGTCCTGTTTACCAACTCCGGTTCGGAAGCCGTTGAAACCGCCGTGAAGCTGGCCCGAACGCGCCATCTCTCGGCCGGTGAAACGGATCGGCATAAAATCATCTCCCGGTGGCAGAGCTACCACGGCATCACCGCCGGGGCCCTGGCCTGGTCGGGCGTAGCCGGCCGCCGCAAGGATTTTCTGCCCTATTTCAAGGATTCTCCCCACATCCCGCCGGCCTATTGCTATCGCTGCTGGTATGGAAAACGTCCGGATGCCTGCGATCTCCAGTGCGCCCGGGCCCTGGAAACCGTCATCCTGACGGAAGGCCCGGAGACCGTCTCCGCGTTCATCGCCGAACCGGTGGTGGGTGCGGCCCTGGCCGCGGCGACACCGCCTGACGGATATTTTCGATTGATCCGGGAAATCTGCGACCGATACGGCGTCCTCTTCATTGCCGACGAGGTCATGACCGGCGCCGGGAGAACGGGGGGCTCGTTTTTCGCCAGCGACCATTTCCCGGGGGAGCCCCACATCATTGCCTTCGGCAAGGGGGTGGGAGCCGGATATTATCCCCTGGCCGGGGTCCTGGTCCGCCCGGAGATCATCGATGCCATCTCCGCCGGGTCCGGCCTTTATTCAGCGAGCCAGAGCCATTCGGCCCATCCCGTCGGCATGGCCGCGGGCATGGCGGTGCTGGATTATATGGAAGCGCACAGACTACCGGAACATGCCCGGGAAATGGGCATTCATCTGGGAAACCGCCTGAATGAGCTGAGGTCTCTTGCGCTGGTGGGTGATATCCGGGGGATGGGGCTGATGTGGGGAATGGAGCTGGTAAAGGACAAAGAGAGCAGGGAGCCTTTTCCGGCCGGTCAAAATCTGTATCTGGACCTTTATGAAAGCGCCCGGGAGAAGGGACTCGTTCTCCTTCCGTCCAACGGATGCAACCACGGAAAAAACGGAGACATGGCCCTGATTGCGCCTCCGCTGATCATCACGCGGCCCCAGGTCGATGAACTGGTGGACACTCTCTACGAGGCGCTCACGGGTCTTGCCGAGCATCTGTGCATCTGACCCGAATGTTGGGTTTCCTTTTTTGATCTCAATATCATGAGAACCGGAGGAGCACCGGAAGCAGGGGCTTCGTCCCGCTATTTCCCGTCCAGTTCCCGCCGGACGGCGATTCCGATTTTCTCCATGATGTAGGGCTTTCGGACGAAGGTCCCGGCGCCGAGTTCCTGGGCCTGCCTGACCCGCTCCGTTTCCGAGAAGCCGCTGACGATGATCGCTTTCTGCCGGGGGTTGATCTCACAAATTCTCCGGTACGTATCGAGACCGTCGATTCCCGGATCCATGATCATGTCCAGCACGATCAGATCGGCCTTTTTACGATTGATGTAGGAAACCGCCTCTTCCCCGCTGGCGACCGCCTCGACCCGATACCCGAGCTTGGTCAGCATGCTGATTGCAAGCTCTCGCTGTTCCCTCACGTCATCCACCACAAGGATGGTTTCCCCTCCGCCGGCCATGGATTCCACCGGCCTGGCGCTTTCCGCTTTTGCAGGTTCCTCCCGGGTTGCGGGGAAACACAGAGTAAAGGTCGTCCCTGTCCCTTCTTCGCTCTTCACGTCGATGTATCCGCTGTGGTCCTTGACGGTCCCCCAGACGATGGCCAACCCCAGCCCCGTGCCGCTCCTCCCCATGACCTTCTTCGAGTAGAAGGGCTCGAAAATCTTGTCAATGTCCTTGGCGGCAATGCCTTTTCCGGTGTCGGAGACGGTCAGAACAACGTAGTCCCCTTCCTGCATGTCGTCATATCCACTGAGGGGCCGGTCCAGGTAGCGGTTTTCCGTCCTGATCGCCACGGATCCCATCCCGGAGATGGACTCGGCGGCATTTGACACCAGGTTCATGACCGTCTTTGCGAGATGAATCGGCGATCCCTTGATGTTCAGCAGGTCATCCGCAAGCTCGGGCCGGACGACCACCCCCCGGTGGAAGGACATCAGCTTCTCGAATTCCGGCGCCTGGAGATAATCCCTCACAATCCTGTTCAGATCGACCGCCTCCGAGATGGGCACTCCCCGCCTGGCCAGTGTCAGCAGGTCCTGAATGATGGCCGCTCCCTTGATGCTGGAGGTCAGGATGTTCTCGGCGTACTTTCTGGAAGAACTGCCCTCGGGAAGTTTCTCGGCCAGCAGCTCCGAATATCCCACCAATACGCCCAGCACGTTGTTCAGGTCATGGGCCACGCCGCCCGCCAGGGTGCCCAGGGCCTCCATCTTCTCGGCCCTGGCCAGGCGTTCTTCCATGTGTCTGCGTTCCGTGTTGTTGCGGAGGCATTCGATGACGGCGACGATTTCTCCCCGGGAATCCCTGAGCACGGAGGCCATGGCGGACATGTGGACGTCGCCGGGAGGAATGTTTGGTGTATAGGCCTCGCCGAAAACGTTGTCCCCCTTCCTCTTGATGGTCGTATATCTTGCTTCCTGCACCGGGTCCGGATGAAGGGCCAGATCGATCAGGGCGGGTCTCCTGTCGCCATAGAAGGGGATCGAGTATTCCCGGTTCCCTTTGCCGAGCATGTCTTCTTTCCTCGTCCCGGTCATGATTTCCGCAGCCTGATTCCAGGCAATGACTTTGCCTTCCCGGTCGATGACAATCGTCGCATCAGGGAAAAAGTTGATGATATCCATCAATTGCTGCCTGGATTCCTGGAGTGATTCCAGGGCTCGCTTTTGCTCCGTGATATCGCGCAGCACTCCGTCTTCCCGCAGGCATTTCCCCTGTTCATCGAAACGCATGCGGGCGTTTGACTCCATCCATACGGGAGTCCCGTCTTTCGCCAGAATCCTTAACGTAAGGCCTCCCGTGTATTCACGTTGATTCTTTACAGAGTCCGCAAAATGGGAGAAGACCTTTTCCCGGTCATCCGGGTGAACGAAGGCGGAAAAGGGCATCCCTACGATCCCATCCGCTTCATGGCCGTAGCGGGTGACGGCATGATCGCTGATTGCGAGGACCGTTCCGTTCTTGTCCAAGGAATAAATGATGTCCGGTATGTTGTTGGACAGCGTCCGGTATTTCTCTTCACTTTCCCGGATAAACTGCTCTGCCCGCTTCTGCTCGGTTATGTCGAAGGCTGATGCCACGATCGTGTTTTTATCATAAACTTTGCTCAACGTCGGTGTGAGGTCCATCCACTTCTCCCGACCGTCCTTGGTGAGGATCTTGATTGCATACCTTGGCGGCTGGGTTTCACCCTTCAAGCGATTAAGTCCCCTGGTCTTTACCAGTTCCCGATGATCCGGATGAACCATGTCCCAGAAATTCATGCCGGCGACATCTTCCATGCCATAGCCGGTGATCATCTCGAATGCCGGATTCACGTATTGAATTCTTGTGTCCTGGATCAGGAAGATGGCAGCGGACGTGCTTTCTGCAAGGGCGCGAAATTTCATTTCACTGTGCCGCAATTCCTCTTCGGCCCCTTTTCGCTCGGAGATGTCCGACACCAGGTACAATATTGCCGGACTGCCGTTCCATGGCATGCGGACCGCCGACAGGTAAATCCAGGTCAGTGTCCCTTCCCGATTGACGACTCGAAACTCGTAGGCATCCGGGACCTCCTCCCCTTTGAGCCTCTTGTTGTAATTCGCGATCACCTCGTCCCGGTCTTCATGCCAGACATGATCAAAGAAGGGGGTTCCCTCCAATCCCTCGATCGGCACCCCCAGGTGATCGGACACTTTGCGGTTCACGAAGACGAAGATACCATCCTGCAGGATAAAAATGCCCTCGATCGTGTTGTCTGCTATGGTGCGATATTTTTTCAGAGGTTGTCTTGACTGCAGGGGATTTTCTCCGGCGTTTGTTCCTGAGGCCTTCCCGTCTGCTTGCAGGCTCTCTTCTTTTTGATCGATCAGATGAAACAGCGGCAATTGGATTTCTCGGCTCATCTACTCTCCTGACACGGCAAGTAATCTGAACAGGCGATTCGTGTACTTGTGCGTCCTGATTTTCAGGTTCGGCATATTATCTTGTGACAAGGAAATTGCAATCGATATTGAGGTAGGCTGACTGGTTGGTAAACCGTGTGGGAATGGCGATGAACGAATTCATTTTTCCCCGGGCCGCGGATAAAATCACGTTCGAAAACGGCAGCCGCATACAGATGAAGTTGAATGCAATGCTTTCCATGATTGCACTTTGGGGATTCGTTTCGTTCCGGTTTGTATATGTTTGTTATGAAAGGGAGTTTAATGCTGAAAAATCCTGTAAACTGCATTGACACGAGAGATCGCCGAAACTATGCTGCCGTCCGTGGAAGTTCTTTCTGCGAACGGATCCATGCCGTCTGAATGATGATCGAGGAGGAGTCGTCGTGTCGTACAAAATGCAATCCGGGAAATTCTACCGAATGCCTGTGATTTTCGGTCCCAGTCTGGGGCCCAGGCAGCAGGGATCGAGCCATGCGCTCTTCAGCAAGGATGCTCCCAAGGCCACCGTTATCACGGTCCGCTTCCGCACGGACCCCGCACAACTGGAGGCCCTGCTTCCGGACGGCTTCTCGGTCCGAGCGGAGCCGGTCGTTTCCGTTCGGGCCACATACCTGAAGGAAATACCCTGGCTGGCGGGGCGCGGGTATAATCATCTGGGGCTTTCCTTCCCCGCCATGTTCAAGGGGAAGCGCGATTCCGTTGCGGGGGATTTCCTGACGGTGCTCTGGGAAAACCTCTGCGATCCGATCATTACGGGTCGGGAAGATCTGGGCTATTCGAAGATTTACTGCGAATTGCCGGAGCCGCTCGTTTATGCGGGCACGACACACTGCACCGCTTCCTGGCTGGGCTTCAAATTCATGGATCTGCGCGTCTCCGACCTGAAAGTCCCCACGCCCGAGGAGGCCTCTGCGCTTACCGATCCAGGGTCCGAGGGCGTTCTTCATTTCAAGTACATGCCCCGCACGGGCGAGTGGGGAACTGCCGATGCGGCATACGCGACGCTGACGCCGTATCAGGATCCCAACAAGACCGTGACTGAACGATGGGTGGGGGATGGATCGGTGAAATTCCATGAGGCGACGTGGGAGGAACTGCCCACGCTCTACAATATCATCAATATATTTCATGCCTTGGAAGTCCGGGAGTGGCTGGGAGCCAGCATCTTGAAAACTGTCGGAGCCAAGGATTACAGCGACCAGCGCATTCTTTTGTAGTCTTCCCCCCCACGCCTCACTCCTCAGGATTTACCTCCTTGCCGGCGGGCTTTTTCCGAAACCGTCTGCATCGTTTTCAGCTACTTGCAAGACATCGGAAACCAATTTCCACTCCAGTCGATTCTCCATTCGGCCAATTCTTCTTGACAAGTTCTGCTCCGTTTGAGAGTATGAAGTAATAGTTCATAGTGAGTGTTTGCGAAAGCGCTCGGGTTTGGAAAATATCTTAATGTTTACTGGAGACTAGACATGAAAACGCGCATTACGGAGCTGTTTGGTATTCAATATCCGATCATTCTGTCCGGCATGAGCTGGATCAGCGTGCCCAAGATGGTGGCGGCCGTTTCGAATGCCGGTGGACTGGGCATCCTGGCGACGGGACCCCTGGACAAGGAGCAGACGAGGCAGTCCATCCGGGAGGTGAGAAAGCTCACGGACAAGCCTTTCGGGGCCAATACCTCCCTGATGTTTCCCGGGGCGATGGAAACGGCCAAGGTGCTGATAGAGGAGAAGGTCCCGGTCATCAATTTCGCTCTGGGAAAGGGCGACTGGCTGGTGCGGGAGGCTCATAAATACGGTGGTAAGGTCGTCGCCACCGTCGTCAAGGAACACCATGCCGTGCGCGCCCAGGAATACGGGGTCGATGCGGTGATCGCTACGGGATACGAGGCCGCGGCCCACGGGGAGGCCATCTCGTCCATGATTCTCATTCCCAGCCTGGCCGAAAAGCTCCAGATTCCGATCATTGCCGCCGGCGGGTTTGCGGACGGCAAGAGCCTGGCCGCGGCGCTGGCTCTGGGGGCGGACGGGATTGCGATGGGAACCCGGTTCATGACGACGAAGGAAAGCCCGCTCCATGAAAACTTCAAGAAACTGTCCCTGGAAAAGGGTGTCTCGGACACGCTCTATTCGAAGCGCATCGACGGCATCTACTGCCGGGTCATGGAGACGGAGACGGCGCACAAAGCCGTCCGGCGCGGTCTCGATTTGCCGGCTGCCTTTTTTAATGCTCAGGAAATTGCCAACATGCTCCATCTGCCCTTCTTCAAGCTCTTCATCGGGGTCCTCCTGTCGGGATGGAAGAATGCAAGGCAGTTGGCCTACTTTGCAAATGCCGGCAAGGCATTCCGGCTGGCGACGGAAAACGGCGACATGGTGAAGGGAATTCTGCCGGTCGGACAAGTGACCGGCCTGATGCATGATATCCCGACCGTTTCTTCCCTGATCGAGCGAACCGTCAAGGAAGCAAATGATGTGCGCGACCGGTTCACCGTCCAGTTGTCCTGACGCCTCTGACGCGCCGGGAAGAACCGGGGGTGTGTACCGAAACGGGGATCATCCCGTCTTGGGGCCTGCAGAGGGGAGAGACCCGGTACGGGAGCCGATCATCAACAGCCGGAACAACCAACGGCGATCAACGATCATACTTTTATTGATTCAATGGAGAACGATACATGCGACTGCGCATGAACTTGTATGAGGAGGTCGATGATGAGTTATGAAACGATTCAGTTCGTGAGGGAAGGTCCCGTCGGGATCCTGACCTTCAACCGTCCCGAAGCCATGAATGCCATGAACTACGTCATGATCAACGAATTCAGGGATTTTTTCCATGACCGGTTCCGCGACCATGACACCCGGGTGATCGTCGTCACCGGGGCCGGCAAGGCATTCAACGCCGGCATGGACATGAATGATCTCGCGAATTTCATTCCCCCGGGCGGGTTCAAGCCCAAAGCCGTCTATGAATTTCAGAAGCTGTTTTCCGATTTTATCCTTTTCATGAGACGCTGCCCGCAGCCGATTATCGGTGCCATCAACGGGGGGGCGGCGGGGGCGGGGCTGTCCATCGCGATGGCCTGCGACGTCAGGATTGCAACCCCGCAGGCCAAATTCATCGCCGCCTACATCAATATCGGCACCGGCGGCGCGGATATGGGGTCCTCCTGGCTTTTCCCCCGCATCGTGGGAGCCGGGAATGCAGCGCGGTACCTGATGACGGGAGACAAATTCAGTGCGGATGAGGCGTATCGGATAGGATTTGTCCAGGCGGTCGTCGAGAAGGACCTCCTGATGGAGGAGGCCATGAAGATGGCGCAGACCATGGCGGGGAAATCGCCGATCGGGCTGCGGCTGACCAAGGAAGCCCTCAACCGGAACACCGGCGGACTCAGCCTCGAAGATGCGGTCATGCTGGAAGACCGGAACCAGGCGATGTGCATGGTGGAGATGACCTCGCAGAACGCCGGGTAGGACGATACAGGAGGGGAGTTTTTTTAATTCATCTTTGGCCCGCGAAAGCGATCTGATGGGTGAGAAAGGAATAAACATGGAAGACAGAATCTGGCACAAGGCTTACATGGCAGGCGTTTCACCAACATTGAACATCGAGAAGATCACCATGGGTGCCGTTCTGAAAAGGACGGCGTCGCGTTTTCCGGATCACATCGCACTGATTTTAATGGGGAAAGAAATCACATATCGGGAACTGGACGAAAGCGTCGATCGGTTTGCCGCCGCCTTGGCCGGCCTGGGCGTCAAAAAGAACGACAAGGTCGCACTCATTCTTCCCAACATTCCGCAGATGGTCATCGCCACCTATGCCCTGTTCCGCCTGGGGGCCGTGGCGGTGATGAACAACCCGCTCTACACACCCGCGGAACTGGAGCACAACCTCAACGATTCCGGGGCGCGCATGGCGATCTCCATGGATCTCTTCGTTCCGACGGTGCTCTCCCTGAAGGGCAAGACCCGGATCGAAAAGGTTGTCGTCTGCCATGCACGGGACTACCTGCCGGCCGACCGCGGCGACGATCCCATGGTCAAGGAAGTCGCCGCCCTGCATTTCGATATCCCGCCGGAGAGCGGTGTCTACGAGTTCAGCGCCCTCTTGGCCGGTCCTGCTTCGTCGCCCCCGGACACGAAAGTCGACTTCGACGACCCGGCAGCCTTTATCTTCACGGGCGGAACGACGGGCGTCTCCAAGGCCGTCGTCCTCAGCCACGCCAACTCCAGCATCGCCGCCCAGCAGTTCAAGGCCTGGCTGTTCGATACGGAAGACGGAGCGGAGCGGCTGCTGGCCGTTCTGCCTTTTTTCCATGTCGCCGGCTATACCGACATGATGAACAACGCCATCCTGAGGGGATGGACCAATATCCTCGTTCCCCGGCCCACTCCCGACGTCATCTGCGAATTGACCCTGCGCTTCAAGCCCACCCTGTTCGGCGGCGTTCCCACGATGTTCGTGGGGCTCCTGAACCACCCGAAATTCACCTCCACGAAGATGAATTTCATCAAGGGCTGCTTTTCCGGGGCCGCTCCGGTCGCACTGGAGACAATCCACCAGTGGGAAGCGCTCACCGGCTCGGCGATCGTTGAACTGTACGGGCTCTCCGAGACCTCGGCGCTGGCCACGTTCAATCCCTGGCGGGGAAAGTCAAAGCTCGGGAGCGTGGGACTTCCGCTGCCGGAGACGGACTGCCGCATCGTCGATCTCGATACGGGGACAAAGGACCTGAAACTGGGCGAGGCCGGAGAAATCCTGCTCAAGGGACCCCAGGTTACGAAGGAATATTACAACAATCCCGAGGCAACGGCCGAGGTCATCCGGGACGGGTGGCTCTCGACGGGGGATATCGGCTACCTGGACGAAGAGGGGTACCTGTTCATCGTCGACCGGAAGAAGGACGTCATCATTGCCGGCGGATACAACATTTATCCCCGGGAAGTGGACGAAGTCCTTTATCAGCACCCCAAGGTGCAGGCCGCCTGCGTCGTCGGGATCCCGGACACGTACCGCGGCGAAACGGTGAAGGCCTTTGTGGTCCTGAAGCCGGGCGAAACGGCCACGGAGAAGGAAATCGTCAATTTCTGCAAGGAGAAGCTTGCCGCATACAAAGTTCCGAAATATGTCGAGTTCCGGCAGGCCCTGCCGCAGACGGCCGTCGGCAAGATCCTGCGCCGGGTACTGCGGGACGAGGAGATTGCGGCCAGGAAGGCCAAATAGGACGGACCGCGTCCCGGTGATGCCGGGAATCCTTGATTTGGGAAAGGGAAGTCGGATATGGAGCGGGCCGGAATCCATTCAGAGAAGGGGGAATCGATATGGGATTAAGAATTGGTGAGCTGTCGAAGATGACAGGGGTGCCCATATCCACCATTCGATACTATGCCGGACACGGCTTGTTGCCCGCTCCCGAAAAGGTCGGCAAGCTGCTTTCCCATTACGACGAGAGTTGTGTCCAGAAGCTGCAGACCATCCTTTACCTGCAGGAAAACCGGCACTTCCCCCTGTCGATTATCAAGAACATCCTGAGAAGGATGGACAGCGGCCTGAGCCTGCAGGATGCCGAGTCCGTGGAGGACGTAATCTTCAATCCCCCGGCGAACGCCGTCGACAGCCGGATGATGAACCGGACGGAATTCCTGGTGCAGACGGGGCTGACGGCGGAGGAACTGAAAAAAGCGGAAAAGATGGGGCTGATCATGCCCTACATTCAGGACGAGGGCAGGGAGCTTTACAACCATGAAGACGTCCTGTGGGGAAAGGATGTCCTGAAAAGAATCCTGCAGTTCGAGAACTGCTGGGACGACTTCGTCGAATACGTGAAACTGGGCGACAGGATGATCGATCAGGAATTCGCGATCCGGGGAAAGATTGTCCGGGACAGAAGCCTGAAAGAGAACATGGAAATATCCATCGAACTGTCAAAAGCAGCGGAATACACACGCGGTTATTTGTTGAGGAGGCTCTTCCAGAGAAAAATCCGGTCGCATATAAAATCGAGCCTGCAGGAAAAGTGACCGGATCGCTTCCGCGCCCTGGAAGGCCGGGGTGAGAATCTTTCTGCGCCGTCCGGGGTCATTCACGAAGGGCGGCGTTTCATTCATCGAATGTGTCGATTGTAGTGGAGGATTGCATGGGACAGAATTTTTACAAACGGGATGACCGGGACGTGAAGTTTGTCCTGAAGGAACACCTGGGTGTTGAACAGCTTCTGGAATTGGAACCCTATCGGGGATTCACGGTGGAGGATTTCGACATGATCCTCGACCAGGCGCAGAAGATCGCCGCCAATGACATCGCACCGTCGTTCCAGGACGGAGACCGGCAGGGGTGCAGTTTTGACCGGGGCAAGGTCTCGACGCCCGAATCCTTCAAGCACGCCTGGCGGGTTTTCCAGGAAGGCTCCTGGTTTGCACTGGCGATGAAGCCGGATTATGGCGGCCAGGGACTGCCGCTGCTCGTTGCCGAGGCGGCGATGGAGTTCTTTATCAGCGCCAATTTCTCCTTCGGCTGCTTCGCAGGACTGGGGCCGGGTAACGGGTTCATGATCGAGAACTTCGGCTCGCAGGAACTCCGGGATCTTTTCTGTGCGAAGATGTACGACGGCACCTGGGGCGGGAGCATGTGCCTGACGGAACCGTCGGTGGGCTCCGATGCCCACATGGTGGCCACGAAGGCAACACCCGACGGGAAATATTATAAAATCCAGGGGACGAAAATCTTCATCACCTCCGGCGAGCACGACCTGACCGAGAACATCGTTCATCTTGTCATTGCCCGGATCGAAGGGGCGCCGACGGGGGCGAAGGGCGTCTCCCTCTTCGTCGTGCCCAAGATCTGGGTGAACGAGGACGGGACGCTGGGCGAACCGAACGACGTGGCCTGCATCGGCATCGAGCACAAGATGGGTCTCAACGGCTCGGCGACGTGCGTCCTGAATTTCGGGGAGAACGGGCAGTGCCGCGCCCATCTGGTCGGGGAGGCCGGCAAGGGGCTGGCATACATGTTCCAGATGGTCAACGGGGCCCGGATGGCCGTCGGGCTGGAATCGGTGGCCTTCGGTGCGAACATCTACGCGAACGTCCTGGCGTACGCCAGGGAGCGTGTCCAGGGGACGCGGTTCGCCATGGGCGGCGATCGGATCCGGATCGTCGAGCACGCCGATATCCGCCGGATGCTCCTGAACCTGAAATCCCTCACGGAGGGAATGCGTGCGCTGGTCTACAAAACCTACCTCATGGAGGACCTCGCGAAGAACTGCACGGATGAGGATCAGAAAAGGAAGGCGAAGGGCCGCCTGGAGCTGTTCACCCCGCTGGTCAAGGCGTACTGCTCGGACCGGATCTTCGAGATGGGCCGGGACGGAATCCAGGTTCTCGGGGGTTACGGGTTCACGAAAGAATACCCGATCGAGCAGTACACCAGGGACTGCAAGATCTTCTCCATCTGGGACGGCACGAATTTCATCCAGTCCGCGGACCTGGTGGGGCGCAAGCTGAACATGGGCGGCGGTGCGGTCTTCCGGATCTGGGCCGAGGAAGTGACGGCGTTCATCAAGGACCATGAAAAGGACGCGACGTTCGCCCGGGAGCTCCCGATCCTGAAGGAGGCCCTGGAGACGCTGGTCGGGCTGGTCCTGGACTATGGCCGGTATTTTGGGGAGGGGAAGCTGGACCTGATCCCGCTGACCTCGACGCGGTTTCTCGACTGCATGTCCGAGGTGGCCATTGCCCATCTGCTCCTGGAGCAGGGGATGATCGCCCAGACCAGGCTGGAAGGCGGGGTGGCGGGGCCGGACGCCGACTTTTACCAGGGCAAGGTGGCGACGGTGCAGTATTACTGCCGGAATTTCCTGCCCCAGGTCTTCGGCCGGGCCCGGATCATCAAGATGGAGGACCTGACCGCCATCCAGGTTGCAGAGGCGGCGTTGTAAAGGATCTGCGGCCGTGCATGCCGGCGGATCGGGATTCTGAAGCTGCAATACCATATGGAGACTACGGAGGGGATCGCCCGGGAGGGTGGTCCCCTTCCGATTGCACGGGAGGATTAAGAATGGCCGGATTTGAGTACACTCTTGACGGGACGGTTGCAGTTCTCACCATGAATGACGGCGAAAACCGCATCAACTTGTCGTTTGTCCAGGAATTTCTGGCGGTCCTGGACGAGATCGAGCAGAAAACGGAAGCAAATGCCCTCATTCTCCGCTCTGCCCATGAGAAAATTTTCTCCAACGGGATCGATATTGAATGGATCATGGGGGTCGTCGGCAGGAACGACCTCCCGACGGCGGCACAGTTTTTTGTTGCCCTCGACGTTCTCCTGAAGCGCCTTCTTCTCTATCCCATGCCCACGATTGCCGTCATGAACGGCCACACATACGCCGGCGGGGCGATCCTGTGCTGCTGTTTCGACTTCCGGTTCATGAGATCCGACCGGGGCTTTTTCTGCTTTCCCGAGGTGGATATCGGGATCCCCTTCTGGCCGGGTATGGTGGCCATCATGAAAAAGGCCATCCCCAGGTACAAGCTCGATGAAATGTATTACCTGGGAAAGCGGCTGACCGCGGCGGAATGCGAGGCGCACCACATCGTCAGCAAGGCCTGCCCGGTCGGCTCGCTGGACGGGGAGGCATTGAGCTTCGCGAAGGGCCTCAACAAGAAGCGTGCGATCTATGCGATCATGAAGGCCCGCATGAACGCCGACATCGTCCGGATCATCGACACGGAGGATCAGGAACTCATACAGTCAGGACAATTGCTCGCCTGAAGACGACCCCGGAAAAAGCCCGGATGCCGCGTTGCGCTTCATCCTTCGTCGCTGCGGCGTACAGAAAGAGTACGCCTCACTCCTCGGGATTTGCGTGCCTTGCCTGCGGGCTTTTTGCGAGGTCGTCGTAAGATCCGGGATTCGGGGCAGATTTCAATCTGCTCCCGCGCCCCAAACAAACCGCTTCGTTGCGGGACTCAAGCCGCCCTCGTTCAACAGCTTGTCAGGAGCGGATCTGCTTCTCCTTGAGCAGATTCCACGTCTTTTCCGAGTACCAGATGTCGACGAACTCCAGGAGGGAGGCCCGCTCCCGTTCCCGGATCCGCTCCGCCAGCGGTCCCCGGAGCAGCTTCTTGATGCTGCCGAATGCGGCGCCGTCCTTGGCGGCGAATTCCTCCGCGATTCTCCTTGCCCGCGGCACCAGGTCCTCCTCCGCGGCTACTTCATGGATGAGACCGAGCCCAAGGGCTTCCTCGGCGGAATACAGGGCGCCCGTGTAGACGGCGATCTCCGCGTTCTTCTGCCCCAGCCACATCTTCATAATCTCGACGCTCCCCGCGAAAAGCGAAGAGCCGAAATTGATCTCGTTGAGGGAAATCCTCGCCTTTCCCGTGACCATGATCCGGTAGTCGCAGGCGATGGCGATCATGCATCCTCCCGCCATTGTGTGCCCGTTGAGGGCCGCCACGACGGGCTTGGGGTACAGGAACAATGCGCCATAGAAATTGGTGAATTTCGTCAGGTAGCGGAGGAAATCTTCCTTTCCGTACTCCAGGAATTCGGGAATGTCGAAACCGTAGGTGAAGAACTTCCCCTGCCCCGTCAGAATCACGGCCCGGACTGCGGGATCCACGGCCAGATCACGGATACAGGCGGTCATTTCGTCGATGACGGATTCGTTGAGGGCGTTCACCTTCCCCCGGCTCAAGGTTACGGTCACAATTCCCTGCTCCCTGCTTGCTTCCAGAAACTGCATGGACATACCTCCTTTCCGTGGATTGAAGAGATCATGACGATCCGCCATTCGGCGGTCTACACTTCAAAGAGAATCCGGGGCGTCGGGGTCAGGATTTCATTCCGTTTCGCCCGGATGTGAATCATGTCCTCCAGTTTGACGACACCCAGCGCCTCGTCAAGCATGTGAAGGTCCAGAGCGACGACCTGGCCTTCCTCGAGGGGAGAGGAATCGTAGCCGGACAGGATGGGTGGCTCGTTCAATTCAAGGCCGATGCCGTGCCCGATAATCCGGGAAATCTTCCCGCCTCCGAAGTGCTGAAACGTCTCCCGGCGTCCCAATTCACCGGCCTTTTCGACAGCGAGACGGTATATCTCGGTGCAGGCGATCCCCGGACGGATGGCGGCGATCAGGTGGTCGGCGATAGAGCGGAGGTCGTCGTACAGGGAGTGGATCTCTTCTCCGGCCTTCCCCAGGCAATAGGTGCGCGTCTGATCCGCGTGGTAACCGTCGACCAGGGTGGGGATATCCACGATCACAATATCGCCCGCCTCGATTTTCCTCCTCGAAGGCCCCGCCGGCACGGCAGGACTCAAGCCGACCCCCGTGATGGTATAGACGACGCCGCTGATCCGGAAAAGGTTGGGACCCGAGCTGATGGGGCCCCGGCTCATGAAGAAATCGGGCTGGCGGATGAAAAAAATCCCCTCGTGGCCCGCCAGGCGGTGGGCGTTTTCAACTGCGGCGGCCAGCTCCAGCTCCGTGATCCCCTCCTTCAGGGTGGACAGCACCGCCTCGTGGCCCGCATGGATGGCCCCGCAGGCCTTCCGGAGCTTCTCGATCTCGGCCGGCTCTTTCTTCTTTCTCTGATCCAGCGGCAGGGCGGAGACGTCGACCGGCTCGAAGCCGGGGAAGCATTTCCCGATCTGCCGGAACTGTTCCGCCGTCAGGATGTCCATCTCCACACCGAGGCGCCTGGCGCTTCCCTGCACTTGTGTGGACAGGGCCTCGCCGATCCGTTCGAGGCGCCGCTCCTCCCGGACTTTTTCCCGCGGGATGAAGACGTCGTTCAGGGCGAAGTCCAGTCCGCTCCGGATGTACAGCGTGTAGTTGCCGGGGATGATGACCAGCCAGGAGGGCTGCGCCGTACCCGTGTAGTAGAGGACGTTTCTGGAATAGCCGATCAGTGCCGCGTCGCAATCCCGCGCGGCCATTCTTGCCTGCAGGTCCTTGATTCTCTGCGTCCGTTCCATGTCCGGGTCCGCCTCCTGCGGTGATTTATGGGTTGGATGACGTATAGCAGATGGTCGATCAGCCACCGGTCCCGCTTATTTTATTTAGCCGTGTTAGCTCGCGGGAGAGGTAGAGGAATCGTGATGTCGGCGTGATGTCCGAGGGTGCATTCCTCGGAGATGGGTGTCGCTTCCGTGGGGGATGGGTTGGGGTCGCCTGTCAGCGGCTCTCGTGCCGCGCCGCGATGCGCGTGAATACAGCGAGGATCTTTTCCGAGCGAGGTTCCGGAACCCTGGAAAGACCGCGCTCATAGCGCGAGAGGGTCTGGCGGGTGATTCCAATCTCTTTTGCCAGGTCCGCCTGGCGAAGATGAAGGCGGGCGCGCAGTTCCTTCACCAGCGATGGCTGCGTGACCAGCATGCCTGCCTCACCGGGGATGCCCGAGGTCCTGATCGGTTTCTCAAGTTTCCTGACCGGCGGAGAGAACCTCCTGTGCTGCTTCGAATGGATCCTCTGCGCCGGCTTCCATAGTTTCTCCGAGAGCTTCACGGTTATGGGCGTCTCCAGCCACTCCGCCATGTAGCCTCTCGTCCGGCTGACGGGTTCCCGCAGATCGTCCGCCTCGACGATCCCGATCTGCATGAGCCTCTCATGGGCTTTGAAAAAGGCGTCCACCGTATGACCCGGATTGCGCCAGTTCACGTCTTCTCCGCAGAAATCGAGGACGCTCCGGGGGGTGGCCCGGGGCAGTCCACCTTTCTTCCCAGCGACCGTTCCGATCAGGGTCCAGTACGTACCCAGCTTCTTTGCAAAGGCCTCCTGGTAAGGGTTCAGGTGGAGAAGGGCCTTGCTGTAATAGCCGATCCAGAACAGTCCCTCCACGTTCAGGAAGTGGGACAGGGCCTGGCCACAGCGGAACCGGAACACGGTCCCGCCGCGGTTCCGGTTCCGATACTCCACGTCCAGAAGGTCCAGCAGGCGGTCCGGCCTCTCCCTGCCGAAGGTGACCGTGCCGCCGGTCTGATAGTCCTTCCAGGTCATGAACAGGCGAAGGTCCGCAAGACGCAGAACCTCCGTCTTCAGGTCCTCGAGGAGATTCTTCGCCTTGCCGCGGCGAAGGCGGATATTCCTCATGCCGGCGATCTCCTCCGGCGAAATGCGTGCAATCCCCGTTCGGGGATCGTCCAGGCGGGCGATGGAGGACATCAGGATCATCAGGACGTCCGCGGACTCCACGGACAGGCTGCGGACGGTGTTTCTCAGCCGTCCCGAGTAGATGAAATCGAGGCGGGGCGTGTAGTACAGGGCGATGGTCGGATGGAAGCGGTCGGAATAATCGGGCGGCGGCTCATAATAGAAAACGATGTTTCCCGCCCTGGTTTCATACGGATAATACGGATGGCCATGGGCGTCGGACAGCCACTTGGATTTGATGCCGCCGGCATAGATTGCCCGCAGTGCGGAATGAATGATGGGACTTACCGGGAAGGGGATTTTCTCAAGGGTGGGCGACAGCCTCGGGGCCGTGCCCTGGACGGATTTATTTTGGAGAATTGCCTGCCGTTCCATCGGGCCTGGTCCCTGTTGATGGGTTTGGGAAAGACCGTCGGATGCCGTCGGGAGGATCGATTCTTTTCGTTTCGATAGTAATAGAGTTGATTGGATTCGCTCGTCAAGGCGGAAGAATGCATCGGTGGAAACGTGGCAGTGAGAAAAAACCGGGGAGCCCAGGCGGGAAATATGGTACGGATGTCATCACGAGATCAGCGAGGAGGTCTTGAGATGACGACAACTGAAGCCGGGAAGGAAGAAAAGAATATCTGGAAGGTGGTCCGGGTGGTCCCGGAAAATCACGACGTGAACTCGGTCTTCCTGGAGGGGGCGGATGAAAAGTTCTCCGTCCGACGGGCCGGCCAGTTCGCCTCCATCCGGATCCCGGGGCCTGATGGCTGGAGCGAGCCCCATCCGTTCACCATCTCCGCTGCCCCCGAGGATTCGCTGCTGCGCCTGACCATCAAGAAGGAGGGGGCGTTCACCTCCGCCATTCCCGACCTGAAGCCGGGGACGTCCGTGAAAGTCATGGGGCCGCTCGGCGTTTTCTGCAAGGGCATCGACGAGAAGCCCGAGATCGTCATGATTGCCGGGGGGGTGGGCGTCACGCCGTTCCTAAGCGTCCTTCGCCATTTCCGGAACGGCAAGGCGAGGAACCGGGTCCTGCTTTTCTGGGGCAACAAAACGCTGTCCGACGCCTTCTGCCGGGATGAAATCCGCGAGATGACCCGCGATCTCGATCTCACGGTGATCCACTGCCTGAGCAGGGAGGATGACGTTGGAGGCTACTTCGACGGGCAGGCCCCGCAGCTTCTCTACGAAAAGGGTCGGTTGAGCGCCGACACCCTGAAACGGCACGGGGCGACGCGGGAAGCCGCCTTTTACCTCTGCGGTCCGCCTCCCATGATGGAGTCCGCCCTGAAGGAACTGGAAGCCTTGGGCGTGGATCCGGCGACGGTGGAGGAGGAACGGTTCATCTGGAAAAAATAGACTGCCGATGGCCGGATCTCACCCTCCCATGCGTCCCTTTACGCCAGGCGCCCGCCGGATCTGCCGGGCATCCGGGTGGCTGATCCTCCTGGCGGTGTTTCTCTTCGCCGGCTGCGGGGAGAAGGTGTCGTCCGTCACGACCACCCTGCCGGCCATCGACGTCAAGGCCGACCCCATCCAGGACTCCCCCCCGCCACTGGACAAAATCCGCATCAAGCTGAAGGCCGGCTTCGTGGACCTGGTTCCCGTGGCCCAATATCGAATCGCCGCCGTCGTCGCCTCGAAAAGAAAGTACACGTCCGGATGGGGCGCCGAGGTGATGCCTTTCGACCTGGCACTCGTCTGGGGCCGCCTCACGGACCCGGACATCGCAAAACGCCTGCAGATCAAGCACGACAACACCCGCCTCGCCTGGTTCCGGATCAAGGGGGACGACCCGCCCGTGAGCTTCGAATACGTCATGTCCCACGGGTCCAACAACCATCTCATCCCGGCGACAGGGAACCTCTTCCGGGCCATCGACCGCGATGTGAGCGTCAAGGATCGCATTGTTCTCGAGGGGTACCTGGTGAACGGCGAGGGACTCATCGAGGGACAGACCGTCCGGCTCAAGACGAGCCTTACCCGTGAGGATACGGACCGGGGGGCCTGCGAGATCTTCTACGTCACGTCCCTGCGGATCGGGGATCGGATGTACCGCTGAAAAACGCCTCGATTTCCCGAAGTCGGGCTGCCTCGTTCCGGTAGAGGGTATGGGCCTCTTCCAAGGTCACCTTCTTGAACCAGATCCGGTTGCCCGGCATTGCCTGGGCGACCTTCGAGAGGTCCGTCGAGATCACCGTTGCGATTTTCGTGTAACCCCCCGTCGTCTGCTCCACGAGGAGGATGATCGGCTGTCCGTCGGCGGGTAACTGGACGTTGCCCGGGATGACCGGCTCCGAGATGATGCTCTGGGGGAATCCCGCGTCATGATGGATGGGAGTTCCCTGGAGGCGGTATCCCATGCGGTCCGCTTCGGATGTCACGGTGTAGTCGGCGTCGAAAAAGACCTCCAGCCCGGAGCGAAAGGCCTCTTCCTGGGGTCCGGGCAGGGCCTTCAGGACGATGTCGGTCCGGTATGTCGGGATCCAGCGATACGGGAGCCGCCGCTGCGCTGCCAGGAGATCGGCCGCTCCACGCTGGAGGATGTCGTCCTTTCTCAGCGCCCTTCCCTCGACACCGCCGATCCTCGCCTTGAGGCAGGTGGCGCGGCTTCCCATGACAACGGGAACGTCAAATCCTCCCGAGACGGCAAGGTAGGTCCGGCAGCCGCTTGTGGCGAAATGGAACCGGAGGACATCCCCCCGATTCACCCGGAAGGAGCGCCATGGCGACATCGACTTGTCATTGAGCGTCGCGGCCATGTCGGCCCCGGCCAGGGCCACGTCGGCTTCGCAGAGGACCTCCAGAACGGGACCCTGCAGCGTTATCTCCAGGACGGCCGCCTCGACGGGATTCCCGGCCAGGAGATTGGCGATGCGGTAGGAGAAACCGTCCAATGCACCCGATGGAGGGACGCCGCGGTCGATGAAGCTGTAGCGTCCAGCGTCCTGGACCGTGGTCAGGGAACCCGGTGAGAGCACGCGGAAGGCATCCATCAGCTTTTTTCCTCCTGGTGGATCCGGTCGAATTCCGCTTCGGGAATCGGGACGAAGCGGATGCGTTCTCCCGCCTCGTAGAGAAAGGGCATTTCCCGCTCCGGGGCGAAAAGCCGGAGCGGTGTCCGGCCGATGATCTGCCATCCCCCGGGGCTGTCCACCGGGTAGATGCCCGTCTGGGCCTCGGCGATGCCTACGGAACCGCCGGGGAGGAGCGTCCGGGGCGTTTCCCGGCGCGGCGTGGCAATCCGTCCGTCGAGCCCGCCCAGGTAGCAGAAGCCGGGAGTGAAGCCGATCATATAAATCGGGTAGTCCGTTCCGGAGTGGATGGCGATGACCTCCTCCGGGGTCAGCCCATTGTGCTCCGCAACGACATGGATATCGGGTCCGTGCTCGCCTCCGTAGCAGACCGGGATCTCAACGACTCGGGGCGGCGGGATCTCCACCTCCCGAAGATGCCCCTCCAGTTCGTCCAGGACCTTCGACAGACGATCCGGAGAAGTCCGCAGGGGGTCGTAGAGGAGGGACAGGGAACGGTAGGCGGGGACGACGGCCAGGACGCCCTCGGGGAGATTCCGCTTGAGCAGGGTCGTGACGGCCCGGACCTTTTCGTTGATCGCGGGATCGATCGCGTCGCCGTATTCCACCAGGAGGGCCATGTCGCCGCTGTGCCGCAGTCGGGGTTTGTCGAACGGCAGGGTGGTAGCCATAGACGAATTCACCTTCCTTGCGGACGGATGAAGGTTCCCAGGGAAACGACCCGGATCCGGTCTTTCTCGAGGACGGAACGGATCCGTTTCACGAGGGCTACGGCTGCGGGGTTGTCGCCGTGGACGCAGAGCGTGTGGATCTCCATCGTAAGGATTGTCCCGTCCGTGGCGATCACTTTTCCTTCTTTTGCCATCAGGAGCGCCCGCGCCGCCGCTTCCTCCGGATCCTCGATGACGGCGCCGGGCGACTTCCGGGGGGCCAGTTTTCCTTCGGGCGTATAGGCCCGGTCCGGGAAGGCCTCGAAGGCGACCCGGATGCCAGCCTCTCCGGCGATTCGTTTTACCAGCGGCGCTTGGGCCCCGCCAAGGGCCAGGTAGATGAGGCTGCGGTCCACCCGGGCGACGGCCCCGATCAGGGCGCGAAGCATGGACTCGTTCCCGACGCTGTCGTTGTAAAGGCTCCCGTGGGGCTTCACGTGCTGGAGCGCCATGCCGTGAGCGTCGCAGAAGGCCCGGAGTGCCCCGACCTGGTAGATCACGTAGTCGCGAATCTCCTCGGGCGTGCAATCCATCTTCCGGCGGCCGAAGCCGGCGAGGTCCGGATATCCCGGGTGGGCGCCCACGGCTACGCCGTTTTTCTCCGCCAGCCGGACGGTCTCATACATGACCCGGGCGTCGCCGGCGTGGAACCCGCAGGCGACGTTTGCCGAGGTGATATGCCGGATCGCCTCGGCATCCATGCCGAGGGTGTAGGCGCCGAAGCTCTCTCCCATGTCGCAGTTGAGGTCGATGCTCTTCATCGGGGCGTCTCCTTGCTCATTTCATCCGGTTGGGCAGGTAAAGGGCGATGTCGGGGAATACCGTGAGCAGCACCGTCGCCACGACCATGAGCAGGAAGAAGGGGAAGGCCGCCCTGGCGATGCGGAAGAGGCTGTCGTTGTTGAGCCCGCTGATGACGAAGAGGTTGAAGCCCACGGGCGGTGTCACCTGCGCCAGTTCAATCATGACAACCAGGTAGATGCCGAACCATACGAGGTCGAACCCGGCCGCCTCCACCAGGGGAAGAACCAGCGGCGCCGTCATGACGATCATGGAGAACCCGTCGATGAGGCAGCCCAGGAACAGGTAGAGGACGGTCAGGATGACGATGAGCATGTAAGGAGAGAGCTGCATCGAGACGACGTACTCCGTCAGGGCCCGCGTAATCCCCAGGAAACCGAAGACATTCGAGAGATAGGAAGCGCCCATAACGATGAGCATGATCATGCAGCTCGTCTTTATCGAGTTGATCATGCTTGTCTTGAAAACCTGCCAGGAAAGGCTCCGGGTGACAGCGGCGAAAAACAGCGCCCCCACGACTCCCACGCCTCCGGCCTCGGTCGGGGTGGCCCAGCCCAGGTAAATGCTTCCCAGCACGAGGAACACGAGAAGCACGACGGGGGCGATGGCCGGGATGGCCTGGAGACGGTCTTTCCATGTGTAGTGGTCTTCCGCCCGCGGCGCCAGTGCGGGGTTGATCAGGCAACGGATGAAGATGTATCCGCAGAACAGAAGGACGATCATCAGGCCGGGGATGAAGCCTGCGATGAAGAGCTTCCCGATGCTGACATCGCCGATGATGCCGTAGACGAGCATGACCATACTCGGGGGGATCAGGAACCCCAGTGTTCCCGCCCCGGCGAGCGAGCCGATGGAGAGGTCGTGGTCGTAGTTGCGCTTTTCCAGCTCCGGGACGGTGATCTTCCCGACGGTGGCCGTCGTCGCCGCCGAGGAGCCGCTGACAGCGGCGAAGAAGGTGCAGGCGAGGACGTTCACGTGGATGAGCCGCCCCGGGATGGCGTCCATCCAGGGAGCCAGGCCCCGGAAAAGGTCCGCCGAGATCCGGCTCCGGAAGAGGATCTCCCCCATCCAGATGAAAAAGGGCAGGGCCATCATGGCCGAGCCGCTGGTGTTGTTCCAGGCCACGTTGGCGATGATGGACCCGAAGGACACGTCACTGAAAAAGAAAAAGCCGCCGATTCCGACGATGAACAGGGAGATGCCGATCCAGACGGAGCCTCCCAGGAACAGGATAAGGAGCCCGATGATCGTTGCCGAAACGGGTCCGAGGTCAGGTTGCATTTGTTTCTACTCCGTGGCGGAGAGCCGCCCTTCCATGTGGAAAGACCCGTTGCCGTTCTCCATGGGGTGAAGGGAAACGGGGATGGGGTTCGAGCTATCGGCCGAGGTCGTCGGCCTCTTCCAGGATACGGATCCCCTCCGTGTCCTGCCTCAGTGCCAGCAGGCCCTTCAGGAACTCCGCCAGAAACTGGAGTGTCATGAGCAGGGAGCCGAGGGGCAGGAACGCCTCCGGAATTGCCAGGTACGTCTCGGAGATCTGCATCGACCGGGACTCGCTGACGACGGAGTCCCAGAAGAACTCCCACGTGTACATCGTCAGGGCCGCGCAGAACAGGAAGCCCACGAGGAAGCAGACCATGTTGAAGATGATGTGGGCCCGGCCCTTGATGACATGGGGAAGAAACATCATCCGGATGTGTCCCCGCTCACGGAGCGTGTAGGCAAGCCCGGTGAAGGTCAGCATGGCCATCAGGTAGCCCGAGTACTCGTCGGTAACGTAGAGGGTTCCGGAAAAGAAACTCCTGGTGACGATCTCGCCTATGACCAGAAGCAGGGCGATCGCCATGAAAATGCCCGCCAGCCAGCCGCCGGCGCCGGAGAGGCCGTCCAAAACCTTGATCAGCTTTTTCAAGTGTGTTTCTCCAGGGGAAAAATTGGGAAACCCCGGCAGGAGTGCCTGAAAAAATGCCGGGGGACCCGGGGATCTGGCCCCCGGGCTCCCCCGGCTTCAACCTTGCCGAAGTGCTTTCCTTACCGCTTCACCTTCTTCATGAAATCGGCGTAGATCTTCTTGGCGTCCGCCGGTGCGCTTTTCAGCCAGTCGGCCCGGATGCCTTCCGTAATCTTCTCGAGCTCGGCGATCTGCTTCTTCGTGGGCTTCACCGTCTGAATGCCGTTCTTGTTGCTGATCGCCTCCATGTTCTTGTCCCACTTCCTGACCTTGGCCCACATGATCGCCTCCATCTCCTTGCCCGCCTTCACGAGGGCGTCCTGCTGGGCCTTCGGGAGTTTCTGGAAGGCCTTGAGGTTCACGGTGACCATGTTGGTGGCGATGGTGATGTTGAGGGGCTCGAAGTACTTCAGCACTTCCCAGAATTTGCCGTCCACGGCCGTGGGGGTCGAGGTCATGACCGAGTCGATCACGCCCGTCTGCAGCGACGTGTAAACCTCGCTGAAGGGGAGGGCCAGGGGCGTGGCGCCGACGGCTTCCATCACGAGGGCGCCGTTCTTGTCATAGGTTCTCACCTTGAGGCCCTTCATGTCGGCGAGGCTCGTCACCTTCTTCTTGGTCCAGAGGCCTGCGCCGGGCCAGGGGGCGATGTAGAGGATCTTCTGGTTCCATTTCTGGGCTGCCTTGTCGAAATGGGGCCGGGAAACGTCGAGGAGAATCTTGAGCTCGTCGAAGTTGCGGACGAGGAAGGGAAGGGTCACGATCTGGAAGACCTTTTCATCGCCGGCCACGCCGCTGATCAGCATGTCGGAGACGGGAACCAGCCCGTCACGGACGACCTTCAGGAGCTCCGGGCCCTTGTATCCGAGGGCGCCGCCACTCTGAACCATCAATTCCAGGTCTCCGTTTGTGGCGGTTTTCACCTTGGCGGCAAACTCGGTCAGGCCGATACTGTGCTCGTTCTTCGGGGGCCAGACGGAGTTGGCGTTCCACTGTGTCTTCGCCAGGCAGGGCGAGACCAGGAAAGCCATCGAGACAACCATGACCAACAGCAGGGTCCAGGTCTTCTTCATTTATCATTTCTCCTTTCCTTGGTTTGAAGTTGGGTGGGGGGCGTCCGGGGCGCTTGGCCCCAGCCGCAAACGGACGCGATTATAGACCCTCGATCCGGTCAAAGCAAGTCGAATTGAAAATATTTTATCCCGTGATCTCAACGCATTGCCGTGTTTCTACCTATGGACAGGGACACAGCGTAGTCCAGCCGTCCCGGGGGCCGTGTCAATTCCATCGACCCGATGTCAGCCTGAAAGGAGATTCATGCCTCGATAAGGCTGTCCTCACAGGTCTGCTCCCTCCTTTCTTCCTTTCTCCTCCTCCACGAATATCAGCAGCGTACCGCCGGCCAGGAAGAGGAGGGCCACCGACAGGATGCCGATCCGGGATGCCGCCGGTCCCTCGAACCCCGCCGCCCGCGCGGCGAGACCTGCCAGTCCGATGAGAGCGGGACCGAAGATCACGGAGAATTTCCCCACCATGTTGAAGAAGCCGAAGAACTCGGCCGGACGGTCCGGAGGGATGATCCGGGCGTAGAAGGACCGGCTCAGGGCCTGGATCCCGCCCTGGACGAGACCGATGGCCGCCGCCATGATGAAGAAGTCCTCCCGGGTCCGCATCAGGCTTCCCCCGATGGTGACCAGGAGGTAAACGCCGACGGCCAGCAGGATGGCCCTTTTCGTGCCGATCCGGTCCCCCAGGCGTCCGAAGGCCAGTGCTGCCGGGAATCCGATGAACTGAGCCATCAGGAGGGCCAGGATCAGGTCTTTCGAGGCGAAGCCCAGGGAAAGCCCGTAGTCCACGGCCATCCGGATAATGGTATCCACGCCGTCGATGTAAAACCAGTAGGCCAGGAGAAAGAGGAGAATCGTCGGGAAACGGCGGATTTTCCGGATGGTCCCGGCAAGGCTCTGCCAGCCTTCCCGGAGCATTCCGCCGATGGATATCCGCTTTTCGACAGCCGGTTCCCGGACAAGGAGAAACAGAGGGATCGAGAAAAAGAGCCACCAGAGTCCCACGGAAACAAAGGAGGCCCGGACGGCCTGGAGCGGATCGGCCAGTCCGAACCGGGCGGGGTCGATGGTCATCCAGATGTTGACGGCCAGGAGGATCCCGCCTCCCAGGTAGCCCAGGGCGTATCCGAGGGCCGACACGCGGTCCATGTCCCGGCGGCTGGAGACAAGGGGAAGCAGGGCGTCGTAAAAGACGTTCCCGCCGGAGAAGCCGAGGAGGGACAGGCCGTAGAGGATCGCCGCCAGCGGCCACTGGCCGGCCTGGACCAGGGACAGGCAGGCCGTGGTGAGAGCGCCGAGGCCCATGAAAAACAGGAGAAACCGTTTCCGGGAGCGCCCCCGGTCGGCGGCGGCGCCCAGAAGGGGGAAGAGGAGGGCCGCGACAAGGCCCGCGGCGGCGTTGGTCAGGCCCAGCCGGGCTGTGCTGACGACCGGATCCGCCCCGGCGCAGCAGAATTCCTTGAAGAAGACGGGCAGGAAACCGGCCATGACGGTGGTGGCGTAGGCCGAGTTTGCCCAGTCATAGAGGGCCCAGCCCCAGACGGACCGCCGCCCTTGCGGCGGTTCGTGCGGATTCGTTGCGGTTTTGGATTTGTTCATGGCGAAAGGGGTTTACGGGGTCGGGGGGGTCGGTGTATGATCCCGACGTTTCCTGATCCTTAGCCTGTTTTCCGGGGATTGCCAAGCATTATGCCACCTCTGCTGATGGATTCCGTCAACGCCCTGCTGGAACGCCTCAGTGCGCGGTCCGGTGCGGCCGTCCGTTTCGAAGAGCGGGAGAATCATCCCGTCCAGGCCACGGTGTCCATGGCCGGCCGGGGTGAGACGGCCCACCGCATCCTCTATCGGAGGAGTCATGACGATGGCATCAATCACGCTGTCGCCGGCGGCTGTGCCCATATCCTCCGCCTCTTCGACGCCCCCGAAGAGGAACGTTGTGTCCCCGTCTCCAGCCGGCGGACCCTGATGACCTTCCTGATGGAGGAGGAAGAGGACCTGCGGCGCCTTTCCTCCGTCTTCGGCCGGGAAAAGATCAGGGACATGGCCGTGATGTGGTATGAAGGGGCGGCTTTCCAGCTCACGAGAATGCCCCCCGACATCATGGTGGAGAAGGGGCTCTACGACGCCCTTCCGGAGCTGCGGACCATCCAGGCCCGGATGCTTCACCTGCAGTGGCGCTCCGCCGTCAACGTGCTCACGCCGGATGCCCGGCAATACATGCCCAAGCGGATCCACTTCGCCGCCAACGTGATGAACTTCGCCTTCTTCAAGATCCTCGAGGACCACCTGCGCGTCGACTGGACGGCTCCCTACATGAAGACGATTTTTCTCTTCGATGGCGGCGATCTGGCGGAGATGACCCGGCGGCAGTACGGAGAGGGGCATGCCGGCGACCGGGCCATGATCGACCGCTGGGCCTCAAAGGTGGGCCTGGAGGGGTGGTACGAGTGGATTCCCTGGCAGGCAAGGCCTTGAGCGGCTTCTCCCGCCTCGCGGTTCCCCCGCGGAAGAAGGGCGCCGGGAAGAACGCCGCCACGAGGGAGAGGAGGTACCACATGGCCGATCTCAATTCCGGGTGGCTTTTTTCAGCGAATTCAAATACAGGGGAAGCCGGTTAAGCGTTTTCAGCTGGGAAGGAGCCGTTTATGAACGAGAATAATTTTGTTTTCCGCGGGGCGTCCAAGTACGTCCTCGACGACGAACTGGCCAAGATCGTCAACGTTTCGATGGCCCTGGAGATGCCCCTCCTCCTCAAAGGGGAGCCCGGTACGGGCAAGACCATGCTGGCCCATGCCATCTCCGAGGCCCTGAACATGCCGCTGATCATCCTGAACGTCAAGTCCAGCATGAAACTGGTGGAGGCCCTCTACCAGTACGACACGCTGACCCGCCTCAACGACAGCCGCTTCGGCGACTCGAAGCGGGACGTCAGCAACATCGGGGATTACATCCGGATGGGCAAGATCGGCCAGGCCTTCACGGCAGAAGCCCGGACGGTGCTGCTCATCGACGAGATCGACAAGGCCGACACGGATTTCCAGGACGACATGCTGGACGTCCTCGACCAGATGCAGTTCGACATCATCGAAGTCGACAAGACCGTCACGGCCCTGAACCGCCCCGTCATCATCATCACGTCCAACGCCAAGAAGGACCTCTCGGACCCCTTCCTGGGCCGGTGCAACTTCCACCACATCGCTTTTCCGGATCCGGACATGATGCGCCTCATCCTGGACGTTCACTTCCCGAACCTGAACCGGGAACTGACGGAGGTGTGCATCGCGACATTTTACCGCCTCCGGGAGTTCACGGGAATCGAGAAACGCCCCGCCACGAGGGAGTTGATCAACTGGATCCGCGCCGTCAAGGCCGACCCGGACTTCAAGGTGTCGTCCCTCAAGCAGGGCAACGTGCCCTACCTGGGGGTCCTCTTCAAGAAGAGCCTGGACCTGGAGAACGCCGGCCGGCAGCTCAGGATGCGCACATAGGGAGCAGGACGTGTTTGTCGATTTCTTCTATACCCTCCGGGACCGGGGAGTTCCCGTCAAGCCCACGTCCTTTCTGAAACTCCAGAAGGCGCTGGGGATGGGGCTTATCTGCTCCGTCGAGGACTTCTACACCGCCGCTCGGTCGATTCTGGTGAAGAGCGAGCGGTACTTCGATACCTACGACCAGGTGTTCGCCCACTACTTCCGGGGGGTGGTCCTGCAGGAACCGGAGGACGCGGAGCTGTCCGAGATGGCCCGGGCCCTCCTGGAGGAGTGGCTGAAGAGTCCCGAGGACGTCGCGGCGGCCCTGGGGATCGAACAGGAGAAACTGGCGCAGATGACCCCGGAGGAGCTGCTCCGGTACTTCTTCGACCGTCTCAAGGAGCAGACGAAGGCCCACCACGGAGGCAACCGGTGGATCGGCACGAAGGGGACCTCACCGGTGGGGAACTCCGGGGACCACCCGGGAGGAATGCGGGTCGGAGGACGCTCACGGAACAAGTCGGCCATCAAGGTGGCCATGGAGCGACGCTATCGGGACTATTCCCAGGAAGGCCCCCTGACGGAGAACCAGATCGGCGAGGCCCTGAAAAAGCTGCGCCGGATGACCCCTGCCGGGCCCCGGGACGTGGTGAACATCGACAAGACCATCTACGAGACAATGCGCAACGGAGGCGAGATCGACATCGTCTTCGATCGCCGCCTCAAGGACCGCCTCAAGATCATCCTCATGATCGACAACGGCGGCTGGTCCATGGATCCCTACGTGGCCATCGTCCAGACCCTCTTCAACTACGCCCGTAGCCAATTCAAGGACCTGACCATCTATTATTTCCACAACACCCTGTACAGCCGGGTCTGGCTGGACCCCCAGCGGTTCAGGAAGGCTGAGGTCCTCGAGGAATTCATCCGGAAGGATCCGGAGACCCGCCTGATCTTCGTGGGCGACGCCAGCATGGCTCCCTACGAGCTGATGCACACCAATGGCTCCATCTATGTCGACCAGAAGGAGCACCAGGCCAGCGTCGACCGGCTGAAGTTCCTCTCCCGAACCTTCCGGCATGCCGTGTGGCTGAATCCCCAGACGGAAGACGAGTGGGGCTACACCTGGACCGTCGGGGTCATCCGGCAGGTCTTCCCGATGTTCGAGCTGTCGCTGGACGGGCTGGATAAGGCGGTTCAGTACCTGATGTCCCGCCATTGATTGTGGGACGACCTCGCCAAAAGCCCGGATGCTGCGTTGCGCGGCATCCTTCGTCATTGCGGCGTACGGACAAAGTACGCCTCATTCCTCAGGATTTGCGCGCCTTGCCTGCGGGCTTTTCTCGAGGTCGTCTGAACGCCCGTCAGTAAATAGAAGGGACACTTCCCCAATTTCTTGTCACGAACAGGCCAAGCGCCTCGTTCCGAATTAGAAATAAGGGAGATGTCCCTTTATTTAATCCCGCGAACGCAAGGTTGAGAGGGGGGCTTCCCGGAGCGCGAAGGAAGTCTCCTCTTGTTTCTATTTGATCAGTTTGAAGAGTTCTTTTGCCTTCGGATGGGCCGCCGTCTTCAGCAGTTCGAAGAGAATCATCTCGGTGCTTGCCAGGATGGCCCCCTCGGCGGTCATCCGGCCGATGCCGATCTCCCGGTTGGCCGCGGTCCGGGACGACACGGCGTCGGCCGCCAGGTAGACCTCGAACCCCGCATCGAGCAGGTCCAGGCAGGTCTGGTAGACGCACACGTGGGCCTCGATCCCCAGTAGAATCACCTGTTCCCGGCCGGCGGCCTTCAGTGCGGCGGCGAATGGCTCATGGTGCCAGCAGCTGAAGGTCTCCTTCACAATGGGATCGAGGTCCGGCAGGAGTTCCCGGATCTCGGGGACCGTTTCGCCGATCTTCACCTGTTCGGTGAGAATCACGGGGATTCCGAGTGCCCGGACACCCAGGAGGAGTTTCCGGCAGTTCTGCAGGAGAAACTCCCGGTCGTCCATGGCGTGGTACAGATTTCCCTGGATGTCGATGGCGACAAGGACTGCCCTGTCGATCTTCAGCATTTCTGTTACCTCCTTGTTTTTCTGTCGGGTAAGCAGTCACGGGTGCGATCCGAGGCCGTGTTGGTTCGTCCCGCTCGGGGACCGGGTCAGGATACGCAGTCGGATTTCCCGCCTTCCTCCGTTCCGAAAGGCACCTTCCTGGGCGGGCCGGCCCGGAAGAGGGAACTGGTAAGAGGCGTGTCCGGGAGGATCCCCTGCAGGAAGGAGGCGGTGTCAAGGACCATGTCCAGGTCGATTCCCGTGGAAACTCCCATGGACTGGAACAGGAACACCAGATCCTCCGTGGCTACATTTCCCGATGCCCCGGGGGCGAAGGGGCAGCCGCCCAGGCCGCCGATGGCGGAATCGAAGACCCGGATCCCCGTCTCCCAGGCCTTCAGGGCGTTGGCCAGGCCCAGGCCCCGGGTGTTGTGCAGGTGCACCCCGAAAACGACTTCCGGGAAAGCGGCGAGGCAGCCTTTGAGGATCGCTTCCACCTGGGAGGGGTACCCCCAGCCGACGGTGTCGCAGAGAGTGATCTCACGGACGCCGAGCCGGGCCGTTTTCTCCACGTATTTCAGAATCACCGCCGTCTCCAGATAACCTTCGAAGGGGCATCCGAACACGGTTGCCAGGTTGACCCGAATGGCAAGGCCGCGGTTCGATTTGAATTCGTCGAGAACCTGTCGCAACGCTGCGATGGATTCTTGCGGCGTCTGGCGAACGTTGTTCAGGTTGTGAGAGCGGCTGACAGAGAAGAAGAAGTCGAGCTTGTCTACGCCGGCGGCCACCGCGTCGCGGGCTCCCTGGAGATTCGGGACCAGCGTGGTCAGGACGACCCCGTCGTTCTGAAGACTACGGACTCCTGCCAGGACGTCCTTCATGTCCCGGAACTGGGGAATGGCTCGGGGATTGACGAACGCTCCCGTCTGGATCTCACGGATGCCGCAGGCCGCCAGCCGCCGGATGAGGTCTGTCTTCCGGTCCGTCGCCACGAAGGCGGACAGGTTCTGGAGCCCGTCGCGGGGCCCGACTTCCACGATACGAAGGTCGGCTGGGTTCATGAGCGGTTGCCTGAGGAAAGGAATTCCGGATCGTTCATCAGGACGCACATCTTAGAGACAGGAGACGGGAAAGTCAACGACATTCGGGGAGTTGGGCACATCAGAGGCGGACGGTCCATGACTTCGCCACCGCCCGCTGCAACGGAAAGAATGGGAGGCTTTTGTCCCGGGGCGCCGTCCTTTCCCCCGAGGGAAGATGTGACGCCTGTTTCCATTGTGGATATCCTTGACAAAAAGTGAATTTTCGCATAGGCCACGGCCATGAAAAACGTGCGTTTTCCCGTTACCTTTATTGTCGCCTTGGGTCTGGCGATTTTTCTTTTTGGCGGGCCTGCAAGTGCCCAGTCCCTGCCGGATCTCGTGCGCCCGGCCCTGCAGGCCCGTTTCGACGGACTGGCGAATGGATCTCCGCCTCTCTGCCGCGCCGAGACTCCGTGCCGTTCCGCCCGCCTGGCAGATTTCTATCGCCAGCGGGCCTTCGGGCCTGCCTGGGTCCTGAGAAGCGGCCCGTCTCCGCAGGCGGATCGCCTTCTGGCGGTGTTGCGGTCGGCCGGTCAATACGGGCTGAGTCCCACCGACTATCATGTCGATGCCATCCAGGGTCTTCTCACGGCTTGGCGAAACGCCGGGAAGTGGACGCCTGCCGAGAGTGCCGAATTCGATCTCCTGTGTACCGACGCCTTCATGCTCTTCGGGTCCCATCTTCTCTCGGGAGTCGTGAATCCCAACGGACTGTTCAGGATGTGGGAGGCCCGTCCGCGTTTTGTCGACTGGCCGGCCTATCTGCAGGATGCCCTGACGGCACAGACGGTGGACGTTCACCTGCAGGTCCTCAAGCCGGAGTATCCGGGATACGACCGCCTGGTCGCAGTGGCGGCCGAATATGCGAAAGTAGCCGCAGCGGGGGGATGGCCGGTGCTGCCGCCGGGAAAGTCCCTGAAGAGAGGTGTGAGCGATCCGAGGGTGCCGATTCTGAGAAAACGCCTCATCGCCGGCGGCGACCTGGCGCCGGCCATGGCCTCCGAGGAACCCCGGTTTGACGACGCCCTCGATCAGGCCGTTCGAAGATTCCAGCGGCGCCACGGCCTCGCGGAAGACGGGGCCGTCCAGAAGGAGACACTGAAGGCCCTCAACGTTCCCGTGGAACGCCGGATTGCCTCGATGCTCCTCAATCTCGAACGCTGGCGATGGCTGCCCCAGGAGGTGGGGAACCGTTTCCTGTTCATCAACATCCCCGATTTCAGCCTGACGGCAGTGGAGAACGGGCGCGCGCCGCTCAGCATGCGGATTGTCGTCGGACGACGGTACAGCCGCGATCCGAAGATCGAATACCGGACGCCGGCCTTCACGGGTCGCATGACCCACCTGGAGATCAATCCTTACTGGAACATTCCCCACAATATCGCCTTCCGGGAGTACCTGCCGAAACTGAAGAAAGACTCGCTTTCCCTCCAGAAGCAGGCCATGAAGATCATGATCGGGCGGGACACCGTCGTGGATCCGCAGACGGTGGAATGGGAGAAACTCGACGAGAAAGCGTTCAAAAAGTACCGCATCCGCCAGGAACCGGGGGCCTTCAATGCCCTGTCCCATATCAAGTTCATGTTTCCGAACCGGTTCGACGTGTATCTCCACGACACGCCGCAGCGGAGCCTGTTCAAAAGGACGGTCCGGGACTTCAGCCACGGCTGCATGCGGGTGGAAAAACCGATTGACTTGGCGGTCTATCTTTTGCAGGATGAATCGAAATGGTCCCGGGAAAAGATCCTGGCTGCCATCCGCAAAGGCAGGAACCAGGCCGTGGATCTCCCGGCACCGATCACTGTGCATATCGCCTACTGGACCGCCTGGGTGGATCCTGACGGAACGGTCCAATTCCGGGACGACATCTACCGATACGATTCCGTGCTCGAGGCGGTCATGGGCACGAAAACGTCCATCCTTGCGGCGTGGAACGGCGGCCGGCAGGCCACCGCCGCGACCCTGAAGGGCGGGCGGACGGAAAAGAAGAAAAATCTATTGGGAACCCGCAGGGAGGTAAATCCGACGTGGACGAGAAGCGCTACGAACTGAATGTCCAGCTTGCCCAGATGCTCAAGGGCGGCGTAATCATGGATGTTACAACGGTCGAACAGGCCAGGATCGCCGAAGAAGCGGGAGCCGTTGCCGTCATGGCCCTCGAACGCGTTCCCGCGGATATCCGCGCTCAGGGCGGAGTGGCCCGCATGTCGGAGCCGGGGCTTATCCGGCAGATCAAGCAGTCCGTATCCATTCCCGTCATGGCCAAGGCGCGGATCGGCCACTTCGTCGAGGCGCAGCTCTTGGAAACGTTGAAGATCGACTACATCGACGAGAGCGAGGTCCTGACCCCGGCCGACGAGGAGTGCCACATCGACAAGACCAAATTTTCCATTCCTTTCGTCTGCGGGGCCCGAAATCTGGCGGAAGCCCTTCGCCGCATCGCCGAAGGGGCGGCCATGATCCGCACGAAAGGCGAGGCGGGGACGGGAAATGTGGTGGAGGCAGTTCGGCACATGCGGACCATGAACCGGGAGATCCGGCAGCTCCTGAACATGCCTCTCGAGGAAGTGACGGGCTTCTGCAAGGTCAACGGCATGCCCTACGAGCAGGCCCTGAAGGTCCGGGAACTGGGCCGCCTGCCGGTGGTGAACTTCGCCGCCGGCGGCCTCGCCACACCGGCCGATGCGGCGTTGATGATGCAACTCGGCTGTGACGGCGTTTTTGTCGGCTCCGGGATCTTCAAGTCCTCCAATCCGGCCGTCCGGGCCCGTGGAATCGTCAAAGCCACGGCGTTCTTCAACGACCCGGAAAAAATCCTCGAGGCGTCCCTGGGGCTGGGGGAGGCCATGCCGGGCCTGGAGATCGCCCAGATCCCCGCGGATAAGCTTCTGGCGGGGCGGGGCTGGTGATCTGCCGGCAGTGACGGCCCCCTTTCTCCTGACGATGAATCCTTCCAAGCCATCAACCCGGCCGGAGCCGGTCCTGGGCGTCCTGGATCTGCAGGGGGGCGTCCTCGAACACCTGGATCACCTGGAGCGACTCGGCATCCGAGGCCTTCCCGTCAAAAGCCCCGAAGACCTCTCCGGTCTCAAAGGCCTGATCCTTCCGGGCGGCGAGAGCACCTGCATGTCCCGGCTGCTCCGAATCTTTGGGGTCGACGAGGCGATCCGCCGCGAATACCGAAAGGGCATGAAGATCTGGGGGACCTGCGCCGGGACGATTCTCCTGGCTGCCCGGGTTCGCGGGGAGACATCCCATCTGGGGCTCATCGACATGGAGGTGGAACGCAACAGTTTCGGCAGCCAGCTAGACAGTTTCACCGCCACGGCCGTTGTCCCTTCCGTTTCCCCCGACCCACTCCCGCTCACGTTCATCCGGTCCCCCAAGATCCTTGAGGTTGGAGAAGGTGTGAACATCCTGCTCAGGATGAACGACTTCATCGCCGCCGTGGAGACCCCTGGCACCCTGGCAACGGTCTTCCATCCCGAGCTGACGGGGAGTACCGCCTTCCACCGCTATTTCGCCGTCAAATGCGGCCTTTGCCCGGCGCCGGACGTTCCCGCCCTGGATCCCGGCTGGAGCCGGACGAGTTGGACCCGGCACGTCCGTGTCCGCTGACGCCATGCACGTCGAGCAATTCCGCTACAGCGCCGACAACCTGGCTTATCTCGTATGGAACGAAACGGGGGCGATCGCCGTCGACGGAGGCGCCGTGGAGGAGATTCGCGCGTTCGTTGCGGAACGGAATCTCCCGTTGCTGTATGTCACGAACACCCACCGCCATTACGACCACACCCTCGGGAACGACGCGCTCCTGGCGGCAACGCGGGCCCGCTTCGTGAACCCCGATTCCCTGCCCGAAGGGAGCGGAATCGAATTGGGGGAAGAGGTTCTGAGGGTCCACCGGACGCCGGGCCACACGGAGGACTCGGTGTGTTTTCAGGCCGGATCCACGCTCCTGACGGGGGACACCCTCTTCAACGGGACGGTGGGAAACTGCTTCTCCGGAGACCTCCTCGGCTTCCTCGGGTCCATCCGGCGGCTGATGGCCCTCCCCGGGGAAACCATGATCCTCGCCGGACACGACTACGTCCGGGACGCGATGCTCTTCGCCCGGAAACTGGAGCCGTCCAATCTGCCCGCCCTCGAGGCGTACTGGCGGACCTACGACCCGGTGTTCGTCTGTTCGTCCCTCAGGGAGGAACGAAGCATGAATCCCTACCTGCGGTTCAACGACCCGGGGATCGTCGCAGTCCTCCGGGAGCGGGGACTGCCCCGCGCCACCGAGGAAGAGCGCTGGCTCTCCCTCATGTCCATCGAGTAGACGCCGCTCCCGGTGCCTGGATTGAACCAAAACACAATCTTTATAACGCTTCGACAGGAGGTTGCGGATGCCCCGGAAAGACGGGAAGGTGTTCTGTCTCAATCACCCCGAGCTGGAAATGATCCTCCAGAACGAGGGGAATGAAAAGACGTTCCATGTAATCCGCCTGGCGACCCTGTCCCGGCACGGGCGGATCGAGATGGAAAACAAGTCCACGGGATTCGACGTTTATTCATGCCGGGAATGCGGTTACTGCGAGACCTATCTGACGGCGACGGAGCTGGATCTCCTGAAGAAAAAATAGGAAGCCTTGCTGCCCGGCTTGCGTTACCGGAGATCCAGGCGCCAGGACCGGAGCTGCCGCACGGGATAGTAGGATTCCTTGGATTTGGCCAGTTCCGCCAGGCCCATGTCGCTTTCCTTGTTGATGAACTCGAAGCCGGCGAAAAGGAAACGGGCGCACTCCCGGTCCAGGTATTGGTAGAGCCCCCGGACGGACGGGTAGGCCTTTTCGAAGTTGAGGGTCGCCATGGTTGTGTTCAGCCGGGATGCGATCCCGAAGGCATTCACAGCCCCGTCGATGCGAACGAGGATTCCGATCCCCTCCAGCGCCTCCAGGTTTTTCAGGGCGGCGATCACAGCCCGCCGCTCGCACGAAAGCGTGTCTTCCCCGAGAGGGTCGCAGTCACCCCGGAGACGGCACCAATCGTCCAGGAATGCAACGCACTCCGACGCGTTCTCCCGCCGGATCGGCTCCACCGCCACCCGCCCCCGGTTTACAAAGGCCTTTTCAAACTGGTGAATCAGGTTTCGCTTGCGGGTGTAACGGTTTCCCCGCAGTTCGGCCAGATCCGCCGTCCGGTAGATGTAATCCCTGTACTCAGCCTGTTCGGTGAGGCGAAAACGGGCCTCCAGGGCGGGACGCCCGATCCGCTCGACCCAGTCCTCCGGGACGAACCAGAAAGAGGGGATGCCTGAACCCTCGGCAAGCCGGACGAGATCGTCCGCCCCGAATCCTTCCGGCGGCGGGACCGGCAGAACGAGGTAGCGGTCCTCCGGATCGAGGTCGGACCGGAAGGACAGGATCGCCGAGTCTTCCTCGATATGCCAGAATGTCCGGTAGAGGTGGCCGTTCCACGCCAGGAGGGAGAGCAGCGAGTAGGGGGAGAGGTCGTAGGCCTGCTTCTCGAAGCAGGGCTTCAGGGTGGCGTAATCTTCGATTTCGAGTGGTTTGAAGATCATTCCGTCTTATCGCTGCAGCATGGCCAAGGCCCCGGGTACGGGCCGGAATCCAAGGGGCCTGTAGAATTCTTCCGTGTTTCCGGTTGCGATGAGGCCGATCCAGCGGATCCCGTCCGCGTTGAGCCTTTCAACGATCCTTTGAATCAGCCTGCTTCCGATTCCCCGGCGGCGCATGGTTCTCTCCACCGTCACGTCCTGGATGTAAGCGTCGCTGACGCCGTCGCTGAGAACCCGGCCCATGGCGACCAGCCGCCCTTCGGAAAACGCCGCCAGGAAGCAGTGGCTGCCGGCCACGAGACGGGAGACGTCCCGCGGATCCGGATCCGCCGCATCTTCCCACCAGCCCGCCGCCCGGTACAGGCCGAGGATTTGCTGAATCTCCTCTTCCGTCGGAGCGGTGAGAAAACGGTATTCGACCGCGGTGCCCTCCATCGTCACCCCTTGTAGATGTAACGCTCCAGGAGGCGGTGATAGGGAGTCCAGTCCGAATCCTCCTCCGGCGAGGCCTCGATGAAGGTCTGCAGGGCGTTGACCTTGGCGTCCAGGTCGTCCATGTGGTGGACGATCAGGGCCTCCAGCGTCTTGGGGCGCTTGGGTGAGCCGAATTCCAGGACGCCGTGATGGCTCAGGATCAGGTGCCGGAGGGCCATGGCGGTCTGCTCCGGGAAGTCCGGCAGGCCGGCGAGCCGGGTGTCCAGCATCTCGACCCCCATGACGATGTGCCCCACCAGCCTCCCCGCGTCGGTGTACTCCACCATTCGGTCGTAGGAGAACTCATGGACCTTGCCGATGTCGTGGAGGATGCCGCCGGTGATCAGGAGGTCCCGGTTGGCGCCGGGGTAATGATCCGCCGCCCGATCCAGGAGCCTCGTTACCGACAGGGTGTGTTCCAGGAGCCCCCCGATGGTGTTGTGGTGAAAACTCTTGGCGGCGGGGGCCCGCTTGAAGCGACCGACGAGGGCTTCATCCCGGAAGAAGGCCGTGAGGAGGGCCTTCAGGTGGGGCGTGGTGACCCGATTCACGAATCCCATGAGTTCAGCGAACATTTCCTCGGGGTTTCCCTCGCAGGCGGGAAGGAAATCCATCGGATCGACATCTGTCTCTTCCAGCTTCTTGATCCCCAGGATGTTGAGCTGAACAGCGTCCCGATAACTGACGGCCCGGGCGTTGACCTGCACGAAATCCCCTTTCTTGAAGGCCTGGTCCCATTCGGGGGCATGATCCCAGACCTTGCCGTCCACCTCTCCCGTGCGGTCCTTCAACTTGAGGCTGAGGTAGGGAGCCCCCTTCTGCGAGAAGGCCAGATTTTTCTCCGCCGCCAGGAAGACCTCGCTGACCTTGTCTCCCTGCCTGATATCCCGGACAAATACGTTTTTCATGTCGTTTTTCCTATTCGTTCATCATGGGTATAGACCGTCATGGATCCCTTCCGGATTCTCCCCACCAGGGTAATTCCCGCCCTCTCTGCAGTGCGTACCGCTTCCGTCGTGGGCGCACCCAGGGAAAGCAGGACCGGGATTCCCATGCGGATGGTTTTTGATATGATCTCGACGGATGCCCGCCCCGTCCGCACAAGGATCTTCCCCGAACAGTCGGTTCCGTTCCGGAGGGCGTGGCCGGAGAGCATGTCCAGGGCGTTGTGGCGGCCGATGTCTTCCCGGACAATCAGAATCCTGTCCGGATCGGCGAGGGCGGCGCCGTGGGCACCCCGGGTCCGTTCATGGAGCTCACAGGCCTCCACGAGCCCGTCGACGAGGTGAAAGACCTGGTTTGGGGTGACCGTCGGTATTCCGGGCGTCAGGTCGGCGCCGTCGGGCCAGCGACAGGCACTCCGCGCGCCGCTGGAGGTGATGGTGCCTCCCGTCGCTGCCGGCTCCGATCCGGTTGCCCCGGCAACGCTCCGGATTTCCAGCGACAGGATCTCTCCCGGCCATGTCAGGTCCGGTCCGGTATTGCGCAGCCATTCAATGCGGCCGATGTCCCCGGCCCGCCCGATCCAGCCCTCTGAATGGAGAAAACCGATCGCCAGGTCCTCCGCGTGTTCTCCCGTGCAGGCGATGGCGGCCATGCGGCGGCCGTCCAGGCGCACTTCCAGGAGAACCTCCCGGATGATCGGGGCAGAGGTCTTCCGGAAGATGCCCTCGTGGTAAGCGAGGACATCCATGATCTCAACGGGATCCGTTCTGCGAGCGGTCATCCTTTTCCCTCTCCCGGAGAACACGGTGGTCTCCCACCCGGATGGTCAGCTTCGCCTGGTCGAAGTATTCCATCAGGGGGATGATGAATTTCCGTGACAAGCCCGTCAGGTCCTTGAAGTCCGTCGGATTCGCCTTGCCGGCCTTCCGGAGGAAGGCCCGGTAGTCTTCCCGCAGGCGCGACAGGGCATCCCGGTGAAAGTGCAGGTCCTCGTTGATCCGAATCAGGATTCCTTCCTGGATCAGAACGCCCAGGATCTTGTCGGCCTCCCGCTTCCGGTCCCGGAACCGCTCCGCAAACTCCCGGACTGTCGGCGGTGCGTAGCCCGCCTCCTGGTAGATCTGCAGGATCTCTCCCCGCAGGTCTTCCTGGCTTCCCTGCCAGTCCACCCGGTGCTCCGCCAGGCGGACCGTGTCCCGCTCCATGAGCAGCCGGCCGGCTTTTTCAAGGTCCCGGAGAGCCGAGGCGAACAGCTTCAACGGGATGTACGACCCTGCCGTGCTTCGCAGCTCCTCCCGGGGGATCCCCTCCTTCAGGGGATTTTTTTCATGGTAGGTGCGGACGGTCCGGAGGATCCGCTCCTGGACGTCTTCATGGGCGGTCCTGGAAACGGCCCGCCACTCTTCCCGATCCATGAGGATCGCCCGGCGGTCCGTGAACAGCTTTTCCAGTGCCCTGCGCAGGGCCGCTTCCGGAAGGCCCGTGCGGACCACCATTTCGTTCAACGCAGCGCCGGCAAACCCCGAACGATCGAGGATGACGGAGATCCTCTCCGCTTCGTCACCCGCCGCGAGGATGTCGAAATCCCGCAGGGTCTTCTCTCCGTGGGCCTTGTGCTTCCGGGCCAGGGGGTCGAGGATCGTTCCGCCGCCGAGGGTGGTGACGGGGGAATAACTGCGGATGACGTACCGGTCCCCCGCCAGGGCCACCACGGGGTTTTCGAGGTAGAACTGGACGTGGGCCTGCCGGCCCGGGGACAACTCGCTGCCTTCCGGGAGGAGGACGCGGGCCATCGTTTCGCTCGTGCCCGTGTGAAAGCGGACCAGCGTGCGGTTTTTGAGCTTCTTTTCCTGGCTGGCCAGGTACTGGAATACCGTATCGATGCGCCGGGTGGGCTCGATGGTTCCCGGCCGCGCCAGCACCTCGCCCCGCTCGACGGCGTCCCGGTCCAGCCCCTGGAGGTTGATCGCCGCCCGCTGCCCCGCTTCGGCCGCCGGCATGGTCTCGTTGTGCACCTGGATGCCCCGGACCCTGGCCTTCTGTCCGGGCGGAAGGAGGACCACCTCTTCGCCGACGGAGATCCGGCCGGTAGCGACGGTGCCGGTGACGACCGTCCCGAAGCCCTTCATGGTGAAGACACGGTCCACGGGAAGGCGGAAGAGACCGGCGTCGGTTTCCTCCTCCACTGCGGCGGCGGTCTTCTCGATGCCGGCCAGGATATCCGGGACTCCCTCCCCCGTCAGCGCCGAAACGGGAATCACGGGGGAGCCTTCGAGGAATGTCCCCTGGAGGAACTGGCGGATGTCTTCCACTACGAGGTCGAGCCAGTCCCGGTCCACCATGTCGATTTTCGTGAGAGCGACCAGACCGCGACGAATCCCCAGGAAGGTGCAGATGGCCAGATGTTCGCGCGTCTGGGGCATGACGCCTTCGTCGGCGGCGATAACAAGGACGACGAGGTCGATCCCGGCAGCGCCGGCCACCATGTTGCGGATGAAACGCTCATGTCCCGGCACGTCCACCACCCCCAGGATCTGCCCGTTCCCGGTTTTCAGGAAGGCAAAGCCCAGTTCGATGGTGATCCCCCGCTGTTTCTCCTCCTTGAGGCGGTCCGTGTCGATCCCGGTGAGTGCCCTCACCAGGGCCGTCTTCCCGTGATCCACGTGTCCCGCCGTGCCGACGACGATGTGCCTCATGATTTCCCCATTCGGCGGGCAATCTAGCAGAAAGGGGGGGGATTCACAAGGAGCGCAGCGGGTCGCCGGAGGCACTTTTTGATTGAAATCGGGGAAGGGGATTGATAAGCATGCCTCCTTTGAGGCGGTAATAACCAATATGCGAATTCTCGGGTTGGATTACGGGGAAAAGCGAATCGGGGTGGCGGTGTCCGACGAACTGGGGTTCACCGCCCAGGGAGTGACGGTCCTTGAGCGGAAGAATCGCCGGACCGACATGGAGGCACTGCGCCGCCTCATCATGGAGTACGAAGTGGAGAAAGTGGTCGTGGGATACCCGGTGCGGATGGACGGCACCAAGGGGATCCAGTGTGAAAAAGTGGACCGGTTCACCCGGCTCCTGGAGGAGACATTCGGACTTCCCGTGTTTCTCCAGGAAGAACTCCTGACGACGAAAGAAGCCGAGGAGATTCTGAGGGAGGCCGGAACCGGCCGCAAAAAACGGAAGGCCGTGGTTGACAAGCTGGCCGCCGTTCTCATTCTCAGGTCCTATCTGGATCGCCCGGCCATCTCCTCCACCCCGGAAGCGTGAAGATGACGGCAAAAAAAATCAGGGGGAAGGTGATCCTGCTCTTCCTGGCGGGCATTGCATTCCTCCTCTTGGCATCCTTCCTCTATTTCACCTACAGCCCCGTCGACGACCGGTACGTCACCTCCACGGTAGAAATCCCCAGGGGGACGGGGTTCGTGGAGATCGTCGATATCCTGGAGAAGACGGGCCTGGTGAGGAACAAACCCTTCTTTTACGCCTTGGCGGTCCTGAAGCGGTCCAACCGGCAGATCCGGGCGGGCGAATATGAGCTGGCCAGTTCCATGTCGCCCAACGAGATCATCGGACGGCTCGTCCGGGGAATGATCAAGGGCTACAAAGTGACAATCCCGGAAGACTGGTCGCTCCAGGAGATCTCCGACCTGCTGTCGTCTCCCGAATTCAAGCTGGTGGATCGGGAGGCCTTCCTGGCGACGGCCCGGGACCCGGATTTCCTCAAGACCCTGAACATCCGGGGGCCCAGCGCCGAAGGATACCTCTTTCCCAATACGTACATCTTTGCCCGCACCACGGGATCCCGGGAGATCATCAAGGCGATGGTTCACCAGTTCTGGAAGGTCTTCACGCCGGCGATGAGAAATCGCGCGGCACAGATGGGGCTGACCGTCCACGAGACCGTCACCTTGGCATCTTTGATCGGAAAGGAGACCGGCCTGAAAAGCGAAAAGGACCTGATCTCGGCGGTATTCCATAACCGGCTGCGCAAGCAGATGAAACTCCAGTGCGATCCCACGGCGGTCTATGACCTGGAGCGTTTCAACGGGGCCGTCAAGCGGAGGCATCTCCGGAGAAATTCACCGTACAACACCTATGTCATTGATGGACTGCCGCCGGGGCCCATCGCCAATCCCGGGGCTGACTCCCTGCAGGCGGCCCTCCATCCGGCAGCGTCCGATTTTCTCTACTTCGTCTCGAGGCAGAACGGGAGCCACGAGTTTTCGAAAAGCTATCTGGCTCACAATGAGGCGATCATCAAGTACCGCCGGATCAGCGAGGCATTGAAGGCGGCTGAATCGGCGGCGGAACCGGTGAATCAGCCTCAACCGGAACCAGAGGTTCCGTGAAGAAAGGTCAGATCAAAGTCAAGGGGACAGATATTAATCTGTCCCCATTTTTGTGATCAACATTTCCTGTGTATCTCCTGTCAATCCCCCGAGAATCGGCGAGGTCCTTCCTGATCTCGCCGTCAGGATCCGGCCCAAAATCCCTCCACTTTTAATAATCATGATTTGATTCAATTGGTTGGAGAGAATTGCGTGCTGCGGGACGGGGTGGAGGGCTGCCTGCGGTCCCGACGCGGAACAGGGGCTCCGGACGCCGGTTCCGACGCCCCGTTCGCGCCCTGGTACGAGGGGCGGGAAATGGGCAATTCTTCAAGAGAAAACCGTATTTTTTCTTGACAAAGGGAAATCCCCCCCTTTATAGTCGCCTCGTGGAGCGAAGTGGATTGTAGTGGAGGGCATCCTTTGTCTGGATTCCGGGGACAATATTATCACAACATCGACGAGAAGGGGAGAATCATCTTTCCTTCGCGATTCCGGGATGTTTTTGCCCAATTCTACGACAATCGCCTCGTGGTCACCAAGTGGGACGGCTACCTGATGGTCTTTCCTTACCAGGAATGGCTGGTCATCGAAGAAAAGGTCTCCTTTCAGTCCATCCTCCGGAAGGAAGTCCGCGCGTTTCAACGGTTTTTCATGTCCGGAGCCATTGATTGCACCCTCGACGGGCAGGGCCGGATCCTGCTTCCCCCCCACATGCGCGAATACGCAGGACTGGAAAAGGACATCGTCCTGGCGGGCATGATCAAGAACATCGAGATATGGAGCCGGGATCGCTTCGACGCGGAGATGAAGCGGACGGAGGGGGGAATGGATGATTGCGGCCGGTATCTCGCCGATCTGGGGATCTGAGCCGGGGGACCTCATGGCAGCCTTTCATCAGCCGGTCCTCCTGGAGGAGGTCTTGTCTCTTCTGGAGTGTCGTCCCGGCGGGATTTACGTGGATGGAACCGTCGGGGGAGGAGGCCATGCCCGGGCCATCCTGGAAAGAACCTCCCCCGACGGCTTGATTGTGGGGATCGACCGCGATGACGACGCCCTTCGGGAGGCGTCGCGCAGCCTGGCCCCCTTCGGAAGACGGGCTCTCTTGGAGAAGGGAAGTTTTGCCGACCTCCGGGACGTCCTCGCAGCACGGGGAATTGGCCCGGTGCAGGGGATTCTTTTCGATCTGGGCGTATCGAGCCACCAGCTCGACACCCCGGAGCGGGGATTCAGCTTCACCCTGGAAGGACCGCTGGACATGCGGATGAACCCGTCCTCAGGTCCCACTGCCCGGGACTTGGTCCGGAATGCTCGGGAGGACGAGTTGACCAGCATATTCAAGGACTTTGGGGAAGAGCGGTATGCCCGCCGGATCGCCCGCGCCATCGTCGAGCGGAGGAGGCAGGAGCCCATCGGGACCACTGTCGAACTCGCCGCCCTGATTGCCAGGGTTGTTCCCAGGCGCTCCTCGGAGGGACGAAGGATTCACCCGGCCACCAGGGTCTTTCAGGCCCTTCGCATCGCCGTAAACAGCGAGCTGGAGCAGCTGGAGCGGGGGCTTATGGAAGGGTTCGAGGCGCTTGCGCCGGGAGGGCGGATCGCGGTGATCGCGTTTCATTCCCTGGAAGATCGGCTGGTCAAGGAGACCTTCCGTTCCTGGGAAAAGGCCTGTACCTGCCCGCCCGGCATTCCGGTCTGCACCTGCCGGGCAAAAGCGAAGGCGAGAGTGCTGACGAGAAAGCCCATCCGTCCCCGGCCGGAGGAGGCGGATGCCAATCCCCGGGCGAGAAGCGCGAGGCTCAGGGCGGCGGAAAGGATATGACGGTGCAGAGGACAGGTGCATGGGGGGCGGCGATTCAGCGGGGAGAAGGGGCCTTCTCCTGGTGGCGCTATTCCGCGTTCATTGTCGTGGCCTTTGTCCTGATGCTCATGCTGACCCTGTATGTCTGGTCCCATGTCCGCATGACCCAGCTGGAATACAAAACCGCCGCGGAGCTCAACCGCAAGGAGCAGCTGCTGGATGAGCAGCGGAAACTGAAGATGGAAGTCGCCACCCTCAAATCCCGGAAACGCATCGAGGCGATTGCCCGGGACACCCTGAATATGACCTTTCCCGAACAGGATCAGGTCATCATTGTGAAGTGAGGGGAAGGAGCCGCCCATGAGCAGGGAATCCTCCAAATGGCTGCGTTTCCGGCTTGCAACGCTCCTGTGCTTCTTCCTGATCCTGTTTGTCGCCCTGATTTCGAGGGCGATCCAGCTCCAGATCCTCTCCGGCAAGACGCTCAAGAAGATGGCCGACCGCCAGCACATCCAGCCGGTGCTCTTCCAGCCCGAGCGGGGGATCATCTTCGACCGCAACGGGGAGAAGCTGGCCGCCAGCATCCAGGTCGACTCCGTCTGCGCCGAGCCCCCCCGGATTGCCGACCCGGAAAATGCCGCCCGGAAGCTCGCGCCGATTTTGCAGATGGACCCGGAGGTAATCCGGAAGAAGCTTGCCAGTCGCAAGCACTTTGCCTGGATCGCCCGGCGAATTTCCGACGACAAGGCAGATACCCTGGAGAAGCTGAAGATCGAAGGCATCTACACCGTGAAGGAACCCAGGCGGATCTATCCCAACGGCGAACTGGCGGCCGCCGTGATCGGGTTCGTGGGTCTCGACGCCGACGGGATCGAAGGCCTGGAGATGCGGTACAACGACGACCTGAAGGGAACGCCGGAAAAGCTTGCCTGGTTCCGCGATGCGAAGGGCAAGAAGATCTACGCCCGCGTGGACGAGGCGGCGGCAACGAAGGCGGATGACAATTACAACCTGATCCTGACCATCGATTCGCGGATCCAGTACCTGGTGGAGTCGAAACTCAAGGAGGCGGTGCAGGCCAAGGGCGCCCGCGGCGGTTTTGCGATGGTGATGGATCCGAAGACGGGCGAGATCCTGGCCATGGCCAATGAACCCGGATTCGACCCGAACACGCCGAAGGACACCGCGGATAAGGGGCGGAACCGGGCCATCACGGACGTCTTCGACCCGGGTTCCACCTTCAAGCCCTTTCTCGCCGCCGCGGCCCTGGAGGAAAAAGCGGTCAGCGAATCGACCCGCCTGAACTGCGAAAACGGTGCCTACAAGGTCAACGACCGGGTCTTTCATGAGGCCAACCGGAAGAAGTACGGGTCACTCACGTTCGGGGAGGTCATCAAGTACTCCAGCAACATCGGCTGTGTAAAAACGGCGGAGCGGCTCGGCAAAGACAAATTCTACGAATACATTACCAAGTTCGGTTTTGGTGCCCGGACGGGAGTCGACCTGCCCGGCGAATCCCGGGGCCTTCTCCGCCCCGTCCGGAACTGGACGCGGGTCGACATGTCCACCGTCGCCTTCGGCCAGGGAATCTCCGTGACGGCCCTCCAGCTCATCACGGCCCTGTCGGCGATCGCCAACGATGGCGTCCTGATGAAGCCCCTCATTGTCCGGGCCGTCGTGGACAAGCAGGGAAAGATCATCCGGGGAAACACCCCGACGACGGTCCGGCGGGTCATTTCCCCGGAGACGGCGAAGCGCCTGGCCAGAATCATGACCTCCGTCGTGCAGGACGAGGACGGGACCGGCAAGAAGGCCCGGATCGCCAACATCAATGTCGCCGGCAAGACGGGGACGTCCCAGAAATTCGATGCGGGCCGCCGGGCCTACTCGTCGGAACGGGTCCGGACGTCCTTTATGGGGTTCTTCCCGGCGGAGAATCCGCAGATCACCATGATGATCGTCCTGGACGAGCCGAAGATCGACAAGTGGGGCGGCGTGGCTTCGGCGCCGGTGTTCCGCGGTATCGGTGAACAGATCCTGAACTGCATCAAAACCGACCTCCGCGAGCGCTCCCCCGCGCCGCCGCCGCGGGAGATCGAACCGCTTCAGCCGGAGAAAGGGGTGAAGCTGGTCTCTGCCCCGACGCTCCTTCTGAACGGTGCGCAGCCTGAAAATGAGGAGAATGAGGCATTGATGCCCGATTTCCGGGGCATGACGATGCGGGAGGCGCTCAAACGGGCCAGGGAGAAGGGAATCGATCTGGACATGTCCGGGAACGGATGGGCCGTCAGCCAGGCCCCTCTGCCGGGGACCGCTCTGAAGGAGCGCCGCTTCTGCCGCGTATCCTTCGGCACAGGCCAGTAAAGGTAGGCGGGTGCTCCTTTCCGATGTGCTTCAGGGTGTTGATGTCCGGGGGGTCTCGGGAGACCTTTCCGGGGCTGTGCGTTCTGTCTGCTATGACTCCCGGCAGTGCGCCCCCGGGAGCCTGTTTGTCGCTGTTCCCGGCCTGAAGTTCGACGGCCACCGCTTCATCGGCGAGGCCATCAGCCGGGGTGCCCGGTTTGTCGTTCATGAGCGGGAGTTCATGCCCCCGCCGGATGTCACGGCCGTGAGGGTGGATGACTGCCGGCGAGCCCTGGGCTTGCTGGGACGCAACTTCTTCGGGGATCCGTCCGGTTCACTCTGCCTGATCGGCATCGTCGGTACGAACGGCAAGACGACCATCACCTATCTCCTGGAATCGATCCTGGAGGCCGCCGGCGACCGGCCCGGCATTCTCGGGACGGTGAACTACCGGTTCGGCTCCCGGGTGTGGCCCGCGCCCAACACGACGCCCGAATCGCTGGAGATGCAGCGAATTCTCCGGGTGATGCTCGACGCCGGCGCCACCCATGTGGTTGGGGAGATCTCGTCCCATGCCCTGGACCTGAAACGGGCCGACGACTGTGACTTCGATCTGGGGGTCTTTACGAACCTGTCTCAGGATCACCTGGACTATCACGGCACGATGGAGGCCTATTTTGCCGCGAAGAGCAGGATGTTCCTTGAAATTCTGCCCGGGAGCCGGAAAGGGCGGGCCATCCGCGCCATCATGAACGCCGACGATCCGTGGGGTAGAAGGCTCCTGGCGCGGACGGCGGTGATGACCCTGTCGTACGGGTTGGAAACGCCGGCGGATGTGTCGGCCCGGAATGTAATCCTGAACCTCGACGGAATCGAGGCGGAGGTCCGGGGACCGGGGATTTCGACAACGTTGCGTTCCTCCCTCATCGGGCGGTTCAACCTCTACAACATCCTGGCGGCGGCGGCCGCCGCCGCGGCTCTGGGAATCCCGGAGACCGCCATTCGGGACGGGGTGGAGCGGCTCCGGAACGTGCCGGGACGCCTGGAGAAGGTCGAAGGGGGAAAGGACGACCCCCGGGTTTTTGTCGATTATGCACACACGGAAGACGCCCTCCGGCGTGTCCTGGAAAACCTGGCCATGTTTCGCCGGGGACGGATCATCACGGTCTTCGGATGCGGCGGCGACCGGGACAGGGGAAAGCGGCCCCTCATGGGCCGGGCGGCCGTGGAAGGGAGCAGCGTGGCGATCATCACGTCCGACAACCCGCGGACCGAGGATCCCCTGGAGATCATCCGGGAGATCGAGGCGGGCGTGGTCGGACTTCAGGTGCGCCGGATCAGGAGCGGAGAGCTCGACGAGGCGGCCGGGAAGACCGGACGGCCCGTCTATCTTGTTGTACCGGATCGAAAGACGGCCATCGAACAGGCCATCCGGTCGTCCGGTCCCGACGACATCGTCCTCATTGCCGGCAAGGGGCACGAGGATTACCAGATCATCGGGGAGAGCCGGACACCCTTCGATGACCGCCGGGTGGCCCGGGCCGTCCTGTCGGGCGGCCGGAACGGGGAGGAGGCCCGCTGATGGCGCCCGTCCTGACCGTCCGGGAGATCCTGGATGCCACAAAGGGGTTTCTCCTCTGCGGTGACGGACTGGGTGCAATGGACGGCGTTTCGACGGACACGAGAACCCTGAAGCCGGGAAACCTGTTCGTGGCCCTCAAGGGAGACCGGTTCGACGGTCACCGCTTCCTGGCAGCGGCCGTGACGGCGGGGGCGACGGGGCTTGTCGTCCAGGAGTACCCGCCGGCGGAGTGGCTGTCGGGCCTCACGGGAGTGGACGTGATCCGGGTGGAGGACACCCTGACGGCCCTGGGCGACCTGGCCGGCCATGTCCGTGGAAAGTTTCCGGTGCCTGTCATCGCCATCACCGGAAGCTCGGGAAAGACGACGACCAAGGAGATGGCGGCGGCCATCATCGGGCGGAAAATGGAGATCCTGAAGACGGAGGGCAACCTGAACAACCTCATCGGCGTTCCCCTGATGCTCTTCCGTCTCGGCCCGGGCCATCGGGCGGCCATCCTGGAACTGGGGACGAACCGGCCGGGGGAGATCGCCCGCCTGACCCGGATTGCCCGGCCGGACATCGGACTCGTCACGAACATCGGCCCCGCCCACCTGGAGGGGCTGGGCAGCCTGGATGGCGTCAGCCGGGAGAAGGGAGACCTCTTCCGGAACATGGAAGGGACAGCCACGGCCCTGATCAACCGGGACGATCCGTTCATCCGGACTCTGGAGGCGGATTGGCCGGGGGAAAAAGTGACCTTCAGCATGGACCGGCAGGCGGATATTACGGCAACGGACATCCGGATCGATGCAGAGGGGACCACCTTCCGGCTCGGCATGGGAGGTGGCCGGCAGAACGTGCGTATCTCCCTCTGCGGGAGGCATGCCGTCTCCAACGCCCTGGCGGCGGCGGCCTGTGCCGGAGTCCTCGGTCTCGAAGAGAGTGCCGTGCGGGAAGGACTGGAGTCGTTTCGTCCCGTCCAGGGCCGGATGACCGTCCTGCCCCTGGCCAACGGGGCTTTTCTGATCGACGATGCGTACAATGCCAATCCCGCCTCCCTGCGTGCGGCCCTCCTGACGCTCCGGGACCTCAGGGGAACCGGCGCCGGAGTGGCGGTCCTGGGAGACATGCTTGAACTGGGAGAATCGTC
>PHBD01000008.1:213960-215310 GCA_002841865.1 Deltaproteobacteria bacterium HGW-Deltaproteobacteria-19
CCTGGGAGACATGCTTGAACTGGGAGAATCGTCGGCGGAACTCCACCGGGAGACAGGCCGGCTGCTGGCGGAAACGGGGATCCGGCGGGCGTACCTGAAAGGCGCCTTTTCGGGGGACACCGCCCGTGGCGCCGTGGAAGGAGGGCTCGCCCCGGGGGACGTGACGTTTTTTGAGGAATCCGGGGAGATCCTGCCATCCCTGCAGGAGATCCTCCGCAGCGGGGACTGGGTCCTGGTGAAGGGGTCCCGGCGGATGCGCCTGGAGGAAGCCGTCCGGGCCGTCACCGGCCTGTTCGGAACAAAGGAGATCGCTTAGCATGCTGTACCACCTGCTGTATCCGCTCCATACGGTGATCTCCTCGTTCAACGTGTTCCGGTACATCACGTTCCGGACGATCTACGCCGCCATCACAGCCCTGGTCATCTGCTTCGTCGTCGGTCCGTGGCTGATCCGCAAACTGCGCAGCCTCCACGTGGGTCAGCAGATCCGGGACGACGGGCCGAGTTCCCACCAGGTGAAGCAGGGAACCCCGACCATGGGGGGAGTCCTCGTCATTTTTGCCGTCGTCGTCTCGACCCTCCTGTGGGCCAACCTGCGGGTGGACTACATCTGGCTGGTGATCCTCGTGACAATCGGCTACGGACTGATCGGGTTCATGGACGACTACCGGAAGCTGACCCGGCAAAACAGCAAGGGAGTTCCCGCCAGGACGCGCCTGGCCGCTGAGATCGCCATCGCCCTCTTCGTCAGCGTGATCCTGTTCTTCAAGCCGGGGTTCACCTCGACCCTCACCGTTCCGTTCTTCAAGACGGTGCTTCCCGACCTGGGCTGGTCGTACATCCTCCTGTCGACATTCATCATCGTCGGGGCAGCCAACGCGGTGAACCTCACGGACGGCCTCGACGGCCTGGCCATCGGTCCGGCCATCACCTGTTTCCTGACATATCTGCTGTTCGCCTATTTCGCCGGCAACGTCCGCATCTCCGGATACCTCCAGGTTCCCTATGTGGCGGGAACGGGCGAGCTGTCCATCTTCTGCGGCGCCATGGTCGGCGCCGGCATCGGTTTTCTCTGGTACAACACCTACCCGGCCCAGGTTTTCATGGGCGACGTGGGATCCCTCTCCCTCGGGGGGGCCCTGGGGAGCCTGGCGATCATGACGAAGCAGGAAATCCTGCTGGCCATCGTGGGGGGAATCTTCGTCCTCGAGACCTTTTCGGTCATCGCCCAGGTGGGCTGGTTCAAGCTCTCCGGCGGCAAGCGGATCTTCCGGATGGCCCCCATTCACCACCATTTCGAGTTGAAGGGGTGGCCGGAACCGAAGGTCATCGTCCGATTCTGGATTATTT
>PHBD01000076.1 GCA_002841865.1 Deltaproteobacteria bacterium HGW-Deltaproteobacteria-19
GAAATCCTACAAGGAGGGCGCGGCCGCCTATCTGCCCAAGGCGGAGATAAGCAAGATCGTGGTCTTCCTGAACGACGTGCTGCAGGCGCAACAAGAGGGAAAACACCTCTGGTCGAGATGGTATGGCCGGCTCAGCTCGTTTTTCGACCGCAAGTTCGGGGAGAACTGGAAGGAACAGGACAAGGATTTCCTGGAAAAATACAAGAACTGGTATTAGCCCTTTCTTGCGTCGCATCTCAAAGATTGGAATGTCCTGCCCGCCATTCCTCTTCCTGCACCCCGGTAGTTTCTCATCGTGAAATTGGGGTGCATTCCACCGCAATGACACTTCCTCCCCCCTGAGCAGACGGGTCACACCCCCCGGAGCCGAACCTTCGATCCTCAGACAGCAGCGCAGGCCATGGCCAAAGTTCTTTTCGAGCGGGCATGGCAACATGGAAGCCCAAGTTTCAGCTTGACACACCGGCAATCTCTCCTGTATGGAGTTCTTATAATGAAATGACTCGTCACGATATGAAACGATCTTCCTCTCGGAGGGCATATGGAAGAGAAGATGTTGCTTTCAACGGCTGACATTCTTAGAAGGAGCGCAGAGCGTTTTCCCGAGAAGACTGCCCTTGTGGACGGGGAACGCAGGATTGCCTACAGGGAACTCGAAACGATGGCCGAGGGATTGGCAGCCAGCCTTCAGGCGCTGGGGTATCGGAAGGGGGACAGGGTTGCCATCTACATGAAGAACTCCCTGGAACTCGTGACGGCCTTCTATGCCTTGCAGAAGCTTGGGGTCATTGTGGCCTGGGTGAACCCCAATTACCGGGTGGCCGAGGCGCGGTTCATCCTGAGCAACTCCCAGGCGAAAGGGGTATTCCTGTTCAGGGAATGGGAAGGGTATGACTACCTGAGCGCTCTTTTGGAGATGAGAAGCGAGCTTCCTTCCCTGGAGAGAATCTTTGTCGCAGGCGGGGGCCAGGGCAAGGGGGGTTCCCTCTTTGACGACCTGCTCAAGGGTGGACAGGGCAAGCGGCCCACGACACCGGCGATCGACCCCGAGCACGATCTCTCTATGCTTATCTACACCTCTGGAACCACCGGAAGGCCCAAAGGGGCCATGATCACCCAAATGCAGGCGGTGGGGGCTGCGCGGCAGTATTCCCTCGGCACTAATGCCGGTCCTGAAGACGTCTTCATCGGCTTTCTGCCCATGAGCCATTCCTATGGCTGCGGGTCCATTCTGATTCAGCCTCTCCTGCTCGGCTCCACCCTTGTGGTCATGGACAAGTTCGACCTGAAACGCTGCTTTGATCTTATAGCCCGGGAGCGGGTAACCCTCCAGCTCGGAGCCCCGGCACACTATATTCTGGAGCTCAACCATCCAGAACGGGCAAACTTCGACCTGAGTTGCCTTCGGGCAGGGCTCATCGCAGGGCAAATCGCGCCGGAGGGGCTTATCGGGAGGGTGCAGAAGGAGATGGGGGTCTATCTCACGTCCTTCTGGGGAGCCTCGGAGGTGGGTCCCGGTGTCGGTGTCATGTGCCCCTACCCCTCTCCCCTGGAGATCCGGGAGGAATACATCGGTTTGCCTGTTTCCGGCACAAAGGTGCGCGTGGTGGACCCCGCGACCAGGAAAGAACTCCCTGACGGACAAATCGGTGAGCTGACCCTCTCGGGATGGCATGTGATGAAGGGCTACTGGAACAACCCGGAGGAGACCGCCAGGCAGGTTGTGGACGGCTGGCTGTTCATGGGGGACCTCGTGTCCAGGGAAAAGGATGGGTACATCCGGATCTACGGCCGAACCAAGGATCTGATCAACAGGGGCGGGTTCAAGGTTTATGCTTATGAGCTCGAAACGCTTATCTCCGAACATCCCAAGGTTCAGGAGATCTGCGTGGTGGCTACACCGAACCCTGTCCTGGGCGAGAGCATCTGCGCCTGCGTGGTGCCCGCGAAAGGTGAAGCACCGACGC
>PHBD01000009.1 GCA_002841865.1 Deltaproteobacteria bacterium HGW-Deltaproteobacteria-19
GACTTTTTTCCCATCCCTCCAGCCTGACGGACCGTCGACGACGGATCGCGGGAAAAAACGTCCGCGACGGCGGAAGCCCCCGTGGCAGCCCCCGCGCCATCACCCTCGAAACCGCGGGCAGTGCACGAGCGGGCTGTTCAAAAATGCCCGGATGCAAGGCCCCCGAAATCCTGAACCATGAGTCGTAACCTTTTCGTTACGTCGGACGGTGAAGGATGAGAGAAAAGCGGCAGACGGGTGTTTTTCAAAAGCCCGACCGCAAACGTTTTCGCGATGGCGGCACGTCCCGGTGGCAGCCTCCGCATGCCCGTCCCGTCCGGCGAACTGCATGAAAACACAAAACGTTTCCGTTATTTCCACAGTGTGAACAACCTCGCCCCGTTCGACTTGTCAACCCGGTCGTTCATCATGTTGAGGACGTGTCCCGCGTCGACAGCTGGAATGCTGAAGCGGCTGGCCGCATCTACGCAGACCGGCAGGGCGCCGATGCCCGCCCCGACCAGGAGCAGATCCATCCCCGTCGGGACGCGGCTGAGGACGTCCTCTTTCATGTCGTTCCACCGGGTGGCGACGTAGCTGTTCGGGATTTCCACCAGTTCTATCTGTGGACGGCTCCCGTATGCTTCGAACCAGCGGGCGCAGGCGGTGCCGTCACTGTCGGAATTGAGGATGGCCAGGCGACAGCCGTCCATCAGTCGGGCGAAGGCCGCTGAAGAAAAGTACGCATAGACGGCATAAAAGGGAACGTAATTCTCACGTGTCAGCGGAATCCCCGTCTCCTCCAGGTAGCGGAGAAAGGTCGTCGCCGAGGGCCGGCGGCGCCAGCGCCTGAACAGCGCCTTCCAACCTGCGGCGGGTTCTTCGATGTTGCCGGGGAAGATGAGGGGTGCGAGCAAACCTGTCCGTGCCAGTTCTCGAAGAGCCTCCGCGTGCATGGGAAGGGCCTTGCGGATGGCGGATTGCGATTCCGCCTGTTGGTAGAGGCCGTTGCAGGCCAGGTCAAAGTGGTAAAATGCGTACTCGCCGTCGGCAAAGCGGACCACGGGCAGCGGCTCCCGGCGGGCGATGGCGCCGGCGACCCGGTCGCCGAGACGCTTCACGTAGTCGGTCCCCGAAGCCACATCCCGGTGGAACAGGCAGGTCTCTTCCCGGATCATCTTCGGGTCGTTCACACGGAAGACGGGATCATTGTCGATGCCGGAAATGTCCAGCTTTCGGAAGGAAAAGGCTCCGCCGGATGTGAGCCGCTCGATCGGATCGGATGGTATCACGGGATGTCCTTCCAGTCTGCCGGCCTTTCAGATGCCGGCGATGACGTCGCGCAGGATCCGGTAATCCGTCAGCACCGGGTAGCGGGGGAGGGGCTCCGCCGAAACGACCATGGCCAGGGGGATCTTGAGAAGCGACGATTCACGGTATTGAACGTGCAGTTCCTTCCAGGGGATCCTGCCCTCCCGGTGCAGGTAGCGGATATCCGCAAGGAAGTCGTGGCGTTTCCAGTTCTCCACCAGGACGAACCAGCGGGTCGCCGCGCTGAAGAGGTTCGCCAGGGCGTTCCGGTGGTTCTCCCGGATGTGCATGATCACCGCCTGGGTGAAGGCCGCCTCGACCCGGGGCAGTTCGATGCTGCCGGGTTCGGCGGTCAGGTCCCGGGGCTCGACCCAGGCCGGGAGGTCCGGGTGCCGTTTCCGGAGAAGGGCCACCTGGCCGTCGGACACATCGACGCCGTGCAGGCGGAACCGGGGATTCAGGACATGGAGGTTGTGCAGGTGGTCTCCACCGCCGCATCCCCCCTCGAGGATCGATTCCGGGGACAACTGGAGCAGCGTTTCGTAGGTGATGTGGTAGTTCGGGTGGAGGGGCTTGATGTCCCGCTGAAGGGACAGGTGCTCGCCGTCGAAGGCGTAATCCCCTTCCCGGAGAATCAGGGTGTGATCGCGGGCGATGCCGTCCAGGCCCTCCCGGTAGATGTCGGAGTAGAACTGCCAGTCGTAGTCGTCAGGGGCCTTCCTGCCCGTCCGGAGCATCTTGAAGAATTTGCGGATGTGATACAGCCGGTCGGCTGCCGTTCCCATGGTGAATCTCCTACCAGATCTTCTCGAAGTCCGCCGGTTCCCAGCGGTGGTTGCGCTCCTGGAACGTGCTGGCGCGCGTGTCCGCAAGGAAGTGGTCCACCAGCGTCCGGTTGAACAGGCGATAGAGCCAGGCGATGGGCGTCAGGAAAAGGAAGAAGATCAGCGTCAGGAGGATCCTGGAGTTGATCCGGCCGATCCACTGGGCGAAGGCGAGCCAGCCCTTTGCGATCCCTGTCGTCAGGGGATTCTCGAAGGTGTTCGCCACTGCCAGGAAGACCGCCGCCCACAGGAGCCATTGGTTGCCGAAGATCAGAAAGGCGATGAGCAGCGCCAGCGTAAGGACGTGGATCGTCTGGAATATGCCCAGTTTGTCCAGCGGTTTCGGTTCCATACCTCTTCCGTTTAGAACAGCGTGTAGATGAACGGCGCCACGGCGGAGCCGCTGGTCAGGATCAGGATGCCCATGAGGAGCAGGAGTACGATCATGGGCAGGAGCCACCATTTTTTCCGTTCCCGGAGGAACATCCACAGGTCTTTCAGGATTTCCATGCTTCCCTCGCGGGCGCTCCGATGGGGGAGCCCCTCTTTGCTGATGTTTTTATTTTTTGCTCCGCATCGTCTCGAGAACCACCCGGGCGACGATGGCGTGGCCTTCGCGCTTCAGGTGATCGTCCAGGATATAGAAGTGCCGGTCCTCCAGGTGTTCCGTCATGTCCAGAACATCCATCGACCGGATCTCCTCCGGCCAGGACCCTGTCCGGAGCTTCTCCCGGAGGAGAGTCGTGAAGGTGTTCGACTGGTGCCGGCCGTTCATCTCGAAGGTAATGATCCGGACTCCCGAGAGATCGACCCCTCCGTGCCGCAGGGCATGAAGGAAGAGATCCGCCTCATCCGCCTCCGGCGGCGGCGCGGAAGTCCTCTTTCGCAGGCGTGCCCCCCATTCGTCAACCCTTTTTTGGGCCTTCAGCCACAGGTACTTCCCGAAGAAATAGGGGTTCGGGCGGCTGTGGTAGGCCGTCAGGCGGGAAAATGATTCCTCTCCCATGACCTTGAGCCGGTTGCCGTTTTTCCGGAAGCGGAGGTTCTCGTCATAGTCGTCGTGGCAGTACTGGATGATGAGAAATTTCATCCGCTCGCGGGGGATTTTTCGGAGGATCATCATTTCCCGGACGGTTCCGTACGATGGGATGGCCGTGTTGAGAACATCGAGGCCCGTCTCCCGCTCCAGGATCTGTGAGAACATGTCCTCCCGGTCCACGCCCCAGCCTACGGCAAAGGAATCACCTGCGACCACGATCTCCGGTGCCTCCAGGGACTCCTCGTCGTCCCGGACGCCCAGCGAGTTGATCTCGTAGCGGTTGCTGAACTCCCGGCCGGAGTAGGTGAACGTCCCGGGCTTCAGGGTGTATCCCAGATCGGTGTCGTGGCGGCCGCAATTCGGCAGGAACTGCATGACCCGCCGCTCGCCACCTTGCACGTAGAGATGCCCGACGCTGTTGATGATTCCCTGGGGGCACTTCTTCAATAGGTCGGGGCGGCAGGCCAGGAAGCGGTAGGCCGCCTCGATGAAGACCAGGACGAAGAACACCGCGGCAGCGGCAGCGAGGAAAGGGATCATGGAAGGCGACACCCCCGCTCAATCCAGGACGAGATCCTGGCGCCAGTTCCGCTCTTCCTGCCAGGGAGGCTGATTCTCCTTGCGGAAGATGAAGCGGTTCACCACCAGGACGTCCATGTCGGTCCGCATGAAGCAGCGGTAGGCGTCCTCGGGTGTGCAGACGATGGGTTCCCCCCGGACATTGAAGCTCGTGTTGACGATGACGCTGTATCCCGTCTGTTCCTTGAAGGCAGCGAGGAGCTTCCAGTAAAGGGGGTTCGTCTCCTTGTGGACCGTCTGGAGGCGGGCCGTGTAGTCCAGGTGCGTGATGGCGGGGACATCCGAGCGGACGGTGTACAGCTTGTCCTTGATGGGCATCCGGTGGTAGCCCTCGGGATGGGGATTCCGCCGGGATTCGACCACGTCGGCGATGAGGAGCATGTACGGCGACGGCCGGTCGGTGTCGAAGTATTCCTGCAGGTCCTCCATGAGGACCGAGGGGGCGAAGGGGCGGAAACTCTCGCGGAACTTGATCTTCAGGTTGAGCCGGAGCTGCATGTCCTTGTTCCGGGCGTCGCCCAGGATGCTCCGGTTTCCCAGCGCCCGGGGTCCCCATTCCATCCGGCCCTGGAACCAGCCCACGGCTTTCCCCGAGGCCAGGTCGCCCGCGACTTCCTTCGCAAGGGAGTCGTCGTCTTCATGAAGGGTGAAGGCGGCGCCGTATCTCTTCGCGATGGCCCGGACGGTGTCGTCGCCGAAGGCGGGCCCCAGGTAGGCCCCCTGCATGGCGTCGCCGTTTCCTTCCATGACGCGGTCCTTCCCGTAATAGATGTGGTAGGCAGCGCAGGCCGCGCCCAGGGCGCCCCCGGCGTCGCCGGCGGCGGACTGGATCCAGACGTCGTCGAAGATGCCCTGCCGGAGGAGCTTGCCGTTGGCGACGCAGTTGAGGGCCACGCCGCCGGAGAGGCACAGGGTCCTGGCGCCCGTCAGTCCCTTCGCTGTCTTCGCCATCTTGAGGACTGTCTCCTCGGTGACCTGCTGGATCGCCAGGGCCAGGTCCCCGTGGACCTGCTCGATCTCCGACTCGGGGAGCCGCCGCGGGACGCCGAAGAGGTCGAGCCACTTGTCGTCCTTCACCATGCTGAGCCCCGTAGCGTAGTCGAAGTACTCCTGGTTCAGCCAGATGGAGCCGTCTTCCTTCAGGTGGACCAGCCGGTCCAGGATCAGGTCCCGGAACCGCCGGACCTGCTCCGATGTAGGATCGCCGTATGGGGCGAGGCCCATCAGCTTGTATTCCCCCGAGTTGACCCGGAACCCCAGGTAGTAGGTGAAAGCCGAATAGAGAAGTCCCACGGAATGGGGAAACGACATTTCCTTGAGGACGGTGATTTCCCGATCCTTTCCGTGGCAGATGGAGGCGGTGGCCCACTCTCCGACGCCGTCGACGGTCAGGATCGCCGACTCCCGGAAGGGAGACGGGTAGAAGGCGCTGGCGGCGTGAGACAGGTGGTGGTCCGTGAAGAGCAGCCTCGGGACCTTTCCCTTCCCGTTGCCCAGTTTCGCTATTTCTTCCCGGATGAGGCGCTTGAGAAAGACCTTCTCCTTGATCCAGACGGGGATGGCCGAGAGGAAAGACTTCAGGCCCCGGGGGGCGAAGACGTAGTAGGTTTCCAGGAGTCGCTCGAACTTGAGGAGGGGCTTGTCATAGAAGACGACGGCCTCCAGGTCCTCCATGCCGATGCCGGCCTCCTCCAGGCAGTAGCGGGCGGCATGGGCGGGAAAGCCCGGGTCGTGCTTCTTTCGCGTGAAGCGCTCCTCCTGGGCGGCGGCGACAATCCGGCCGTCATTCACGAGCGCTGCTGCGGAGTCATGGTAAAAGGCCGACAGGCCCAACAGGTACAAGAGGTGTTTTCCTTTCGTCCCGGAGTGGCGCATCCGTTGCGCCGGGGGACCTTCCGTGATAGAAAACGGGAGCCCGTGTCGGGGTCCCGGTTAAAAAAAAGAGGGAGGGGAAACGCGGTTGCTCTTCAATTCCTACGCATTCATCCTGTGTTTCCTGCCCCTTACCCTCGTTGTTCTGGCATCCCTTAACAGAAAAGGATGGGCCTCACAAGCCAAAACCGGGCTTGTCCTGGCGTCCCTCGTGTTCTATGGCTTCTGGGACTGGCGTGCCCTGCCGGTCCTTCTTTTCTCCGTTTTCTTCAACCACTGGGCGGCCGTCCGGATCGGCGCCGCCGTCCCGGGCGGTTTCCCGCGCCGGCGGTTTCTCGTCCTCGGCGTGGCGGTGAATCTTCTTCTCCTGGGCTTCTTCAAGTACACGGATTTCTTCCTGGCCAACGCCGGCACCCTGGCGGGGACCCGCCTTGCTCCCCTGGGCCTCGCGGCGCCCCTTGGCATCAGCTTCTATACCTTCATGCAGATTGCCTATCTGGCGGACATCTCCCGGGGCGCCAGCCGGCCCGGATCTCTGGCGGACGACGCCCTCTTCGGGAGTTTTTTCCCCTATATCACCTCGGGTCCCATAGTTCGGCACGATGCCCTGACATCCCAGTTCGGTGGCTCCCCGGGGTTGCATGTTACGGCGGAGAACCTGGCCCGGGGCCTCTTTCTTTTCTCGCTCGGGCTCTTCAAGAAGACGGCCCTGGCGGACAATCTGGCTGTCACCGCCACGGGAGGATTCGACTCGGCGGCGACGCTCAACTTCATGGAGGCCTGGCTCACCAGCCTTTCCTACACCTTCCAGCTCTATTTCGATTTCAGCGGTTACACGGACATGGCCCTCGGGGCGGCCCTGATGCTGGGGATCACCCTGCCGGCGAACTTCCTGTCCCCCTACAAGGCGGTGAGCCTCCGGGATTTCTGGCGCCGGTGGCACATCACCCTGTCGACGTTCCTCCGGGACTACCTTTACATACCTCTCGGAGGCAACCGGAAGGGGGAGGCCCGGACCTACGGGAACCTCCTGGTTACTTTCCTTCTCTGCGGCCTCTGGCACGGGGCCGCCTGGACCTTCGTCTTCTGGGGTTTCCTCCACGGGGCGGGGATGCTCGTCCAGAGGCTGTGGGACAAGACGGGGATCCGCATGTCCCGGGCCATGGCCTGGTTCGTCACTTTCAATTTCGTCAACATCGCCTGGGTGTTCTTCCGGGCCCGGGAATGGGGGGATGCCCTGAAGGTCCTCAAGGGGATGTGCGGCCTGAACGGATTCGTCCTCTCAAAGAACCTGGCGGGAATCCCGGGAATTCAGGACCTGGCGGCCCTGGGCGTCCGGTTCGGGCAGTGGCACGAGCACCTGCCCAAGGTGCCGACGCACCTGTACCTCCTGTGCCTGGCGGCGATTCCGCTGGTTCTCCTGACGCGGAATTCCAACGAACTGGCGGAGCGCTTCAGACCGAACTGGAAGACGGCGGCGGCCTTCGCCTTCTTTGCGGCCTGGGGTCTTCTCTCCCTGAACCGGGCGAGTGTGTTCCTCTACTTCAACTTCTAAGTCCTCCTTCTGTACACATTGGAGCGCATGCCGGTTCTGAAATGGAAGCAGGCCGGAACTCCGGCACCTGCCTGCCCGGTGATACGTGACGCCGTCCAAATGCAAAGCGAGCACGGATTTGATGACCCTTCCCACCCCACCGGCACCTAATCCTGCTTAAGCAATAAAACCGTAATTTTAAGGCATTGCATTCCGTCCGGGCATCGTTTATCCCGCCTCCTATCATGCGGGGACCGGTTTCGTTCCGTCCGGTCCGCGCCTGAGTAAATTCCCCCGCAGCCATTCCATTTTCCTGGATCTCATTGAGGTCTTTGAGGCCTGTCCCACCCGATTCCCGAGAGGAGAGGATCGCCGGGATGAAGAATATCGGGGCGAAGCGCTGCCTGTCGCTTTTTGTGTGTCTGTTTTCATGGTTGTTTTTTCTTTCCACCACCTGGGGAGCCTGCAGCGGCGGTGAGCGGATCGGCTACGAGACGCAGAAGATGCAGGCCGAGGCCTCGCAGACGCTGACGGTCGTCGGGGCCAGGCCGCCTGCTGACGATCCTTCACCGGGACAGGGACGGCAAGACCCTCGACACCGTCAGCTATGCCCATGACAACGCCGGCAACCGGACCGCCCGGGAGGAGAAGGACAAGACCGTCTCCTACGGCTATGACGCCGTGGACCGCCTGATGGAGGCCGTGCCGAAGCCGAAATCGAAGAAGGGGATCCTTGGAAGGCTTCTCGATGAGATCGCCAAGAAGCAGAAGGAATCCTATGACTATGATCCCGTGGGGAACCGGGTCCGGATCCCGGCGCCCCGGACGATTCGCTACGTCTACGACAACGAGGACGTGATCCTGAAATACCTGAAACACGGGGACAGGGAAGAACGCACGGCCTCCTACCTCCACGGCCCCGGGATCGACGAGCCTCTGGTGGTGGAGAAGCGGCGATCCCCGCTATAACTGCAGGAAGCAATGAAAGGAAAAATATGCGAAAGTATACATATATAATTTCAATTTTCTTCGTAGTAGTTTCAATGTCAATAATTCTCATTTTCATGAGCGACAACAGCTTGGCAAAAGATGTTCAATGCACAGTCAAGAACAGAAGTGATGGTGGATACACACTGACCATCACATATTTGAAAAGACATTGGAAGCCAATCACTGCGGAAGGCTTCTTCCCGGTGGAGAGAAAATACTATGTGATAGGCATCGTAGGGAGTGGCGAAGATTTATCCTACAGAGAGAAGAATGGCTTTTATTATCCTTTAGACAAAATTGTCAGTGAAGATGTTGCTTGGGATTTGGGATATGCGTGGATTGATGCTGAACGAAAATACATATATCTCAATCTATATTGGATATCTCCCCCTGATGGTTTAACGCCTTCTGGCGCCAGCGGCCGCTATCGGTTGGACGGAAAAGTAAATTGAAAGAGATGTCCGTAGCATCATAAGCATATGTTATAAGGATGAATTTTAGTGAGCCGGACATCGGCTTCAAGATTATCCGTTTCATGCAAAGAAAGGGTACGGGAAAGCAATTGGGCATTTAATCGATTCATTGAAAGGCAAGGACCCCGATGATGATCCCGCTGCATGGCAGTGGTCAAATAAAATGACTAAGATGTTTGTCGACGAGTGGAATAAGAAATGCGGCTGTAAGAAATGATTTCTCGCAAACACAAGGTTATCGCTGAAATGGATTGCGTGAAAAAATAAAACTATTCAAAATTCGATATCCCTATGTTTATAAATCGATTGTGTGGACGCCTATCCTGTCGTTTTTTGCGCTTTTCACGGCGGGGGGAGGCCACGGAACCGGCATCTTTTTTTAGCCATTTGTCCCCAACTATGTCTGCCATATCTACATACAGCCATCATCCATCCTTTGCGGTCCTGAATTACGCCCTGTTACCTCAACCGGACGAATAGCCGCTCCCACAAAGGGCATGCTCCCGGCGGATCTTTTTCACATGAATCGGATCCGCAAGGGGATTCTGTTGCCTGAAACCAGCGGCAGGCGGCTCATACAATCGGTTGAGGGGCGGATCGCGGGCCGATCCTTTCGTTTCTGTCACGGAAAGGATTGGGTGAATGATTCCGGCTCGTTATCGAATGTTTCTCGCGGCCCTTCTGCTGTCCGTCCTGGTGCTCGCCGTATACTTCAACGTGCAGCATTTCGCTTTCATACAAATGGACGATCCTCAATACGTTGTGCAAAACCCCGTCGTTACTGGCGGCGTGACCTGGGGCGGGATTCTGAAGGCTTTCTCGACGGTTCAGGTTGCGAACTGGCACCCATTGACGACGCTTTCCTTCATGCTGGACTATCAAATCTTTCGCTTGAATGCTGCGGCATACCACTGGAACAACGTTCTTCTGCACCTGCTCGCCAGCCTCCTGCTCCTGGGTACCCTGAACCGCATCACGAAAGCGTTCTGGCAGAGTTTCTTCGTCGCGCTGCTTTTCGCCCTTCATCCTCTTCACGTGGAGTCGGTTGCCTGGATCTCCGAGCGCAAGGATGTCCTGAGCGCCCTTTTCTGTTTTCTGACGATCTATGCCTACAGCCGCTACACGGAGAAGCCCTCCATCGTGAAATATTCAGCGGTGATTCTGATTTATACGGCCGGGCTGATGACAAAACCCATGCTGGTCACGCTGCCCTTCATCCTCATACTCCTGGATTACTGGCCCCTGAAGCGTTTTGACATGGGCGTGATGAAGAAGAATGTTCGTCTCATTTACGAAAAGATCCCGCTCTTCGTCCTGTCCGCTATCTCCTGCATCGTGACTTTCTGCGTTCAGAGGAGCAGCGAAGCCGTCGTCTCCGTAGATTTGATCTCCCTGCCGGCTCGAATTTCCAACGCCCTGGTTTCCTATGCCAAGTACCTGGCGATGACATTCCGGCCGGTCGATCTGGCCGTTTTCTATCCGCATCGGGGAATGCCGTCCCTCGAACAGCTCCTGCCGGGCGTCGCCGTTCTGGTCCTGATCACGGCCGTGGTCCTGTTCCATGCCTCGCGCCGCCCCTACCTGTTTGTCGGCTGGTCCTGGTATCTGGGCACCCTGGTTCCAGTGATCGGCCTCGTGCAGGTCGGCGTCCAGGCCATGGCGGATCGTTATACGTATATTCCGCTGGTCGGGATCTTCATCATGATTGCCTGGGGGATCCCGGATCTCCTCAAAACATGGCGCCATAAGAGAATTGTCATGGCAACTGCGGGCGCCGCCGTACTCTCTGTCCTGACGATCCTTTCCTGGCGCCAGGTCCAGGTGTGGGAAAACAGCTACACGCTCTTCCGGCATGCCGTAGAGGTGACTCGCGAAAACTCCATTGCCCATAGCAATCTGGCTTTTGCTTATGCCCGGCAGGGGGATGTCGAAAAGGCCATCCGGCATCTTGACCAGGCATCGAAAATGATGCCTCATTTTCCCGATACCCATAACAATCTGGGTGTCATCCTGGCGCAGTGCGGGAAATACCAGGATGCCATCAGGGAGTTCCGGACGGCCTTGAGCGAATGCCCGGACTACGAACTGGCCAGAAAGAACCTGAATGCCGCCCTTGACCTTCTGGCGAGAGAAAAGCGCAATTGAATGACGCAGCACCGGGTGTCCCGAACCGCCGGACCTTTTATTTCTTGAAGATACCCGGAAAGATCGTTATTCTCCCGCCGACTGTGCGGACAGGATGGCACGAACAGCGAAAACCGGTCGTGATGCGTAAAGAATCTCCGTATGTGCCGGAGGAGATCCGCCGGAACGTCCGTCTTCCCCCGCACACAACCCGTAAACGAGCCTGAACGACTGCTGTCATTTCATGGAAATTCCCGAAAAAAACAACATGCCCTGGCGACGCTGGATTTTCGGGTCGGTAGGGCTTGCGATCCTGGTCGTCGCCCTCTTCGCGGCCTTCAACCTCTACGCGGACACCTACGGGATCCGCTGGACTTATACCGGCCTGATCCTCCGGGGAGAGGACCCGGCGGTCGTCCGGACGGGCATGGAGCTGAACCAGCACCTCTACAAGCCTGCTTATGTCCTGGCGCATCCGGGGCGCTTTGATTCTTTCCTCTTCGGATCCTCACGGGCGGGGCTGATCGACGTCCGGAGGATCACGGCCGGAAATTTTTATAACATGAACTACGCTGCCGGTCTGCCGGCGGAGCATCTCGATATCCTGAAGGTCTTCCTCGCGAAGGGAATCCCCGTGAGGAACGTCGTGGTGGCGCTGGACGAGTTTTCCTTCCAGATCCGGCCGGATGATCACAAGGACCAGCTTCTCCGGATACCCCACCCCCTGGTGACGGGGGATTCAACGCTGACTCTCTTTGGCCGCTATTTCCTCCGGGTTCCCGAGGGATTTGAAGTCACCGATACGGTACGCAAGATCATAGGGAAAAAAGGCGCTCGTGCCTTCGAGATGGACAATCGGGGAACGATAAGCTCGTGGCGGGCTCGCGATGAGCAGATTGGACGGGATCCCGAAGGGTACCGCCGGTCGCCGGTCTTTCAGGAAGACTCTCCCCCCTACGCCGGTGTCTACATCCCCGAGACCATCGCCGTCCTCCGGGAGATGGCCGACCTGTCGAGAAAATACAAATTCCGGTTGATATTGTTCGTCAATCCCATCCACTGGCGGGTCTACCTGAATCATGCCGATACCCTGCGGGCCTTCAAGCGGGAACTGGTGAAGGTCGTTCCCTTCTACGACTTCAGCGGCCTCAACCCGGTCACCACAGACAACCTGAACTACTACGAGACGTCCCACTACCGTTATGGGATCGGGGACCGGATCGTGGAGCGCATCTTTCAAGAGGGCGCTGCCAGGACTGAAGGCCAATTCGGCCGGTATGTCACGGCGGACAACGTGGAGGAAATCCTGGCCCGGGAGCGGGACGAAACGGCCCGTTTCCCGGCATCGCACCCGGAGGCGCAGGGTTCAGCGGTCCAGCCCCAGAAACAGGACCCTCAGCGGCCTGAAGCGCCGTAACACCAGGAGGGACAGGGCCAGGGACATGAAAAGGCCCGCCCCCGCCGAAGACAGGTAGAGCGTCCATTCCCGCCCGAAGCCCGTGAGAAACAGGGCGTGGCTCACGTAGACATCCAGGGTCAGGGTCCCCAGCCAGCAGAGAATTGCATAAAACCGGTTCCGGGTTGCCGATTGCAGGACGAAGGCCGTCATGCCGATGCCGGCGAAGGCCACCAGGTCCTTGTAGACCGACGCGACAAAACGTGCCGTTCCGGCGGCGCCGAGGAAATCCACCAGCCACGGGTAGAACCGGGGCAACTCGTTCTGCCGCCAGAAGGGGGCCAGGAGCGGGAACAGAAGGGCCGCCGGAACCAGCACACGGTACTGCCAGGGCGCAAGGGCGGACCGGTGTTTTGCAAGGAGAAAGCCGGCGGCGTAGAAGATCAGGTGATGCTGGACCTCCGGGACGGCAAGCCAGTCCGTCCGGATCAGGCGGACGGCGAAGACTGCCAGGATCACCGCTGCATCTTCCCACTTCTCCCACCCCGCCGACCGAACACCCCGGATCACCAGGAAGAGGACGCCGCTGGCCAGGAAGAGGACCCAGAGGAACCACAGGCCGATGGCCGGGGCGTGGAGAAGCTGCAGGTACGACCCGGCGAAACTCTCCGAGGCGTAGCTTCCCCGTACGGCGTAGTAGACGGCGTGCCAGACGAGAAAAGGGATGACGAGGCGGCGGAACTGCCGTCCCAGGTAGGTTGCTGCCGGCCGGTTCAGGGATCGGGGCAGGATCCAGCCGCTGAGGAAGAAGAAGAGCGGCATCGTGAAGGAAAAGACGAAGACGAACAGGGGGTTGTCGCCGAACCGCGGGTCGTGGGCCAGGACGGCGTGCCCGAGGACGACAAGCAGAATCCCGGCTCCCTTCATGGCGTCCGCGAGGTGGTCCCGGTCGCCCTCCGGATAAGATGGCAGGCTGAACAGGGACTTGAGGCGGTGAGCGAGGGAAGTGCCCGGTTCGTCCCGTACACCGCTTCTTCCGGAATGCTCAGCCATGTTGCCGGATCTCCTCAAGAACAGTCCGGTAACGATCCCGCTTCCGTTCCGTTTCCTCGTTGTCCGGCGATAGCAGACCTGCCAGCCCAAGCGTCCAGAGGCGCCAGCGGGCCTGGAGTTCCTGGAGACGGCGGATTCGCGCGATCGACCCGGGCCGGTAGTGCTTCCGGTAAAAAAGATACTCAGCCCGCACCTTCCGCCGGACGACGTCCGCCGAGGGCGACTCCTGCTCGCTCCCGCCGCCGGCATGAAAAATCACGGCGTCGTCGACAAAGCCGATCTCGCGTCCCGCCCGCCGGATCCGCAGGCACAGGTCCTGATCCTCCCCGTAGAGGAAAAAGCCCTCGTCGAATCCCCCGAGATCTCGAATCAAATCCGCCGGTGCGAACATGGCCGCCCCCAGGACGGCGGCGATTCCGCCCGGCAGGCCAGCCAGTTCCCCCCCGGTATGCCGCTCCCCGGGATAGCGAAGGGAGACGGACTCCTGGGGCGTCCCGTCGGGATTGATCATCCGGGCTCCCGCCAGGCCGATGGCAGGGTGAGTGTCCAGGTAGGCGATTCCGGCGGTCAGGGCGCCGGGCCGGACCTCCGTGTCGGGATTGAGGTAAAGCAGGCAGCGCCCCCGGCACAGCGGCAGGGCCTGGTTGTTGGCCATGGCGAATCCACGGTTGTCGGCGTTCCGGATGAGATGAACGGCGGGGAAATCCCGCTCCACCAAGTCGGCGCTGCCGTCCCGGGAGGCGTTGTCGACGACGAAGATCTCCTTGTCCGCCGGATCCGCCGCCAGGACGGAGGCAAGGCAGGGGCCGAGAAATCCCACCGTGTTGTAAGTGACGATGATGACGGAGAGTTCCATTGCAGTGCATCCTTAACGGACCGGACGGATACCGTCAAGAGGGATTGCACCGGAGGACCCGGGGAGCGATCGCTGTCGTTGACTCTCCACAGGAAAAGGTATAGCGGTGAAGCCCTTGAAACACTTAACTGTCGAAAAGGAAGGAAGGGGAATGTTCAGAAAAACAATCTCACCGAGAATATCCGAAACGAACGCCGCCCGGCACATCGGCCACAACGCAATCCCCGTCTGGTTGGAGGAGGGTTTTATCGAGATCCTGCGGCTCTTCAACGACGATCCCACGGGGGATCCGGCTGTGGCTATGGTGAACCTGAATATCGATTTCCTGGGGGAAATTTTCTTCGGTACGGACGTGGAACTCACAACGGCCGTGAAGAGGCTCGGCAATACCAGTGTCGTTCTTCACCAGGAGATTTTCCAGAAGGGAAAGCTCTGCGTGCGGGCGGCCGTAACCTTTGTCCATTTCGATTTTCAGACGAAGAAATCGAAAAAGATATCGGAGGATGCCCTGCAGAGGCTCCGGCAGCACTTGGGCCCGGAGAAGGAAAGCTGAGGAGTGGTGTCCCGCCTTGGCCGGTTCGCCTTCGCGAGTCCTCGGGCACTCCGCGGTACCCGGATGTCAGGATCGACAAGCTGCTTCCGGCGTAATCCGTTCGCTCCCGGGAGTCACACTCCGGATTACCGGGGATACAGCAGCCGGCGGTAGTGCTCTTCCACCCGTCCGGCCGCCTTTTCCCAGGTGTGCTCCGTGGCGGTCCGGCGGGCAGCCTCTCCCATGCGCTCCCGTTCCCGGGGATTGAGCAGGGCGCTCAGGATTGTCGCCACCTCGGCGGGCCGCTGCGGATCCTCGATGACGTAGCCGTTTTCCCCCGGGACCACGATGTCCCGGGCACCGACGGTTCCGCTCACGGCCACGGGGAGCCCCGCCGCCATGGCCTCCAGGACCACCATGCCGAAGGTGTCGAACATGGAGAGCATGGCGTAGACATCGGATGCCAGGTAGACTTTTGCCAATTCCTCCCGCGGAACCGGTCCGGTGAATAGGACCCGGTCGTCGATACCCAGCCTCTGGGCGATTCCGCGGTACTTCCTTTCGTTCCCCCGCCCCACCACCAGCAGCCGGAAGGGCTCCGTGGGCCGCCGGAGCTTGATCTCCGAGAGGCCTGCCATGATCCGGTCCAGTCCCTTGACCTCGAAGTTCATGGAGACGAAGAGAATCACCGGTTCCTTGATGCCGATCTGCAGGTGCTGCCGGACCTCCCGGCGGCACTCCTCCCGGTCCAGTCCCTCGTACATCCCCAGGTCCACCCCCGGGTGATGCACCTCAACCATCCCGGGGTCCAGGCCGTATTCCTCGATGTAGAGCTTCCGGGTCAATTCCGACACGGCAAAAAAACGGGAGCAGCGGCCTCCGGTGACGAGTTTCCGCTCCACCCAGGCGGTGGCCCGGTCGAAAAGGCTCATGAAGGGCTTCTCCCGGACACCGTAGACCCAGTAGCTGTGGGGGGTTCCGTGCATCGTGAAGAGGTCGGCCGCGAAAATCCTGTCGTGGGTGTGGATGAGGTCGATGCCCTGGGATTCCATCTCCTTCGCGGCATAGAGGGCGAAACTGGGGGTGACGAAGAAGCGGGGAAAGGGGATGACGGAGACCCGGTGGAACGTGACGTTGTCGGAGCGCCGGACCCATTGGTTGGCGAAGACATGAATCTCCCAGTCGGGGTTCAGGGCGAGACGCTCCGTCAACTCCGCTACGAATCCCTCGGCACCGCCCACCGTACCGTACTTGGGAATGACCACCCCGATCCGTTTTCTCTGTGTCGCCATAGGAGGTTCCTTTTTATGAGCGATTCCGCCGGGAACGGGCCCGTTTCTTACGTTCTTCAGCGGTCGTCGAATCGCCATTCCCGGAAGATCCGCTCCGACGCCTTGCAGCTCCAGTGAGAGTCGTCGGGATGGTAGAGATCCACCGTCCCTTTTTTCAATTCCTCCCCGAGGATCCGCTTCGTGTCGATGAAGCCGTATCCCTTCGGCATGGCCCTGAGCAGTTCGAAGAACCGGCTTTCCGGGTACTTCTTCTCCGCCAGGTAGTCCCGGTAGAGGTTGTATTTATCCGGTGCGGGCATGAACAGCAAGCGGATGTTTCGCTCCTTCAGCATCCCGGCCAGGCGGTTCAGGTTTTCGTTCAGCTTCCCGATGGTGGCGTCGTTTGACTTCGGCAGGTCCAGGAGGTCGAAGGCGCCGAAGATCAGAATCCGGCCGTCGCCGGCGGAGAAGAGGGGCCGGTCCAGTTTTACCTTGTATACTTTTGAGAAAATCGCGTTGTCCGAAAAGGGGTAGAGCAGCCTGTAGAGGACATACTTGAAGTTGCCGTCGTTTACGAATCCGACGACCGGGAGGGTCGTCTCGTAGTCATAGATACGCCGGCGGTAGTCCCGGTCGATCTTTTCCATGGGTTCGGAGGCCGTGAAGTCCATCTCCCGGGCAAAGCCCCCGATGCAGGACCGCTCCACCGCCTCGATGAGGATGTAACGGGGCTTGATCCGGTCGAGCCAGCCGTTGTTCAGGAGAAGAATCACCGTGGCGACAGGGTCTTCCCGGTAAATGGGGATGTTCAGGACGTTCAGGTTGTGGAGGGAAGCGATGTAATCCTGGTAGAAGGCGTTCCGGCTGCGTCCGCCGCCGAAGGAGAAGGAATCGCCCACGGTCAGGACATCCACCCGTTCGCCCTTCCAGAGCCGGTAGTCGAAGTGCCGGCGCGGCAGGTCTACAAAGAAGCGCTTCGGCACGAGGACCTCGGTGATGTAGCCGATGCGGCTCAGGTCCCCGGGGCAGTACCCGTCGCGGCAGGCCAGGAGCTCCCGGGTGGCGAGATTCCAGACAGTCACATTGAAGGCCGTGACGGCCAGGAAGAAGACCAGGAAGAGGAAGAAGAAGCGCTTGTTCGTCATCTCAGAAGTTAAAGTAAAGGAATTCGGATACTTTTGCCAACTGGAACAGGCCCGCCAAAGACAGGGCGATCAGGAACCAGAAGGTCGCTCGGCCGGGCCGGAACCGCTCGGCCATCTCGTTCGAATTCTTCAGGAGCAGACAGAACAGGCCGAACCCGAGGATCATCCAGACGGCCCGGGTGCCCCCCGGGAGGGTGATCCACTTGCCGAAGCGGACGCCATAGTCGGCAAGAAATCCCAGGGGAGCCCGGAGGTGCTCCGAGACGACCACGCCGTTGAGGCCGCACATGCCCTTGAGGACCAGCCACGCCCGGTCCCAGGACTTGGCACGGAAGAAGACCCAGGCGACATTTACGAAATTGAAGGTGACGAGCCACGCCGCCCAGTTCGGCAGTGTGTGGCCCGTCCTCTTCCAGAGCCGGTGAACGCCCATTGCGGCGCCGTGGAGGAACCCCCAGAAGACGAAGGTCCAACCCGCCCCGTGCCAGAGCCCGCCGATGAGGAAGGTGGCCAGGAGGTTCGCCGTCACCCGGGTCTCCTTTCCGCGGTTCCCGCCAAAGGGGATGTAGAGGTAGTCGCGCATGAAGCGGCTCAGCGTCATGTGCCAGCGGCGCCAGAACTCCTGGATGTCCAGGGACCGGTAGGGGCTGTTGAAGTTCACCGGGAGCCGGATGTTGAACATCCGGGCGCTCCCGAGGGCCATGTCGGTATAGCCTGAAAAGTCGAAGTAGAGCTGGAAGGTGTAGGAGAGACTGGTGATCCAGGCCTCCATGAAGGCCAGGTTCTCCGCCGTGTCGAAGCCGCTGTTTGCCCAGGGGGCGAAGGAGTCGGCGATGACGACCTTCTTCACCAGGCCGATGAAGAACAGGTACACTCCAACCGAGAGGTTCCCGTAGTTCAGCCGCTTGTTCTCTTCATCGTCGAACTGGGGCATCATCTCCCGGTGGTGAAGGATCGGGCCCGCCAGGAGGTGGGGGAAGAAGGAGACAAACAAGGCGTAGTTGGTGAAGCTGTACTCCTTCGCCCGGCCCCGGAAGGCGTCCACCAGGTAGGCGATCTGGGTAAAGGTGAAGAAGCTGATCCCCAGGGGGAGGACGATCTGCATGAGGGGCAGGTGAAGGCCCGCAGCGCTGTTGACGTTGGCGATGAAGAAGTCGGCGTACTTGAAATACCCCAGGAGGAGGACGTCCCCCGTAATCCCTGCGGTAAGGAGGGGCTTCCGCCATGATGCCCGCTTTTCCCCGATATGGGACAGGGTCCGGCCGACGGTGTAGTTGAACAGGATGCTCCCCAGGATGAGCGGCAGGTACCTTGGGTCCCACCAGCCGTAGAAGAAGAGGGACGAGAAGACGAGGGAGACCTTGGCCGCTTTTGTCCACCCCCGTCGGCTCAGAAGAAAGAAGAGGACCAGGGCGGCCGGCAGAAAAAAGAAGATGTACTCGTATGAATTGAAGAGCATGGGGGATGGATGGCCTGCTCAGTGTTCAGGTTTTGAAAAGATGAAATTGGAAAACCCGTCCGTGTCCTGACGGTGCAGCCAGGACGTTACATCGTCCCTTGTGACGACTTTCCCTCCTTTCATGGCGATGTGGGCGTCGAATCCGGATGACCAGAAGATTTCGAAGATGTCGCCGAACCGGCTGGAGTATCCCTCGGGGGACCAGCCGCCAAGCCCCGTTTCAATGAACCAGGCGGGTGACGGCCGACGGCCCAGGGTGTGAGAAGCCCCCTGCAGCACGTCGTACTCGACGCCCTCCACGTCGATCTTCACAACCAGTTTCCGGCCGGCAAATCGTTCCCCCAGCAATGTGTCCAGGGTCGACAGGGGAATGACCCGCCGCTTGTTGGAGGAGCCCGCCCAGTTCTCCACCAGGGACGCTGATGTCCCGGAGCCGTGAAGAACGGCCTGGCCGGGACGGTTTGAAAGCCCGAGGGGAAGGACTTCCACATCGTTCCAGCCGTTGGCCTGGAGATTGGCATAGAGAAACTGCAGGTTCCGGGACAGGGGTTCCACGGAGATCACCCGCCGGCCCATGGACCGGGCGAGACATGTGTAAAAGCCGATGTTGGCCCCCACATCCACGAAAATGTCCGCCCCCTGGAGAATCTCCCGAAGGAGCCCGGTCTCTTCCGCCTCGAACGTTCCGTCCTGCATGGCCTCGGGTCCCATGAACGTGAAGCCGAAGGGCGTAGGCCTCGGGACGGCCTTCCGGATCTCCCGTGTGGCCTGGTAGGCTTCACTGGCGGCGGCAAACTCGGGAAACGCCCTGTACAGGGCTGCTTTCAAACGGTCGATCATGGCCGTTCGCTTCTTTCCGAATATTGCCAGTCGAAGCGAAGGGACTCGGTCTTCTTCAGGTATTTTCTGGGATGGAAGGTGTGGTAGCCGGTGAGTTTGATCCGTTCCTGCAAACTCATGCCCTCCTGGAACGACCGGTTGAGTTTTTCCTGGAAAAGTCCCGTCAGGCCGTCAAATCGGCTCTTCCACCTGGTACAATCCGCCGTCTTGACACCGATGCCGATAATGGAGACGGGGTTCTCGGGATCTCCCTGGGCGCCGGTGAGAACGGCGTCGAAACCGGACAGAAGCCGGCGGAAGCACTCCGGCGTAAACCGCCAGTAATCGTAGGGATGGGCGTGGATGGGCCACTGGAACACGGAGCTGATGATCAGCAGCCCGTCGTCGTTGCGAAGAATCCGCGCCATTTCCGATACGGCACGTGTGACGTCGAAGACATGCTCCAGCGTGTCGAAGGACAGGACCGTGGAGGCGGCACCGGTCGGAATGGTCAGGCCTTTCTCCAGATCCTCGACCTGGTCCACACCGATTCCAGCCCTCATGTCACAGCCGATATACCGCTTCCCCGGGAAAAACCCCCGAAGATCGGAAAAGCCAACCTGCTCGGGAACCTGCAGGGACCCAAACTCGTAAATGGGTTCCTGGCAGTCGAGCACCGTCATGCAGGATTCAACGAAGAGCCGGATGTGATGTTGCATTGGTTAATCCAATCGGGAAAGAAGTAAGTCTGAAAAACAGGATTGGGCAACGTACAAAAAAAATCATTATTCATCAACACTTGATTGTGGTATGGAGGCGTCCACAAGGACAATAAATCCGTAAACCCCGATGACTTTTGCCTCTTTATGATTCCCGACGTCACGTATCTGATCCTGAATTACAATCCGCGGGGGGAGGAGACAGCCCAGGGAATCCTGGGCGAGACCATCCGTTCCTTCCATGAACGGAAAAGTCCCCGTCTCAAGGCCGAGGTCTACCTGCTGGACCAGGGGACGACGGGGGGGCACCGCAGATGGCTCAGGGAGCAGGAGGCCCGATTCGGTTTTTCCCTGATCCTCCTGGAAGAGAACATCGGAATCAGCGGCGCCATCAACCGGCTTGTCCGCATGGCGAGATCGCCGGTGGTGGCGCTCATTACTTCCGATGTGATCGTCACGACGGGGATGGACGAGGACCTGTTTGAAAAGGTTCAGATCCCCGAAGTCTTTCAGGCACTGCCCTTTACCGACAAGAGCGATGTCCCGCGCCACTGCTGGATTCCGGCGGAGCCCTTCGGTTCCGACGGGCTCGACCTGGCGCCCCTTCAGGAAACGGAATTGTCTCTCATGGGGCGCCTTGCCGGCCGGAAGCGGAGGGGATACCTCCGATGCATCGGTGTTGAACTGAATGCCATGTTCTGGCGTCGGTCCGTCTTCGACGAGGTGGGGTTTTTCGATGAACGCTGGAAGGCCTGCTACGAAAACAACGACTTCTCTCTCCGGTGTTTCCTGGCGGGAGGGTGCACGGCCGTCAGTTATGATTCCTTTGTCTGGCACCACCACAAGGTGACAGAGAAAAACGACTCCCGGAAACTCGTCTTTGCATGTTACGGTGAAGATGGAACGGCAGTGATGAAAGCCCTCTGGGACGAGAAGTGGCCGGACCTGAACCGGCACCTGGACATCTACCGGACCCTGGGCGAGCGGACAATCCGGGATTTCCCCGAGATCACGAGCCGCTACGGCCATAGCCGGTACCTGCCGGATCCACTGGAGAAGGGAAGGAGCGACCCGGGTGGGAAAATTTGAAAAGGCATGGGCGTTGAAAAAGACGCCCACGGGAGTCCTCCTGAAGGCTCTGGAGGAAGTTCGGCAGCGTGCCGCCCGGCCAACGGACATCTGCGACCACCTGGAGGCGCTCTTTCTTCTCTGTCTGGACAGGGAACTGCAGCTGATCGTGGAACTGGGTGTGGGAGACGGCGAGTCAAGCTTTGTGTTCGAGCGGGCGGCGAAACTCTGGGACGCCGTTCTCGTGAGTGTCGACATCGAGGACCGGTCGAACGTCTCCACCTACGGAAAGCGCCGTTTCATGCATGGCGACGACGTGGCCTTCGGAGACACCTTTCCCTCCTGGTGCTCCCGCCAGGGCATTTCCCCGGAGATCGACCTCCTCTTCATCGATACAAGCCATCTCTATGAACATACCGTTCAGGAGATCCGTGCCTGGTTTCCCCACCTGGGACCTTCCGCGCGCGTAATTTTCCACGATACGAACATGAAGGAGACCTTCCTTCGCCGGGACGGCAGCATCGGAACCGGCTGGGACAACGCACGGGGCGTTGTCCGGGCCGTTGAGGAATACCTGGGGCAGTCCTTTCCGGAAGAAGAGGACTTCACCCGGATCATCCCCGACTGGATCGTCCGTCACCGGGCTTCCTGCAACGGACTCACGGTTCTGGACCGGTTATGACCACAAAGGTTCCCCTGTCCGTCGCCATCATCGCCAAAAACGAGGGCGATAACCTCCCGGGATGCCTGAAGAGCGTGCGTTTCGCCGCGCAGATCGTCGTGGTCGACTCCGGAAGCACCGACGATACGGTACGTGTCGCCACGGAGGTGGGCTGCCATGTATGCACGCGCAGCTGGGAGGGGTTCGGCGTCCAGAAACAGTTTGCCATCGAGCAGTGCACCCAGCCCTGGATCCTGGTCCTGGATGCGGACGAGCGGATTCCTCCCGAGACGGCGGCGACCATCCGGGAGATCGTTACGAGGCCGGAGAAAGAAGGATATCCGGTAGGATACAGTTTTCCGCGACGCAACTACTTCCAGGGTCGCTGGATCCGCCACAACGGCTGGTGGCCCGACCGGATCCTGCGGCTCTTCCGGCGGGGGAAGGGGCGCATGAGCCCCGCGCGGGTCCATGAGGGACTGGAGGTGCAAGGGCTCGTGGCGCCCCTGGAGGATCCCATTGACCATTTCACTGAGAGCCGCTTGAGTGCCGTTCTCCAGAAAATCGACCGCTACTCCACCCTGGGGGCCCTGGAGGCCTTCGAGGAGGGAAAACGATCAACCGTCTGGGCTGCCTTCTCCCGGGCAGGTTTCACCTTCCTGCAAGGCTACTTCCTGCGCCTGGGAATGCTCGACGGGGTCCAGGGATTGACCTTGGCCATGACGGATTCGGTCAACAAGTTCTTCAAGTACGCGAAGTTGAGCGAGCTCTCCAGCCAGCAGGACCGGGTGAAGCGCTAGTGGACCTCTCCGTCGTCATCGTCAACTGGAACACCCGCGATCTTCTTTGCGACTGCATCCGTTCGGTCTTCGATACGGTCCGGGACATCGCCTTCGAGATCATTGTCGTGGACAACGGTTCTTCCGACGGCAGCACAGCCATGCTCCGCGAGGCCTTTCCCGACGTCCGGATCATTGAAAACCGGGAGAATCGGGGATTCGCCGCCGCCAACAACCAGGCCTTCCGGATCATGGAAGGCCGGTACGCCCTGCTTTTGAACACGGACGCGGTCCTGACGGAGGGGGCCGTCACGGAGCTCTACCGTTTCCTGGAAAGCCGTTCCGAAGCCGCCATGGCCTGCGGCCAGCTCCTCAACCGCGACGGGAGCCTCCAGAACTCCGTCGCCGCCTTTCCCACCCTGCTCACACTGACGGCCAACATGCCCCTCCTGGAAATTCTTTTCCCCCGGCGGTTTCCCAGCAAACGTTACCGGCATACGGAACCGGTGAAAGTGGACTCGGGTGTGGGGGCCTGCCTGATGGTCCGCCGGCAGGCCATGGATGATGCTGGCCTTCTGGACGAGCGCTATTTCTTCTACTTCGAGGAGACCGACTGGGCCTATGCCATGTCCCGGAAGGGCTGGAAGATCTTCCACGTGCCGGCGGCCCGGATCTACCATCTCCAGGGCCAGAGCGTCGGTACCGGGATTGCTTCCCGGATGTCCTTTTATCGCTCCCGATATGCCTTTTTCCGGAAGTGGTACGGCAAGCCCTATTATACCGTTGTCTGCTGCATCCTCTTCATACGCCTCGCCATCAACGCCCTGCTCAGCACCGCGGGTATGCTCCTTACGCTTGGACAGCATCCGGACCTGCGCCGGAAGGCGGACGTGTACCAGGAATTGCTGGCCTGGCATTTAAGGGGGCTTCCCTGACTGTCGCATCCCGACAAAGAGCTTGACTTCCTGATAAAAAATCAAGTAGGTTCGCACCTGTTCATCGATTGAACAAATGAGCCGATGCCCGAATCATCCTATTTCAATCTGGAAAACGAGGAAGTCCTGAAAGTCCTCCGGGAGATCAAGGAGAGCCCGGAGCTGACCCAACGGGAGATTGCCACCCGATTGGGGATCAGCGTCGGGAAGGCCAATTTCCTCGTAAAGTCTCTGGTTGGCCGTGGCTTCGTCAAGGCCAGCAACTTCAAAAATTCCAACAACAAGGTTTCTTATCTGTATGTCCTGACGCCCCAGGGGATGGAGGCCAAGGCCCGTGCCACCTACCGGTTCCTGAGGCAAAAGATGGAGGAATACGAGCGCCTGCAGGCAGAGATCCAGCGGCTGACGCAGGAAGTGCGGGAGAACGGCATCCCGCCGGATACGCCCCAGTAGGGGTTCCCCGCTCCCGGTGGAGCGGAATATCGCCGTGGCGGCAGGAGGAACCGCCCGTCCTTTTTTTCAGGGCAGTTTGGGCGGATTTGTAAATAGCGGATATGATTATTAACACCATCATCGAGCGGGGCTGGATGGAATCCAGGGAGCGGAGCTTTGCCCGCCGGCCGACGGTGCGAATCAAACCTGTTTGAGGTACGCGACATGGGTTCAGAAAACGGTGTAAGTGTCTCCCCCAACGGCGAGACTTTCCCCCTGCCCTGCCCGGGGGATTATGAGAAGGAGAACGAGCGCCTCCGAAGCCTGGAGGCCGGGCAGAGAGCCCTGGGTCGGGAGATCGTGGTGGTCATGGGCGTCGGCTTCGTGGGGGCCGTCATGGCCGGTGTGGTGGCCGATTCCGTTGATAAGACCACCGGTAAACCGGGCAAGTTCGTCATCGGCATGCAGCGGCCCTCTTCACGCTCCTATTGGAAAATCCCCTATCTGAACCGGGGAATTGCACCGGTGGAGTCGGAGGACCCGGACGTGGCGCCGATGATTGCCCGCTGCGTCAATGTCAAGAAAACACTCGTTGCAACATACAGTTATGAGGCACTGGCGCTGGCTGATGTAGTTGTGGTGGACGTCCAGTGTGACTACTTCAAGGAGAGCCTGGGGGATTGTCGGCAAGGGCACGCAGAAATCGCCGCCCTGGAGGACAGCCTCCGGGTCATTGGCGAGCGGATCCGGCCGGAATGTCTCGTTCTCATCGAGACGACGGTTCCCCCGGGGACAACGGAGTATGTAGCCTATCCGATCGTGAAGAGGGCCTTCGAGAAGCGGGGGATCAAAGCGGAGCCCCTCCTGTCGCATTCCTACGAGCGCGTCATGCCGGGCCGGGAATATGTTTCGTCCATCCGGGACTTCTGGCGTGTCTGCAGCGGCACAAGCGAAGAGGCCCGATGCCGGGTGAAGAAGTTTCTTTCCGAGGTCCTGAACGTTGAGAAATTTCCACTGACCGTGCTGGATCGGCCCATCGAGAGCGAGACCTGCAAGATCGTGGAAAATTCCTTCCGGGCCACGCTCCTGGCCTTCCTGGATGAATGGAGCCTTTTTGCCGAGCGGAACGGCGTGGATCTGATGAAGGTCATCAAGGCCATCAAGGTCCGTCCGACCCACTCGAACATGATCTTCCCGGGGCCCGGGATAGGTGGGTATTGCCTGCCCAAAGACGGCGGCCTGGGCGTCTGGGCGTACCACACATTGATGGGCTTCGATGACGACATCTTCAAGATTACGCCCCTGGCCATCGACATCAACGACACCAGGTCCCTCCACGCGGCGGAACTGGTACGGGATGCCCTGAGGAACATGGGAAAGATCGTTGCGGCGTCGCAGGTTACCGTCCTGGGGGCCTCTTACCGGGAAGACGTAGGGGATACGCGCTACAGCGGTTCGGAAATGCTGATCCGCAAAATCACGGAGATGGGCGGCGAGGTGGCCGTCCACGACCCTTACGTAAAACACTGGTGGGAATTCGAGAAGCAGGAGACCTATCCTGCGCCGGGACACTCCTGGGCGCGGTTCTTCCGGAACCAGGAAAAGCTCATGGAACTGCGTGTCCAGGACGATCTGGGGAAGGCTCTGAAGGGCGCCGATGCGGTGGTCTTCGCCGTCCGCCACGAGCCCTACCTCAAGCTGACCCCGGACGAGGTCGTAACCATGACGGGTCGCCCTGTGGCGGTGGTGGACTGCTTCGGCATTCTCGACGACGCCGCCATCCGCCGGTATTTTGAGCTGGGCTGCGAGGTGAAGGGGCTCGGTCGCGGGCACGTCAAGAGGATTAAGGACGAAGTGCGGGAGAATTCGAGATCATAATCATGGCGCCCCCGGTTTTCTTGAAATGGTTGCTGGTGGCGGCGGCAAGGCCGAACTTCATGAAGATCGCGCCGCTCATGCGGGTTATTGCCAAACAGGGGAAGGTTCGGCCGGTTCTTGTTCACACAGGCCAGCACTACGACGAGAACATGTCCGATGCGTTTTTCCGCGACCTCGGCATCCCCGCACCGGACGTCTACCTGGGAATCGGTTCCGGCTCCCATGCCGAGCAGACGGGCCGCGTCATGATCGCATTTGAGAAAGTCCTCCTGCACGAAAAACCGGACCTGGTCCTTGTTGTCGGCGATGTCAATTCCACCATGGCCTGTGCGCTCGCCGCGGTGAAACTCCATATCCCCGTGGCCCATGTCGAGGCGGGCCTCCGCAGCTTCGACCGCACGATGCCGGAGGAGATCAACCGCATCGTAACCGACGCCGTATCGGATGATCTCTTCACCACCTCGCCCGACGATGACGAAAACCTCCTGCATGAGGGTGTCGCAAGGGAAAAGATCCACCTGGTGGGCGACATCATGGTGGATAGCGTCCTCTACCATCTGGAGCAGGCGAAGCAGACCTCGATCCTCGATGATCTGGGCCTGAAAATGGAGAGAGGGAGCAACGTTTTTCGGGAAAACGCCACCGCCCGTAATGGAATCATCCCCTATGCCCTTGTCACCCTCCATCGCCCGGCCAACGTGGACAACCGGGAGTCTTTCGCCCGCATCATCGATGGTCTCCAGCGCGTCGCCGCCCATGTCCCTGTCCTGTTCCCCATGCACCCACGGACGCGCAAGCAGGTCGCCATCCACGGACTTGAGCCGGCCTTCACTTTTCATGAACAATTCAAAAGAGATACGATTTTCCCGGCCCATCGGGAAACGGGGAGCGGCAGTCCTTCCCTGATCCATGCCTTCCCGCCTTTGGGCTACCTGGAATTTCTGAACCTGATGGCCCACGCCGCCGTCGTCCTGACCGACTCGGGCGGGATCCAGCAAGAGACGACGGTCATTAACGTCCCGTGCGTCACCCTCCGCGACACGACGGAACGACCCATCACACTGACGGAGGGAACAAATGTGCTGGTCCACGACAATCCGGATCGGATCGAGGAGGAAGCCCTCCGTGCCCTTGAGGGCCGCTCCCGCCGCAGCGCCTGCCCCTCCATCTGGGATGGCCGCACCGCCGAACGCATCGTTGCCACCCTCCTCGCCAAGGGGAAAGAACCGAAGGGATAATACCCATCGCATTTTGTCGTCTCCGAAATATCCGACACCGGAATCGTGTTGTCGTCTTGTTAAGGAAATTCAAAGGGTTCAATACAAGAATATGAAAATTGGAATCGTGTCGCCGTTTTTTTACACAATGGAGAGCAAGCCATGGACTTTATCGATCTGAAGGCGCAGCAGGCAGGGATTCGGGACCGCCTGGATGCGAACATGAGAAAGGTTCTGGCCCACGGGCAGTATATCCTGGGGCCGGAGGTGAAGGAACTCGAAGGGAAGCTGGCGGCCTACGCCGGGCGGAAATACGCTGTCGGGTGCGCATCCGGGACGGACGCGCTCCTGATGGCCCTGATGGCCCTGGGGGTAGGCCCCGGTGACGCCGTCTTCACCACCCCCTTCACGTTCATCTCCACGGCGGAGGTGATCAGCCTCCTGGGGGCGACTCCGATTTACGTGGACATCGATCCCGGGACCTACAACATCGACCCGGACAAACTGGAGCAGGCCATTGTCGCCCTGAAGACGGGAGACGATCGCCTGGCGCCTCTGCCGCGGATCGAGGGCGTCGAGAAGCTCAGGCCGAAGGCCGTCATCCCCGTGGACATGCTGGGCCTGATGGCGGACTATGCCGCCATCGGGGACATCGCTCGTAAGCACGGCCTGACGGTGATCGAGGATGCCGCCCAGTCCTTCGGGGCCGTCTACAAGGGCCGGAAGGCCTGCGCTTTCGGCGACATCGCCTGCACCTCCTTTTTTCCAGCCAAACCCCTGGGCTGCTACGGAGACGGCGGGATGATCTTCACCGACGACCCAAACCTGGCGTCGATGCTCGAGTCCATCCGCGCCCACGGAAAGGGGAGCCATAAATACGACAACGTCCGGATCGGTATCAACGGGCGGCTGGACACTCTCCAGGCTGCCATCGTCCTGGCGAAGTTCGAGGTATTTCCGGAGGAGATGGAGAAGCGCCAGGAGGTGGCCCGCCGCTACACAGAAGCCATCCGGGGCATCCCGGGCATCGAGACGCCTTTTGTCCCCGAGGGATACCGCTCGGCTTGGGCCCAGTATTCGCTCCTGGCCCGCGACGAGGCCCACCGGTCCTTCCTGCAGAAAGGCCTCCAGGAGCAGGGCATCCCCACGATGATCTACTACCCGCGCCCTCTCCACCTCCAGACGGCCTTCGCGTTCCTGGGCTACCGGGAAGGCGACTGTCCGGCCAGCGAGGACTGCGCCGTCCGCACCTTCAGCCTGCCCATGCACCCCTACCTTGCGGAAGAGCAGCAGGACTTCGTAGTCAAGGCCCTGCGGGAAAGGAGCGCGTCATGACGGCCGCCCCGGTCCGAAAGGGAACGAAAAAGGCGAAGGAGGAGATCCGCGTGGCCGTGGTGGGAGCGGGTTACTGGGGGAAGAACCTGGTCCGGAATTTCCACCAGCTGGGTGCCCTGGCAGCGGTCTGCGACGGGAGCGCCGCCGTCCGGGAACAGGTCAAGAAGGATTACCCGGGGACGGTCGTCACGGACGACCTGAAGAAGGTTTTGATGGATGAGAAGATTCAGGCCATGGTTCTCGCCACGCCGGCGGTGACCCATTCCCGGCTGGCCGAGCAGGCCCTCCGGGCAGGAAAGCATGTCTTCGTGGAAAAGCCCCTTTCCCTGACTTATGGGGACGGGGAGAAACTGGTCCGCCTTGCCGAAGAGAAGCAGCGCACCCTCTTCGTCGGGCACATCCTCCAGTACCATCCGGCAGTCGTCCGGCTCCGGGAGATGGTCCGACAGGGGCAGGTGGGGCGCCTCCGTTACATCTACTCCCGGCGCCTCTCCCTGGGGAAGATCCGGCGGGAGGAGAACATCCTCTGGTCCTTTGCCCCCCACGACATCTCCGTCATTCTCAGCCTCGTGGGGGAGGATCCATCCTATGTCGATTCCGTGGGCAGCAACTTCCTCCATGCCCGGATCGCCGACGTGACCATGACGAACCTGAAGTTCCCCTCCGGTGTCGGCGCCCATATCTTTGTGAGCTGGCTGAACCCTTTCAAGGAGCAGCGCCTCGTCGTCGTGGGCGACCAGGGCATGCTGGTCTTCGACGACACCCAGCCCGTGGAATCGAAATTGGTGCATTACGCCCACAGCATCCGCTGGCGGGACAATGTTCCCGTCCCCGAGAAGGGCGAAGGGAGCCCCGTGGATCTGAAGGACGTCTGGGAGGAGCCGCTCCGGGCCGAGTGCCGGGCCTTCCTGGATGCGGTCCGGACGGGGGTGGAACCCGTCACGGACGGTGCGGAAGGACTGAGGGTGCTCAGGATCCTGGAAATGAGCCAGCGCTCCCTGGAGGCGAAGGAAACGGGGATCATCGAACGGGCAGCCGAAGAAGCAGAGGAGAAGCCGTATTTCGTTCACGAAACGGCCATTGCGGAGCCCGGTGCCATCATCGGGAAGGGAACGAAGATCTGGCACTTTTCGAAGGTTCAGGCAGGGGCTTCCATCGGTGAAGACTGCAACATCGGCCAGAACGTCGTCGTCGGTCCCGGTGCCGTCATCGGGAACCGGTGCAAGATCCAGAACAACATCAGCGTCTACACGGGCGTGACCCTGGAGGACGGCGTCTTCTGCGGCCCCTCCATGGTCTTCACGAACGTCTACAACCCCCGGGCCGAGATCCCCCGGATGGACGAGGCCCGGCCTACCCTGGTGAAGCGGGGGGCCACCATCGGGGCCAACGCCACCATCGTCTGCGGCTACACCATCGGCCGGTATGCCTTCGTCGGCGCCGGGGCGGTTGTGACGAAAGATGTGCCGGACCACGCCCTGGTGGTTGGGAACCCGGCGCGGCGGATCGGCTGGATGTGCCGGTGCGGCGAGCGGCTGAATGCCCGCCGTGTCTGTCCCGCTTGCGGAGAGAAATGGACCGGAGGCAAGGTTGGATGAGTCGTCTGGAGGTTCCAGCGCCCAGGCAAAAACCCCGGGAGAAGAATGATCGATTCCTGTCATGACACATCTGCTGCAACGCAGGCGATAAAGAAGCATCATTCGACCCTGATCCGCCCGAAGACGGGCTGGTTCGACATCCATCTGGCCGAACTCTGGAATTACAGGGACCTGGTGTTTCTGTTCGTGCGGCGCGATTTTGTGTCCGCCTACAAGCAGACGATCCTGGGACCGCTCTGGTACCTGATCCAGCCGGTCCTGACGACGATCGTCTTCACCGTTGTCTTCGGCAAGATCGCGAAGATCCCCACGGACGGAATCCCCCCGTTTCTCTTTTACATGGCCGGATACATCGCCTGGGCCTATTTCGCTGAGTGCCTCACCATGACGGCCAACACCTTCGTCGCGAACTCAGGCATCTTCGGCAAGGTGTATTTCCCGCGCCTGGTGGTTCCGCTGGCCACGGTGCTCACGAACCTGATGAAATTCTCCGTGCAATTCTGCCTGTTCCTGGCTTTCTATGCGTATTTCCTGCTGACGGGCGCGTCCGTTCATCCCACCATCTGGATCGCGGTCCTTCCCATTTTGATCCTCGAGATGGCTCTCCTGGGCATGGGGTTCGGGATCGTCATTTCCTCCCTGACGACCCGGTACCGGGACCTGGCATTCCTGGTGGCCTTCGGCGTGCAGCTCTGGATGTACGCCACGCCGGTTGTCTATCCCCTGTCGCAGATTCCTGCCAAGTACCACATTTTCTTCATTATCAATCCCATGACGGCGGTGGTCGAGACCTTCCGCGCCGCCTTTCTCGGATCGGGCGGTGTGAATGCGACGTTCATGGCAGTGAGCTGGATGATTACCCTGCTGGTTCTGTTTGTGGGGATCGTCCTGTTCAGCAGAATCGAAAAAACCTTCATGGACACGGTCTGAGGACGCATGGGGAACTCCGCCGTTCAGATCGAAGACCTCTGGAAGCAGTACCGCCTCGGCGTCATCGGTCACGGTGCACTCTACCGGGACCTCCAGAGCTGGTGGGCCCGGAAGCGCGGCAAGGAGGATCCCAACACCCCCGTCGGTTTCCGGCAGGCGGACCCGGTGGCGGGGGGCGACCGGTTCTGGGCACTCCGGGAGATCGGTCTGGAGATCGGGCATGGGGAAACCGTCGGGATCATCGGGAAGAATGGGGCCGGGAAGTCGACGCTGCTGAAAGTCCTTTCGCGGGTGACGGCTCCGACGCGGGGAGAGGTCCGGCTCAACGGGAGGATTGCCAGCCTGCTGGAAGTGGGGACGGGTTTTCACCCGGAGCTGACGGGGCGGGAAAACATCTACCTCAACGGCGCCATCCTGGGCATGCGAAAAGATGAGATCAGCCGGAAGTTCGACGAGATCGTGGATTTCTCCGGCGTCGCCACCTTCATCGATACGCCGGTGAAGCGCTATTCAAGCGGCATGTACGTCCGCCTGGCCTTCGCGGTGGCGGCTCACCTGGAGCCGGAGATCCTGCTGGTCGACGAGGTGCTGGCCGTCGGGGACGCGGAGTTCCAGAAGAAGTGCCTCGGCAAGATGGGCGACGTGGCCCGGGAAGGCCGGACGGTCCTCTTTGTCAGCCACAACATGGCGGCGGTCCGCAACCTGTGTGCCCGGTCGATCCTGCTGGAGGACGGGAGGGTTACAACGGACGGGCCTTCGGAGGACACGGTCAACCAGTACCTCCGGACAAAGACCGTCGAGAGGGCCGTGGCCGATGAAGCCGAGATCGAGGCCCGGATGGAGGGAGTTATTCTGCGGAACAACCCTCATGTCCGTTTCGTTTCGATCGGGCTTTATGATAACAAGGGGCAGGCGAGGAAATCATTCTACTCGGACGAACCCATCCTGATCCGGACCGCATTCCGGTGTCTGCTGCCCGTCTTGAATCTGCGGATCATGGTAGAATTGACCGACGATCAGGACAACAGACTGATGCTGACCCAGCAGACAGATACGGCCGGGCTGACGGAAGCCTGTGGCATGCTGGAGCCGGGGTTTTACGAAGCTATCTGCACAATCCCTCCTCACCTGTTCGGAAGCAAGTCTTTCTTCATTACGGTGCACCTGGAATGTCCGAAGACGGAGCATCTGATGGCGCCCAAAATTCTTGGGTTCGATGTGAAGTTTCAAGGATACAACGGGTCTCACAGTCTCAATCCATATTATTTCCGGCCTCAATTGGCCTGGAAGTTTCACAACCTGTCAGAGAAGGGCGGTATTGATCATGCTGAATGATAAAACAATCCTGATTACGGGAGGAACCGGATCCTTCGGGCGGAAGTGCGTCGAGGTTATCGTCAAGAATTACAAGCCCAGGCGCCTCATCATCTTCAGCCGCGACGAACTGAAGCAGTACGAAATGGCACAGGTCTTCTCGGACCGCGAATATCCGTTCATCCGCTATTTCATCGGGGACGTCCGGGACAAGGAGCGGCTGTACCGGGCCTTTCACGGCGTCGATTATGTCATTCACGCCGCTGCCCTGAAGCATGTTCCCGTGGCGGAATACAACCCCTTCGAGGCTATCAAGACCAACGTGATCGGGGCGCAGAACGTGATGAACGTGGCCATCGACCAGGGGGTCCGAAAGATCATCGCCCTGAGCACCGACAAGGCGGCCAATCCGATCAACCTCTACGGTGCGACAAAGCTTTGTTCGGACAAGCTGTTCATTGCCGGGAACGCCTACGTCGGCCACGACAAGACCGCCTTCAGCATTGTACGATACGGGAACGTGGTGGGCAGCCGCGGGAGCGTCATCCCGCTCTTCCTTTCCTTTCGGGACAAGGGCCTGCTTCCGATCACGGACCCGCGGATGACGCGTTTCTGGATCACCCTCGAAAAAGGGGTTGAATTTGTCCTTTCCTGCCTGGACCGGATGGTGGGCGGCGAGACATTCGTTCCCAAACTTCCGAGCATGAACATCATGGACTTGGTGAAGGCGATCGCCCCCGACTGCCCGGTGAAGATGATCGGAATCCGCCCCGGCGAAAAACTGCACGAGGTCATGATTCCCCGGGATGACGCGCGAAAAACGCTGGAATTCGAAGACCACTATATCATCCAGCCGGACTTTCGATTCTGGTCGCGAAGGTTCAACGGAGCCGGAGGGCAACCGGTTGCCGAGGATTTCGAATACAACTCGGCGGACAACCCTTGGAAACTGAGCATCGAGGAGATGCAGGAGATGGTCAAGACGCTATGATCCCTTACGGCCGGCAGTCCATAGACGAGGCGGACATCCAGGCGGTTGTGGAGGTCCTGCGTTCAGGCTGGCTGACAACAGGCCCCGGAGTGGAGGAATTCGAGAAGGTCTTTGCCCGATTCGTCGAGGCGAGGCATGCCGTGGCGGTCAGCAGCGGGACGGCGGCGCTGCACGCGGCCGTGTACGCCCTTGGCATCGGTCCGGGCGACGAGGTCATTGTTCCCACCATGACGTTTGCCGCCACGGCCAATTGCGTCGTATTCCAGGGCGGAACCCCGATCTTTGCCGACGTGGATCCAGAGACGCTCCTGATCGATCCGGACAGGATTGAAGACCTCATTACACCCAGGACCCGAGCCATCATCGCGGTGGATTACGCCGGCCAGCCCTGCGACTATGAAGCCCTGGAAGGCATCGCGCGTCGTCGCGGCCTGCACTTGGTGGACGACGCCTGCCACGCCCTCGGGGCCGCTTACAGGGGCCGTTCTGTGGGGTCTCTGGCAGGACTGAACTGCTTCAGTTTCCACCCGGTCAAGCACATCACCACCGGCGAGGGCGGCATGATCACGACCGATGACCCCGAACTGGCCCGGCGGATGCGGATTTTCCGCAACCACGGCATCACCACGGATCATCGCGAGCGCCAGATCCACGGGGCGTGGTTCTATGAAATGACGGATCTGGGCTACAATTATCGGCTGACGGACTTTCAGTGCGCGCTGGGACTTCGCCAGCTCGAAAAACTTTCCGGCTGGAACACCCGGCGGCGGGAAGTGGCGAAAAAGTATGACGCAGCATTCCGTGACCTGCCGTCCGTTGCGCCCCTGGCGGTCACGCCGGAGGTGCTCCATGCCTATCACCTGTATGTGATCCGCCTCCAGGGCGTGGACCGCGACGGCGTCTTCCAGGCCCTTCGGGCAACAGGTATCGGCGTGAACGTGCACTACATCCCCGTGCACCTCCATCCATTCTACCGCCGGCGATTCGGTACGGGGCCCGGGCTGTGTCCCGTCGCCGAGGAGGCCTTCGGGCGAATCCTCTCGCTGCCGATGTATCCCGGGATGACGGATGAAGATGTTGAAACCGTCATCGCTGCGGTGGACAGGGCCGTCCATGGATGAGCGCCGTGGTGGTCCCTCGCGTCTGGTCCTGGGGACGGCCCAGCTCGGTATGCCCTACGGCATCGCCAACCGGAAGGGAAAGCCGGACGCTGCCATGGCGGAATCGATTGTCCGGACGGCCTGGGAGTGCGGGATCAGCCGTTTTGACACGGCCCAGGCTTATGGCGACAGCGAGGCGGTTCTGGGGCGGGCCTTCAGGTCCCTGGGCATTGTGGATGAAGTCAGAGTCATAACCAAGCTGGATCCCCGGAAGCCCTGCGAGGATGAACAGGCGCTGCGCCGGTCCGTGGAAGGAAGCCTGAAACGGTTGGGAGTCCCCGTCCTTCATGGTCTTCTCCTGCACAGGGAAGAAATGCTGGATACGATGGAAGGTGTCTCTTCCGGATCCCTGAAGGGGCTCCTGCAGGACGGGCTGGTCCGGCGTCTTGGAGTTTCGGTCTATTCCCCGGAGCGGGCGTGGCAGGCCCTCGGATTGAACGCTATGGACATCATTCAGATTCCCGCCAGCATTCTCGACCGGCGTTTTCAGAAGGCGGGCGTTTTCAAAGCCGCGGACGATCTGGGGCGACAGATTTACATCCGGAGCGCCTTCCTGCAGGGGCTGGTTCTGGTTGATGCGGATCATGTACCGGCGGGAATGGACGCGGTGAAACCTGTACTCGAGAGGCTGGAAACGATATCCAGACGCTACCGGTTGAGCAGGCAGGCCATGGCCCTGCTTTATCTGCGTGATGCGCATTCCGGGGCAAGCGTCATTTTCGGTGCGGAGGAACCGGAACAGGTCCGCCAGAACTTCCGCTGCTGGCAGGAAGAGACCCCGGCGGGCTTTCTGGAGGAAGTGGCCGAGGCCTTCCCGGGTCTCGACGAGGCCGTCCTGAACCCATCCAAATGGAAACATTGAATCATCGCATTTGCTACGACCCGGCAAGGGATTCATGGCAAAACGCGCGTCACTTGAGACAGATGGACAAGTCAAAACGGGAGCAATAACCATGACGGAATTGAAACGATGCACCCGGTGCGTGCTGCCGGAGACCCATGAAACAATCCTCTTTGACGAAGAGGGCGTCTGTAATGTCTGCCGAGGGCAGGAGTACAAACAGTCCAGCATAGACTGGGCCGCAAAGAAAAAGGAACTGGACGAGCTGATTGCCGCCTACCGGGGCAAGCACCGCTACGATTGCATCATCCCCTTCAGCGGAGGGAAGGACAGCACCTGGGCCGCATACTACCTGGTCAAGGAGTACGGGCTCAAACCTCTGGTTGTCTGCTATGACCACGGCTTTATGCGCCGGAACATTCTCGAAAACACAAAGCGGACAATTCGCAAGCTCGGCGTCGATTTTCATGTATTCACACCCAACTGGAAGGTCGTTCAAAAAGCGATGCTGCAGAGCTTCCTGGATAAGGGCGACTTTTGCTGGCACTGTCACACGGGCATCTTTGCCTATCCCATGTGGGCAGCCATCCGCCATGAAGTTCCGCTGATCTTCTGGGGCGAGCCCTCCGCCGAATACACCGCGTTTTACAGCTATGACCAGCCCGAAGAAGTGGACGAAAAGCGTTTCAACCGACACACAAACCTGGGAATCAGTGCGGACGACATGTACATCCGCCTGGGAGGCGGGTTCGACGAGCGGGACATGCAGCACTTTCACTATCCGCCCCTGAAGGAACTGCGTCGGATCAACTACCGGTCCGTCTGTCTTGGATCTTACATCTTCTGGGATGTGAAGCGTCAGTACGAGATTATCCGGAAGGAACTGGACTGGCAGGGGGATGAAGTGGAAAACGTCCCTCCCGGCTACGATTACGAGAAGATCGAGTGCTGCTTGCAGGGCGTGCGTGATTACATCAAGTATATCAAGAGAGGTTATTCACGGCCCTGCCATCTGGCCACCATCGACATCCGTAACGGACGGATGAGCAGGGACCAGGCCATGGAACTGGTTCATACCTATGAAGGAAAGCGTCCGCCCAGTCTGGAGGTTTTTCTCGATTACATCGGCTTGACGGAGGAGGAGTTCATGGAAGTGTCCCTGAGCCATGGGATTTCTCCATATGTCCATGATCCGTCCAGGGATCGTCCCGGAAAAAAGGTTCATGATTTTGAAGAGTGGCCCCGTTATGAAGCCATGCCCCGCCCGGAGGCGGAGAGGCTTCTGAATCGGTGGCGTCACGGCAGAAAATAGGATTGCGGAGCCGCGCTGATGGATGTGATCGGCATAATCGATTACGGTATGGGGAATCTGCTCTCAGTGTTTCATGCGTTGGAGAGGGTGGGCAGCGATGTCCGGATCTGCCGAAAGCCCTCCGAACTTGCGGAGGTCGAGAGGATTGTCCTGCCGGGAGTGGGCGCCTTCGGGGACTGCATGGCAAATCTCACCCAACGGGGTTTCGTAGATGCCCTACACGAGGCCGTCATCCGTCAGAAGAAACCGATCCTGGGCATTTGCCTGGGGATGCAGGCCATGGCCCGCCGCAGCTATGAAGGAGCGGAGTGTCCGGGCCTGGGTTGGTTCAATGCCGATGTCGTGCGCCTGAAACCGAGAGATCTTTCTCTGAGGATCCCGCAGGTAGGCTGGAACGACGTCACCTTTCGGCCGGACAGCCCCCTGTTTGCCGGTATTCCCGCAAAGCCGGACTTCTATTTTGTTCACTCGTTCCAAATGCAGTGCGAGGATCCGGACCAGGTGGAGGCCTCCTGCGATTATGGCGGGCCCGTGACCGCCGCTGTGAGGAAGGACAACATCTTCGCCACCCAGTTTCACCCGGAGAAAAGCCAGGATTACGGACTGCGTCTCCTCGAAAACTTTCTGAAATGGTGTCCGTGAAGACATGCTGAAGCGCCGCCTGATTCCCAAGCTCCAGATCCGGAACCTGCCTTTCGGCGGGGTGACGAGGCCGGTGTTGGTGACCACCAGGCAATTCGGGGATTTTGTCGAGATCGGTGACCCCGTTTCCCAGGCCAGGATCTATGAGGCCCAGGCTGCGGACGAGTTGATCATTGTCGATCTGGATGCCTCGGCCGACAATCGGATGACCCTGGTGGACGTGGTGAAGAAGGCCTCCGCAGTCATCTTCATGCCCTTTACCGTCGGTGGCGGTGTTCGATCGGTGGCGGATTTCGTGACCCTGCTGTCCAATGGCGCCGACAAGGTCAGCATCAACACGGCCGCTGTCGAGACACCGAAACTGATCGACGAGGCATCGGCCGCCCTGGGGGCGCAGTGCGTGGTCCTGAGCATCGACTATCGCCGGACTGCGGACGGCCTTTACCGTGTCTGGACCAGGGGCGGAAGGGTCGAGACCGGCCTCGATCCGGTTGCGTGGGCCGTTGAGGGGGAGAGCAGAGGGGCAGGGGAGATTCTACTGACCTCCATCGACCGTGATGGAAGCCGGTCCGGCATCGACGTGGAACTGACGCGGCAAGTGGCGGAGAGAGTATCGATCCCCGTGATTACGTCGGGCGGCTGCGGCCTGGCGTCCCACTTCGTGGCGGGTTTTCTCCAGGGAGGGGCAGACGCGGTTTCCGCTGGGACCTATTTCTGCTTCAAGGATGAAAACACAATGCAGGTCCGGTCGCATATAAAGAATGCAGGGATTCCCATCCGCCTGCACAGGTAATCCGTCTCCTAGGGCGCCTGTCTATCCTCGTCCTGCGAAGGGAATGGATGTTCCGATTGTATGACTGACGATGAGAGGTCTGGGAACCATGAACGATCAGAATGAGCCTTCCCATTTCATTCAGGGCGAGCGCCTCTATCTGAGGGAGGTGCGTCCCTCTGACGTGAATGAATCCTATTACCGCTGGATGAACGATCCCGAGGTGACCCGTTACCTGGAAAGCCGGTTTTTCCCAAACGACATGGAATCGCTCCGTGACTACGTCCGGGATCGCAGTAAGGACCGCAACAGCATTTTCCTGGCCATCGTGCTGAAAGAAGGAGACCGGCACATCGGCAACGTCAAACTGGGCCCAATCGACTGGATCCATCGGCTGGCGGATGTGGGGGTTCTCGTCGGGGAAAAGGACTGCTGGGGGAAGGGCTATGCCTCTGAGGCCATCGGGCTCGTCGTCAAACTGGCCTTTTCAAGGCTGAACCTTCACAAGCTTACGGCCGGCTACTACGCCGTCAACCAGAGATCGGCGAAGGCCTTCGAGAAAAACGGTTTCGTCGTGGAAGGCACCCGGGAAAAGCACCGTTTCTGCGATGGGATCTACACGGACACCGTGATTCTGGGGCTTGTCGATGATGAGAAACCGGGAGGGACCTGCTGACGTGAAGACCGTGGCGATCATCCAGAGCCGTATGGGGTCGTCGAGGCTGCCTGGCAAGGTGATGGCGGACATCCTGGGGATGCCGATGATTTCCCATGTGGTGAAGCGTGTTTCGCGGGCCCGGAGGATCGATCTCGTTACGGTGGCCACATCGACCCATGCCTCCGACGATCCCGTCGCGGAGTACTGCGCCGGCGCCGGCATCCCCTGTTTCAGGGGGAGCGAAGAGGACGTCCTGGACCGGATTTACCGGGCTGCTGACCATTTCAAAGCGGATGCAGTGGTCCGGCTCACGTCGGACTGTCCCCTTCACGATCCGGATGTCATCGATGAGCGGGTCCGGATCCTGCTGGAAGAGGACGTGGACTTCGTTACGGGAGGGTTGGAAACGACCTTTCCCGACGGACTGGATGCGGCCGCGTTCTGGATGGCGGTCCTGGAAAGAACCTGGCGAGAGGCGACGCTCCGCTCGGATCGAGAGCACGTCACGCCTTACATATTCCGCAATCCGGAGCGGTTCCGCCTGCGGATCGTCCGCCTGGACGAGGACCTTTCCCATTTGCGCTGGACCATCGATGAGCCACGAGACCTGGAGTTTGTCAGGGCAGTATACGCACATCTGGGGGATACGGACTTCCGCATGGCGGATATCCTTGATCTGCTGCAGAGGCATCCCGAGCTGAATCGGATCAATGCCGGCATCTCCAGGAATGAGGGATATTTCAAGTCCCTTGAGAAGGATGGTCCCGGAAGGGACGTGGAGACCTGATATGGGCAAAGGACAAGCACTGTACACGAAAGCCAAGACGCTCATTCCGGGAGGAACCCAGCTCCTATCCAAGCGACCGGAAATGATCCTCCCCGACCAGTGGCCGAGCTATTATAGCCGTGCCAGGGGGGTCGAGGTGTGGGATCTGGATGGAAACCGGTTCATCGACATGAGCTACAACGGAATCGGTTCCTGTGTCCTCGGCGTGGGGGATCCCGAGGTGGATGCGGCGGTTCGGGCCGCGATCGACGCCGGTTCCATGTCGACCATGAATTGTCCCGAAGAGGTTGAACTGGCGGAGCTTCTCTGCACGATCCATCCCTGGGCCGGAATGGTTCGCTATGCTCGCGGCGGGGGAGAGGCCATGTCCATCGCCGTCCGCATCGCCCGGTCCTTCACGGGCAGGGACCGTATCGCCTTCAGCGGCTACCACGGCTGGCACGATTGGTACCTGGCCGCCAACCTGGCGGAGGAGCGTGCGCTGGACGGGCATCTTCTGCCCGGCCTTGCCCCGAGCGGGGTCCCCCGGGGATTGTTGGGATCGGCCTTGCCTTTCCGGTACAATCACCTGGAGGAACTTGAAGCGATCGTTGCGCAACACGGCAACGAACTGGCCGCCATCGTCATCGAGCCTGTCCGGCGCAATGAGCCGGTACCGGGATACCTGGAAGGAGTGCGTCGCATCGCGGACAAGACCGGCGCAGTTTTGGTTGTCGATGAGGTCTCGGCAGGATTTCGAATGAATACGGGCGGTGCGCATCTGGTCTACGGGTTGGAACCCGACGTTGCTGTTTTCGCCAAGGCCATGAGCAACGGCTATCCCATGGCGGCGATCATCGGCAAGGTGCCCGTGATGCAGGCCGCGCAGAACACGTTCATCAGCAGTACGTACTGGACGGAGCGCATTGGCCCGGCGGCGGCCCTGGCCACGATACGCAAGCATCGGCGGGATCATGTAGCAGATCATCTGATCCGCATGGGGAACCTGATCCAGGCGGGGTGGCGGGAGGCCGCCGGCCGCACGGGACTCGCCGTCGACATCGGGGGAATTCCGCCAATCAGCCACCTCTCCATTCTGTGCCCGGACAGCCAGGCTGTGCACACCCTGTTCACACAGCTCATGCTGGAGAAGGGGTTCCTGGCGACCAAGGCCTTTTATGCCACGAATGCCCACCGCGATGAGCACGTGGACGCATATCTGGCTGCGGTGTGCGAGGTTTTTTCCCGAATTGCCGGGGCTGTGTCGGAAGGGACCGCATCGGCCATGCTGAAAGGACCCGTGGCTCACACGGGGTTTCACCGGCTTACGTGACCACGCCCCGATACCTCTTCCGGCTGGATGTCTCGTCTCAAGTGGGGATGGGACACCTGAAGCGCTGCCTGACCCTGGCAGAAGAATTGAAGCGGCAGGGAGCCGACCTTTTCTTCCTCTGCAGGGCGCAGGACATGGATCTCTCATTGTACATTGGATCCGTGGCTTCGGAATGGAGCCTCTGCGACTGGTCCCTGAGCCCGGAGGAAGATGCGGGAGAGGTCGTCAGGCATGCTGATCAATATCGGGTGAATGCGGTTATCGTTGATCACTACCGCGCGAATCCAACATACCAAAAGGTGCTCCTGGATGGGGGTATCCGGTGGCTTCAGCTTGACGGAGCTGCGAACTGGCCGATCTGGGCCGACTGGATCCTGAACATGAGCCCGGCGGCCCGGGACACCCTTTACGAACCCTTGCGGCGGCGCGGGGAGACACGTTTTCTCCTGGGGCCCCGTTATGCGCTTCTCCGGGAGGAATTTCGTCATTGGTATTCCCGGGAGAAGGAACGCGAAACCGTTCGAGCGATACTGCTGACGTTCGGAGGGGGCGACGACCGTGGAGCCACGATCTTCTGCCTGGACGCGCTGCGGCCGCTTGGGAGGGACATAGAGAGGATTGTCCTGCTCGCCGGCGCCAACCCGAGGCGGGAAGAAATCCAGCGGTGGGTTCGGGAAGAAGGATTCAACATCAGGGTGATCATGAATGTGTCGGAGACGGCATCGATCATGGCATCCGCCGACCTGGCGGTGATGGCCGGCGGCATGACCGTCTTCGAGACGGCCGCCCTGGGGGTTCCGGCCCTGACCCTGCAGATTGCCGACAACCAGAAATGGATCGCCGGGGCCTGGCAGCAAAGCGGCTATGCGGTTGACCTGGGGCCTCTGGAGGAGCTGCGTGAAGAGGTCCTGCACCGGGAGGTGTCGGCCTTGATGAAAAGTCCTGAGCTTCGCCGGACCATGTCCACAGCCGGCCGAAGCATGGTGGATGGCCTGGGGACCCAGCGTGTTGCCCGGGCGCTTCTGTCATCATGAATTCTATGAGAGACTCGAATACATGAAAATCAGGATTATCCCTTGGCGCGAGGCAGATCCCGACCAACTGAGGAACCTTTACGTTTGCTTTCCCTATCCGCCGTATTTCGGTTCCCCCATCGTCGACGATCAGCTGCAGGCATACCGGTTCGAACAGGTTCTGGCGGCGGAGAAGGCGGATCCAGGTTCTCATCTGGCAGGCGTTGCCGGAGACCGGGTTCTCTGCGCTGCCCAGCTGCGGCGGACGGCCCACCTTTCCGATCATTTCGGTATAGAAGTCGCCTCTGTCGCCAATGAAGCCTTTTCCTGCGGTGGGTCTGCGGACAATGAATCTGTTTTTCGCATGCTGGTGGGGACCTTGCGCAAACAGGCGCAGGACAGGGGGGTAGCCTTTTTGAGCGCGGCCGCGGCATCGCAGGCCTATCAGTGGATCCGTGCTCTCGAAGAGAATGGCTTCCGCTATGCCGATGGGTTCCGGCACGTCACAGCCCCGACCGACGACGACTACAACGGCTTTCTGAGGGATGATCTGGTCATGCGGGCTCCCGTGGAGTCTGATTTCGAAGAAATCGCGTACAGTTACGCCAACATGCCCTTCCCGAACCACCTGCTCCACGAGCCGGAGTTCGACAAGGAGAAGGTTATCCGTCTTTACGTCAGGCGCTACCGGGAAGTACACGAGAAGTTGGGACGGGTTTTTGTCGCCGAGTGGCAGGGGCGATTCGCCGGGGCACTGAACGGGATCATCGATGAGGTGATCCGAAGCAAACGGGGAATCGCTGTCAACCATTTGTCCCAAGGGCTCATTGTTCATCCCCGGGCCGCCGGGAAAGGGGTTGCCCTGGCGCTTATCGCCGATCGCAACCCCTGGTATCGGGAGCAAGGCGTGCAGTGGGGCTATTTCGGGTCGAACATCAACAATATACCCATGATCCGGGGGTTGGAGAGGATGCGGATGCGCCATGCGGGAATTGAAATCAGTATGATCCTGCGCATTGAGAGCCGGTAACGGTCCATGTGCCCGGATCAAACGTGGGAAACGGGATTGGTGGAAAGACTCCGTTGCCTTGGAATCGAGGATGGGTTGAGGTGAAGATCGGGGATCGAACATGGAAGCCGCCGGGCCAAGACTGCGGGTTGTGCGGCGAAAAGACCTGCCGTAAATTCATCGGTCTCGTGAAGAAGGGGATCAAGAAGCCCGAGGCCTGCGTTTTTTTCACTGAACGGACAGAGAAGAAATCGAAGGAATCCATTGCCCTGAAGAAAGCAGGGACAACAGGCATCGATTTCCTGGGTGGCACGTACGATTTCGTCCTGAAGGCCTTGCCCAACGAGATCTCCGCCCGGAAAATCGTCATGCCCTTCCGGCCCGATCTCGTCGAGAAATGGAAGATCAAGGAGGGGGATTGCGTGGTCGGGAGGCCCATGAGCGCCGGATGCCCTGTGCAGCACGTCCTTCAGGTCATCAGGGCCAGCAAGGTGACAGGGGTTCTCGACACGTGGTGCGTGGGACCGAGGTTTTCGAGGGGGATGAAGGTGCATGACGTGGAAGCTTACGTTATGCTGGGCTTTGAGGGCGTTGCGGAGGTCGTGGGCCGGCAGCCCGAATTCGGCAGGCGGCAGCGGTTTCTCCCCGGCTTCTGCATGATGAACATAGCGCATACCGGTGTCGTGAACATGATCCTGGGCAAATCGTACGGCCTCCACGTGAGGCTGGAAGACATCCGGTTTCTTTAAGGGATGGAATCTTGAATATATTGGTGACGGGCGCGGCGGGTTATATCGGGAGCAATCTCATCGTGTCGCTCTGCGAGACACATCCGGGAGTCCGGGTCTATGCGGTGGACAATTTCTTCTCAACGGGGAGACCGCTTTTCGAGTCCACGATGAAAAACCTGGATCCGAAAAAATGCACGTTCCACGAAGCCGATTTCGATGACCTGGAACAGATGGTTCCCCTGCTTGAGCAGACCGACGTGGTGGTTCATCTCGCGGAAGAGAAAGAGAAGAAGGTGTACTCGGAGGGGACCGCCATAACGAAGAAGCAGGTTTCCCGCTGGCAGAAAAACGTCGAGGGCTACCGGAGGCTGATGGAGGCCTCCGTCATGTGCGGCGTGAAGCGAGTCGTCCTCGGTTCATGGGCGGGGGTCTATGTGGCGGCCGCCCGGAATCACTTTTCCGAGAGCGACCCCCTCGTTCCCATCAACCAGTACTACCATCAGAAGATCTCCCAGGAGTATTACAGCAAGGTGTTTGCGAACGAATATCTCCTGGATACGGTTACGTTGAGGATTTCCAATGTTTATGGAGTGGGGTCGGAGCCCCGGCGATGGCGGGTCGAGGGTGAACCCGGCGTCATTGCCGTCATGGTGGAGAATGCCCTCAGGGGAGGAGAGATCGTCGTTCATAACAAAGGAGTGCAGAAGAGGAGCTTCGTTTACGTGGGAGATGTCGTCGACGCCCTGATGAAGACGATTCTATTCAGAGGAAACCTGTCCGGCGGCACGTACAACATCTGTGCAGACGACGAGACGCGGGTCATCGAGATCGCCCAGTGGATTGCTTCCGCCTGTGGGGCAAAGATCTGCTACCAGGATATGAAGTGGCAGAAAAACATTGTCCAGCATCCGATCTCCAATGCCCGTGCGGGGAAGGTCCTCGGATTTCATCCCGCCGGGAACATGCAGCAACGGCTGAACGAGATGATTGATGCGGTGAAAGTCGTGGGCGGCAAATCATGATCATCAAGAGAATTACCGTTTATCCGGGTCTAAACAAAAACGGGGAGAAGGAAGGCTTCGAAGAACTGAAGATCGTTTCGGGCAACACGGTGTCCATCGTAGGCCCTACGGGCAGCGGCAAATCCTCCCTGGTAAACGACATCGAGATGCTGACGCAGGGCGACACCATCACGGGCCGGAAAATCTTCATCAACGGGAAGATCCCCCCTTCCTCCTTCCGGCAGGACCCGTCCAAAAATCCGATCGTGTTGATCACCCAGCACACGAATTTCCTGGCGGATCTTCCGATCGACGAGTTTCTCCGGATTCACGCCAAAGCTAGAAGGATAGCCGCAGAGGGGACGGTCGAGCGGACAATTTACCTGACGAACAAGCTGACCGGTGAAAAAGTGCATGAAAAGATGCGCATGACGTCCCTGTCGGGAGGCCAGACCCGGGCAATGATGATCGCCGATGCAATCGTCATCGGCCAGGCCCCGATCGTTCTTCTGGACGAGATCGAAAACGCGGGAATTTTCAAGAAGGAAGCGATGGAGATGGTGAGGACGGAGGGGAAGATCATTCTGTTCGTCACCCATGATCCCGTCGTGGCCCTTCTGTGCGACATCCGGCTGGTCATGAAGAACGGGGGAATCGTCAAGGTTCACAGGACCACCGAGTTGGAAAAAAAGGCCAGGAAGCGGATCATCGAGCAGGACATCCTGCTGAGTGTTGTCCGGGAAAGGGTCCGGAGAGGGGAAGTCCTCTCGTTCTAAAAGGAAGAATCCATGAAACTGATGAATTTCGCGGGACCACCCTCGGCAGGCAAAACGGCGGTGATCAAGAATATCATCCGCAAGCTGTATCCGCAGGTCAAGGTGGCCTACCTGAAGATCGACGTGGTCATGGCCTTCGAAAAGGAAGAGCTGCAGAGGGACTTTGCCGACCTGCCGATTCAGATCGTCTATGCGGGGGATTTGTGTCCGGATCATGCCAGCGTGATGGTGATGAAGGACGCAATCCAGTGGGCCATGCGGGAAGGGAGTGAATTGCTGATCGTCGAGAGCGCCGGGTTGTGCCTCCGCTGTTCTCCTTACCTCAATCAGGGGCTGGGAGTGATCGTGCTGAGCATGCTGGGCGGAATGAACTCCCCCTTGAAAATGGGCCCCATGGTCAGCCTGGCCGATATTGCCGTCGTCACGAAGGTCGACCTGATCAGCCAAGCGGAGAGGGAGGTGTTCCGGGAGAAGATCCGCGAGGTCAGCAGATCCATCAGGATCTACGAAGTGAACGCCCTGCAGGGGACGGGGACATCGAGACTGATGACGGAACTGGACGGGATGACGGATATCGACGTTGATACGCTGAAATTGAAGGGAGTGCCGCCTCTGGGGGTCTGCACGATCTGCATCGGCAAAAAGGACATCGGATGGGATAATCATTTCGGCGTAATACGCAAACTGGAAGGAGCCGATTACCTATATCGGGGGGAATGATCAAGCAGTGGAAACGGTTCAAATTTCAGGAGGTGCTGAGATGCAGACAGGAAAGTTCTGTGACATTGCGGACGATTTTGTCCATGGTGAAAACTTCCGTTGCGGATCGTTTGTAATAATTGAGAAGGGCGTGGTGGTCGGTAACAATGTCCGTATCGAGGACTATGCCGTGCTGAAATCGGGTGTCCGGCTTGGTGACAATGCGGCGGTCGAGGAATTTTCAATGCTGCTTTCGGGCAGTCGTGTCGGGAACGGAACGAAGATCGGCACATACACGAAAGTGGGAAAGAACGCGGTTATTGGTGACAACTGCAAGTTCACGTCATTTTGCGAAATCCGCGACAATTGCATTCTCGGCAACAACGTTTCCATGGGCAGCCGCGGCACACTTTCTGCCGACACGCACATCGAGGACAACGTCATCATGAAGTACAGCTTTGTCGTGACGGATACACCGGTCCTGGGACACGAGAAGGACAAGAAAGTCGGCATCCTCAAGCGGGGATCCCGGTTCGGCGCCAACGTGACAATCATGCCGGGGGTCAATATTGGTGAAAACGCAGAGATCGGGGCCTGTTCCCAGGTGCGAAACGATGTGCCGGATGGTGAAGTGTGGTACGGGAACCCGGCCCGCTTCTTCAAGAAGCAGAACTAGCAGGCATTCACGAATTCCTGGATTGAACCGGTAAATCCATCTTGAAGAGGTGCGGAGGACGCCGATGAGTCGGACGGAGTTGATCGCGGAAGTGGGATCCAACTATGACGGTCGTCTTGAGACCGCCATCGAGTACATCAGGGCGGCGAAGGCCTGTGGGGCGAATGGCATCAAGTTCCAGACGCTCCGCAAGGAAAAGCTCGTAGCCCCAAAGCTTTGGTCCGGTGGGGCTTCCGAGGACAATCCCGTTTATCGGCTGTTCAGCAATCTAGCCCTTCCCGATGACTGGCATCGGGCGCTCAAAGAGGAAGCGGATAAGCAGGGCATTGAGTTCCTGTCCACGCCGTTCTACCTGGAAGCCGTGGACCTGCTGGAGACGGTCGGCGTCAGGACGTACAAAATCGCCTCCGGCGATATCACCTTCAGGCCTCTCCTGGAGGCGGTGGGGCGAACGGGCAAGAGGATTATCCTCTCCACCGGCGGCAGTTCCCTGCAAGATGTAGAGAAGGCCCTGGGTGTTCTGAAACGGGTGGGTGCCGGCCCGATCGTCCTTCTGCATTGTGTCAGCAATTATCCTCCCCAGTGGGGGGAGATGAACCTGAGAGCCCTGGTGACGCTGAGAGAAACATTCGGTTTACCCGTCGGCATCTCCGACCACACGCCGGGAAGCCTGGTTCCCATCGCCGCAGTCACCCTCGGGGCGACAGTTGTGGAAAAACATGTCACCTTCGACCGGTCCCTGCCGGGGCCGGATCACCCCTTCGCCATGACCATGGAGGAGTTCGGCGAGATGGTCCGCCAGGTGAGGTGCCTTGAGGAGGCCTTGGGGACGGGGGACAAGGAGCCCGCGCCTTCGGAAAAAGCAAAGCAGCACCGCATGCGGAGGGGGGTTTACGATCCGGTTACATTTGCCCCGACTGATGATGAGGGCGGGGTCTGGTTACGTCCAGAAAACAAATCCAATGCTTAGAGCCATCCGGATCGTTAGGGGAGGCTCTACGTCTGTAAACCTTTGTTCTTGACCATTATTGATCATCTATACTCTTGGCAGAATCTCGGATGAATTGCGTTTCCTTTGAGACCTTTGAATTTCCTTAACAAGGTGAAAATCTTATTCTGATGGGGGATATTTCGAGAGATGACAAAGTACCACGATTGCGGATGCCCACCAAACGGAAGACGGGAGTGAAGTCGTCGCTGCTTTTTCTGGGTGATGCACCGTTCATTTTGTGCCCTGAAGGGATATCCACGGCGTCTTCCCCTCACTGTGGCGAGGCTCTACACAGTCCCGAGCACTCTTGCCCCCCGCTGAAGATTGAAAGCCATCTGCCGGAAGAGGGCATCGAGAAGGTTTCGAAGGATCTTCGGGAAACGAGCCCGTCCGGCGTTATTCTACAGGTGGGTCAGCCCGAAGTACTGTTCCACGATATAACGGACCTTGGCGATTGCCCGGTTCCGCGCTTTCTCACGGGGAGTCAGCGCCGTCCCCCTCGTCCCCTTGCGCATGATTCCGTCCTGGATGTCGTTCATCCGGAGGAAATCCCGGTTCGGCTCCCCGAAGTACCCTTTGTCGGCAAACACGGTCCTGATCGGATCGGCGGTATGGCAACTGGCGGCCACACATCAGGGAAGATGCTGGCTGTCATGGACGGAGGCCGGTGTCATGTCCGATGCCAGGATGAACCCGTGCCGGACATCCACCGAGGCGTGTTCCTTCATCCCGAAATGGGGTACTCCGTACCGGACGGTCCAGTCGGAATCGACATCCCGGGAGAACTTCAGGGCATTCCCCTTCCGATCCCGTTTCCCTTCCGGGGTATTCTGAAGGGATCTCTCCTCTTCCAGTTTCTCCTTCCCGATGAGGCGACTGGCCGATTGAACCAGGCGGGCATCGATAGCGATCCCCTCGTTGATGCTCAAACCCCGGCTGGAAAACTGGAGCAGAACGGCGTAGTTGATCTCCGTCATGGCGTCCTTCTACAACCGGCTCCGAAACCGGGAAAAGGTCGAATGGTCCGGAGACGGGCGGTCCAGCGACAACCCAAGGAAACGCTTGAAGGAAAGCCGGTCGTTGATCTGTGTTTCCAACTCCGGGTCCGAATCGATCCGGAACCACTTCTGCAGAAGCAATGCCTTCAAGAGCATGAGAGGCGGATAGGCATCGGCCTCCTCGACACTTCGGCCGACAGAGTAATGTTTCAGAAGGACTTCCTCGATCCGGGACCGGTCGATGACCGCATTGATCTTCTCCATCCGCTCAAGGGAGCGGTTGTGTTCCATGGAACGACGCAGGGTGACATCGGCAAACGAGTAGTTTGGATCCATCCTTTTGTAGCCCATCATGTCCTCCAAGCAGGAATATTGGAAGAACCATGACAGAAATATGAACAATAGTCAAGTGATATCAATATATTATCTCGCTTTCGCCTTGTTTGTCCGACGTTTAATCGAGTGATGAAATCCTCAACTTCACCAACAAGGTTGTGCAAAGGTCTCAAAGCAATAATTACAATATGTTACACTTTTTCAGGGACGACTAACTAGCCGCTAATTTGTTGAAGAAGAAGAAAGGAAGGGAAAATATTGGAAAGATTAAAATTCTTTCTTGATCAAAAGTATTACTACAACATTGGACGATTGAAAACGCTGCAATACTTAATGAAAGGGGTCGTGTATGGAAGAAATACGACTATTTCGAATTGCACCGTGGGCAAGTGCTGCAGATTCGGCTACGATAATCTTATTTACTGTTCGGCAATAGGGGATTATACATACACTGCGTCAAATACAAAAATATATTATGCCTATGTAGGGAGTTTCTGCTCCATAAGTTGGAACGTGTCAATCGGAGGATTTGAACATCCCGTGCATAGAATTTCAACACACGGTTTTTCTTATCAGCCACTATACAGTGTTGTTAAAAAGGTGCCTGAAGTAATTCTAAATCAATATAAAAAAACATTCATAGGCCACGATGTCTGGGTGGGATGCAATGCATATATAAAAGCGGGCGTAAAAGTCGGGAATGGAGCCGTCATTGGTGCGAGTGCGGTGGTTACAAAAGATGTTCCGTCATACGCAGTTGTAGCCGGCAATCCTGCGCAAGTACTAAAATATCGCTTTAGTGAAGACATAATTAATGTATTGGATGAAATGAAATGGTGGGATTGGCCGCCCGACCAGATGAAGAGGAGGATATCATTATTTCAAAAGGACATAAAAAATATTGGCGATCTATGTGATTCAGGTTAACGAAGATATATCTACATACAAGATAAGTATTCTTGCTTTACATTAAATTCTAATCAACATATTTATTATAAAAGAATGAGAGACCGCTACCTATCACCCGCATTCCACGACCGAAGCGATGAAGAAATCGATTTCTGACCTTCTCCCCGAAAACTGGTCCAGCGGATAAGTTAGTTTTCTGAGATGATGACATCCTTGAGGAGGAGGGTTATGCCATATGAAGAAGAAGTTCACGGAGGAGCAGATCGCTTTTGCGCTGAAGCAGGCCGAGACGGCGACACCGGTGGTCGAGATGCTCCGGAAGATGGGGATCACGGAGCAGACCTATTACCGTTGGAATGGAGGACGCCGGACGCCGTGTCCGTCATTATCTCCTAGATGGCAGTGAAGTGGATGTCATCCATACTGCCCTGTTCAGGGGACGGTCTTAGGCCCCATCTAATTTCTTCCTATGAAGATCCAACGGCGTTAAAATCAAAAAGCCAAAATGATATTAAATTGTTAATCATAGGGATCAAGTAAGAGTGGCTGAGATTAAAGTTTGTAAAAAGAGTAGGAGTCTAATAATGGATAATATTATGGAAGTGAAACAGATTTTTTCTGACGCCAACAGGATATTTTGGGAATCCGTGAGTCCAAATATAACAGACCAGACTACCTCACGCTATACGTTAATAAGGGTTGAGGATCACCCAATCAACATATTGTGTAATGCTTCCTTAGGAGCAATTATCGCGAAGTTCAGAGGAACAAAGCTTCTTTTTCTGGTCCGGTCGACAAAAAACAAAACAATTCCGATCTTGAAATCTTATCCGCAAGCGAATTTCGTGTATCTGGACGAATTTCGTTATAAACTTGCTAATAGACGGGCAATCTTTCAGGCTGAGAAGGCTTACCATAATATAAAAAACATGACACCTTCCGAATTGTTAGATTTTGAGATCGATGGTATTTGCTTCGGAGATGTCATATATGATGGTGTGCTTGCACAAGGATTTGCCACGGTTGATAAGATTGATCGAAGAATCGTACCAATCCTGCAGAGCATTTTTTATCATCGCTATGTTGTTCGAAATCTTCTTCACAGATATGATATTGAAACTGCGGTTTTTGCTCATACAATTGGAACCGAAGGTGCGCCATTAAGTCGTTATTTTTTGAATCATGGAATAGAAGTTATTGCTAGGCTTGGCGGTTATCAATTTGTGATCAAGAAATATCGGCAGAAACAGAATATATGTGATTACCCTGGCACACCTGAATATAAATATTACCAAAGAGCAATGGATAACAACAATGGCGATTTCCTCAAAGAAGCCGAATCTTATCTGGAAAGTCGTTTTGGGCAGCGAGTCAATCATCCAGCCGTGGACGTAGCTTTCGATCAGAAAAAAAAATTATATAATGATAAAAGCACTTTTTGTAAGGTCTATGAACTTGATCAAGGCAAACCAATTGCCTTTGTCATGCTTCACGCATTTAATGATTATCCGCACTCGCACTTCAAAAGAAAGATGATATTTGATGATTACTATCATTGGTTTGCAAAAACACTTCAGTACGCCATACAGGACAAATCCGTAAACTGGATCTTCAAACAGCATCCGGTCGATGAGAAATACTACAAGACAAAAGATTTGGATTTAAAGAAAATATTTCAGGAGGTCCCGGATCATATCCGCCTTTTTAGAAGCGATGAGGATTTCAATGCTCTTTCCATACGTTATCTAGCTAATGTCCTTATCACATGCATTGGAACCGCCGGCTTGGAATACGCGTCGTGCGGAATCCCATGTATCCTTGCCGGAGAAAGTGCTTACAGTGGCTTCGGTTTTACAATAGAACCAGAGGATGAATCTTCATATGAGAATGTCCTGAGGAATATTCGCGGTATTCAGATGCTTGATGAGCAACAGTTGAAATCTGCAAAGATAATAGCTTATTTATATTTTTGTGCGATCATGGGATCGCGGTACCATATTTGTCCGTATTTCAATCACAACCAAGTCTTCGGATGGAACGATGATAGTGAGTATCGCCTTTGGAAGGAGGCAGCGCAGCTACTAAAAAACGAGGAATCCCTGGAAATGATAAAACATCAAATATCAGAGATCGGAAATTTCGTGAGAAACCCGAAATGGACCCAGTACATTGATAACGAAGAATTTCATTTTTAGCAGGATACCACGATGCTCAGGGTAATGATGAAGCGATTGATGAATCCGTTTGCGAAGGGAAAAATTGACGGGGATCGTGCTTCTGCAAACATGCCCCCTGACATGGAAGAGGAATTCAGGAATATGTATGAGTCATTCCGAGAGTATACGATGACCTCAATAGAGCGAATGTACGCTCTTTACCAAGCGGTCCATTACATTGTTGAAGGCAAGATAGATGGAGACATTGTTGAATGCGGCGTCTGGAAAGGTGGTAGCGTAATGCTGTGTGCAGCGGTAATGCTTGCCAAGAAAGACTTGCAGCGCAAGTTTTATCTCTACGATACCTATTCTGGGATGACTGAGCCGACAGATAATGATGTCGACTACTTGGGCAAATCGGCTAAGGATGTATGGTGGCAGGGGGATGCTTGGGAATGGACTAGGGTTTCCCTAGATGAGGTAAGGAAAAACATCTTTTCAATAGGATACCCCGATCAAAATATATTTTTTGTTAAAGGAAAGGTTGAGGAGACGATTCCGGCAACAGTCCCGGAGAAAATTTCCGTTCTTCATTTGGACACAGACTGGTATGCCTCCACCTACCATGAACTCGTACATCTATATCCAAAGATTGTACCCGGGGGGGTCATCATCATCGATGATTATGGCCATTTCAAGGGTGCTAGAGAGGCTGTAGACCAGTACATAAGAGAAAACGATATAAAGATATTTTTGAATAGAATTGATTATACAGGACGAATCGGGATCGTTGTGCCTTCTTGATGTCTATGGAAACGTGGAAACAGTGTAGGTGAATTTTTTTGAAAGGGAAAATTGATGGTCAGTTTTTATTGATTGACCAGCATATTAATATGACTCTTCCTCCGAATCAGTCTTCCAATCCAATTGTTGTGATTGATATTGGAGCACGCAGCGGCATTCAAAGCCTCTGGACATCATCTCCTCATCCGGTCAGGGTCATCGGTTTCGAACCGGATGAATCGGAATGTTGCATGTTGAACAGCCGTCAGCAACCATCGGGCTGTCATGGCGATACCTTCGGTGTTACCTATTATCCGGTCGCACTTGGACGGGTGCGGGAGAAAAGGAAAATATACCTCTATAAAGATCGCCGGTTGAGCTCCTTTTTTCTGCCGAACATGAACCTACTGAAACACTTCCCTTTGGACAGGCTGCTTATGCTGGAAGCGTTTTCAATTGACGCGGAAGCAATCGTTGATTGTGTGCCCCTGGATGAATTCTGCCACAATGAAGGGATAAACGAGGTTGACTTCATTAAAGTGGACACGCAGGGCTCCGAGCTTGAAATCCTTCAGGGGGCACAAGAAACATTGTCAAAGACTATTGCTGTTGCTGTGGAGGTGGAGTTCGTCCCGATTTATGAGGGGCAGCCATTGTTTGCGGATGTTGATTTTTTCCTGCGCTCTCAAGGGTTTTCCCTTTTCGATCTCAATCGTCATTGGTGGAAGCGCATGGTCGATAAGGAGATTGACAGCCGTGGACAGATGATTTTTGCGGATGCCCTCTACATGAGGGATCTGTGGAATCAAGATGAATCAGGACCATTCTGGCAGTCTTTGCATCGTGATCCCTCAAGGGTAGCCAAATCTGCAGCTATTGCGGGTCTGTTTGGCTATTCTGATTATGCGATTGATATCCTGAAAAAATGCAGGCAAGAGCAGTTCATTAATGATCGTGATTATGATTTCTTGAAGACTCAGCATGTGCATTTCAAAGATGGGAAAGAGGGGATGAAGCTGTCTTTACTGAAGAAAATTGCCAGAAGATTCTTGCCGTTTCTTGCTATTGGTGACGATTCTCTCAAATGGACGGACAGGCGGTATTCTCATCTTTTGAATGAGCGTTTTTATGACAATGATGAATCCAAGGATTATCGATGACATCCACAATATTTCAAGATCCAAGTTATGAATATCGTTTAAATTGTGATGTGTTACTGGTTTCAAATCTTTATCCACCCATTCAGATTGGCGGTTACGAAATTGCTGCTTATGATGTGGCTGCTGGCCTGATAATGAACAATATGAACGTGAGTGTGCTGACCTCCGATTACCGAGCCCAAGAGTTGAGTTCGACGGAGCCCAATGTGTTCCGGGTTTTGAAATTGACCAGCAGTTGGTTCGGTGATTATCCTGTCAGGAACGCCCTACAAAACATGCAATACAATCTGGATACGGCTCTGGACATGATCGATCGGCTTCAACCGAAACTCGTCTATGCCTGGAATCAAGCCAACCTTGGTATGGGTGTTTTGGAAGCGGCAGTGATAAAAGGCGTCCCTATTCTCCATCATATAATGGGTGTTGACCTTCTCTCTTATCGTGATGAACAGCCTCAATCCCTGAGAAACAGGATCATGGCTGCCCTGAACCGCATTACGAGCCCACAGTCCCGTTCTCTTGTTCTGCAGGAGCGTCATCTTCGTAATATCATTTTCTTGAGCCATTTTATGAAGGTACACTATGAGAGCCAGGGTGTATCACCTGGTTTTGCCAATGTTGTTTATCCGGGTATAGCGGTTGAGCGAGTCCGATTGAAATCAGACTACAGACTCACGAATAAAACGGTCCGTGTGGCATATGTTGGTCAACTTGCCCCTCATAAAGGCGTTCATCATCTCAAACAGGCATTGAACGAAGCCAAGCACAAAATAGATGGGTTTGATATACATCTGACCTTATACGGTGATGGTGATCCTCGTTTCGTTCAGGATTTGCTGTCTCCGTCTGATATCATCATTGACCATAAGGGATTCTGCGATAGAGAGCATCTTTATAACCGGTTATGTGATCACGATGTCGGCGTTTTTACTTCAACATGGGAAGAACCTTTCGGGATTGCGCAGATTGAATTAATGGCGGCTGGTCTGCCGCTTCTCAGCAGTGCCACGGGGGGTGCGGCTGAGCCTGTACGGCATGAGGTAAATGCCTTAGTATATCAATCTAATGATCCCCACGATCTGGTAGACAAGTTCGTTAGTCTTGTCAATGACTATGAAACCAAGGCTGCCTCCATGGGAAAGAGCGCACGGCGAATGGTCGAAGAAGCCTTTAACAATAAACAGATGCATCAGGATATATTGAACATTATCAAGGGTATCATTCAGGAGCCGCATCGCTATGTGTAATATTGTCGTGATTGATAAAACAGAGAGAACTCAATGATAATCTTTCGCCGAATTATCAAGAGCATCATTTTCAGACTGAAGATCGTAAGTTTTGCTTTGCTGCTGCGCGGTGAATATCTGCCCAGATTCGATCTGTCAGTTAATAATCCAGAAATCTACGGCTGGTCCAATATATTTGATGTCCTGCCGGACTTGAGGCAATGGCAGGCAACAGAGCCTGCCCAATGCCATCGACTGTACAGGACCATTGAGAATCAGCAGTCCACAGAGGCCGACGTTGCTCGGCTTCTATATGATCTGACACGCCTGCTGAAAGCTACATGCGTGATAGAAGTGGGGGTTTACAGGGGAGCCGGTTCGTTAAACCTTGTCCAAGGGATGGCCGACAATGGGGGAGGGGAGATTCACCTTGTTGACATATCCGCGGGGAATCTCGAGGACGTTCGGTTGAAAATTGCTGATCTGCAATGTCCGGTAAAGGTTCATCTTCACTTGGGAGACAGTTCTTCTATTGTCAGCGCAGAGAACTTGCCAGCAGCCGACTTGGTCTTTCTGGATGCCGATCATCTGTATGAGGCTATTCAGAAAGATATTGAGTCTTATTGGCCGTTGGTTTTGCCCGGCGGGATGCTGGTGATCCATGACACCATCATGTGGGGGGGCACCAGGGAATCTGCAAATGAACTTTCTCGGCAGGGACACAGGGTCTGTACCATCGCGTCGAGCGGCGGGTCGGGTGTTTCCATGATCCGGAAGGATCAAGCATGATGCGTGGGCCGTTGCTGGCCATTGCACAACGGATGCGGAAGCGTTTCCAAACCGACCGAATATCTCGGCTAATCCAGAACTATCTAGATTCCGGCCGGAAACCATGGAGTACCGGGTATGCAGAATACAGAGAGAAGATGATTTCGGAATACCTGAGCAACGAAGACCTGATTAGCCGATTTCGTTCAAATGGGTTCCTGCCTGAGGAATATGGGAATCGTCTCGATGAGAGGGTGGTCGAATTCCCCTGGGTTCTGTCCCGCCTGGACTTCTCTGAGTCGGTGCTGCTGGATGCCGGATCCGCGTTGAACTTTCCCTGTTTGACAACCCACCGGGCATTAATCCAGAAGCAAATCGTTATTTATACCCTGTCGCCGGAGGAGGTCATCCGCGATGCTCGCATATCATATGTATATGGTGATTTGCGGCGAACACTTTTCCGGGACGAGTGCTTCGATGAGATTGTTAGTATCTCGACCCTGGAGCACATCGGCATGGACAATACTTTGCTGTATTCAGGTGATTCGCGATTCAACGAGAAGCGTCCGGAGGATTATCTGCTGGCGGTGCAGGAATTCCGGCGGCTTTTGAAACCGGGTGGCCGTCTTTTCATCACCGTGCCATATGGAGTCTACGAGAATCACGGCTGGTTGCAGCAGTTCGACCGGGCGATGGTGGAGAGGGTGCGTCGGGTTTTTGATGGCAGCAGAGCGGAGGTCACCTATTACCGCTACAACGAGGACGGCTGGAACGTCTCCACAGCAGAGGCCTGCGCGGACTGCCGGTATTTCGATATCCACCGAAAGTCCGGTTACGACCCGGATTACGCCGCGGCGGCCCGGGCCGTCGCCTGCCTGGAACTGGTGAAATAGGTCATCATGCAGGGTCCTCTTCATCTCGTCGTTGACGGCATCATCTACCAGTCCCAGTCCACGGGAGGGATCTCCCGGCTGTTCACGGAGATCCTGCCCCGCATGTGTACCCAGGACGAATCCGTTGACATGACCCTGTTCGTTGTGGGGAACAGCAGCCAGGCGCTGCCGGTGCATCCGCGGATCCACCCGTTGCAGATCCCCGATCCGCAGCCGTTTCTCCGTCCGTCCTTCCTTTGGCGCTCCCTGGAGGAGCCCGCGCGGAAGGCCATGCTTCGGCTCCGGCTGGGCACCGGCCGCGGAAAGATCTGGCACTCCACGTACTTCTCGGAACCGGGACGCTGGGAGGGGAGGAAGGTCTTCACCGTTGCGGACATGATCCACGAGAGATATCCGGAGCTGTTCGGAGGGCCCGGCGGGGATGCCTTCCGGGCCTTGCGGAAACGCTGCGTTCTCTCGGCCGACGCCGTCCTCTGCATCTCCGAGGCGACCCGGAACGACGTCCGGGAGATCTACGACTGGGACTCCGACCGGCTCCACGTGGTTCACCTGGCCTGCAGTGATTTCTTCCGCCTCCTTGGAGAAGACGAGTCGGCTGACGGCCGTCCCGGGGAGAAACACTTTCTCCTCTACGTAGGTTCCCGAGCTCACTACAAGAACTTCGACAGACTCCTCCGGGCCTACAGCCATTGGCCGATGAGGCGGGACGTGACGCTCCTCGTCGTCGGACCTCCCTGGACGCCCGGCGAGGCCGAATCATTGCGGGTGCTGGGCATCTCCGATCATGTGCGCCTGCTCACAGATGTCGATGATGATGCCCTGTGCAGGCTCTACAACCGGGCCGGCGCTTTTCTCTACCCGTCCCTTTACGAGGGCTTCGGCATTCCCCTGCTGGAGGCCATGGCCTGCGGGTGTCCCGTGGTGGCTTCCCGGATCGCAACGACGGTGGAAGTAGCGGGAGAATGTCCCATCTATTTCGAACCTCTCGACGGGGATTCCCTGCTGTCCGCCCTGGATCAGGTGATGAACGAAGGGCGGACCTCTCCCCGCACCCGTACCGGCCTCGCCCATGCCGGAGGGTATTCCTGGGACCGGACGGCCGCGGAAACGCTGCGCGTTTATCGGGGCCTCCAATGACGGCCGGACAGCGACGCCCCATGGGTTCTCCGCAATGAAAAAAGCATTGATCACCGGCATCACCGGACAGGATGGGGCCTACCTGTCCCGGTTCCTGCTGGACAAAGGGTATCAGGTCCATGGCCTGGTGACCGATTACGACCGCTCGCAGCTGGCCAATCTGAAGCAGGTCGGCGTTCTGGACAGCGTCTCGCTTGTGTCCGGTGACCTCATGGACTTGGCACAGTTAAAGGGTCTGCTGGAGGAACTTCGGCCGGATGAGATGTATCACCTGGCGGCCCAGAGTTCCGTTGCCCAGTCTTTTCAGACCCCTGTCGATACGGTTACGTTCAACATCCAGAGCACCCAGCATCTGCTGGAGTCGATCCGCACCCTGGCCCTTCCTGCCCGGTTCTATCAGGCCTCCTCCAGCGAGATGTATGGCCGGGTCAAAACCCTGCCGGTCGTCGAAGAATCGGTCTTCCATCCCGTCAGCCCTTACGCCATCTCCAAGGCGGCGGGCCACTGGCTGGCCGTCAATTACCGGGAGGCCTACGGGCTCTTCTGCTGCTGCGGCATCCTCTTCAACCATGAATCGGTGCTTCGGCCCCCCAACTACGTGACCAAGAAGATCGTTTCCGCGGCGGTCCGTATTTCGCGGGGCTCCCGCGAAAAGCTGACTCTCGGAAACGTGGAGATCCGCCGGGACTGGGGTTATGCTCCGGAGTACGTAAAAACCATGTGGCTCATGCTCCAGCAGGACGAGCCGGACGAATACGTCATTGCCACGAGCGAGGCCCACAGCCTGCGAAGCTTTGCCGCCGCCGCCTTTTCCTGCCTCGAACTGGACTGGGAGGAGCACACCATTATTGACCGAACCCTCCTCCGGCCGTCGGACATCGACCTGATCTATGGCAATCCCGCCAAGGCCAGGAACAGGTTGGGCTGGGAATACGACATGACCTTCGATCAACTCGTCCGGCGGCTTGTGGAAGAGGAAATGGCCCACCAGGAAGAGATTCAGTCGGGTTGATGCCGACCGCCATGGGAGAAATCGCTTTAACGCCCCTCGTTCAGGTCCTGCCCCCGCCTCCCCCGGGCCGGTCGGGCTGGCCATGGACGGAGGGATGCCCGGCCCTTCCGCCGTGTCTGCCGGACGGTTCTCCCTGGCCCCGGATCAGCGTTGTGACACCCTCCTTCAACCAGGCCGCCTTCCTGGAAGAGACGATCCGCTCGGTCCTCCTGCAAGGGTATCCGAACCTGGAACACATCATCGTCGACGGGGGCAGCACTGACGGCAGCATTGACATCATCCGCCGGTACGGGCCGTGGCTGGCCTGCTGGATCAGCGAGTCCGATGCGGGCCAGACCGATGCGATCCGGAAGGGAGTGCGGCAGTCGTCCGGCGAGATCCTGGCGTGGCTGAACTCGGACGACCTGTATTGCCCGGATGCCTTGCGGACCGCCGGGTCTTTTCTGGCTGCGAATCCGGGGACGGGGCTCCTTTACGGCGACTGCGAGATGATCGACGAAGAAGGGTGCGTGACGGGCCGCTTCTCCGTCCGGCAGGGAGACCTGGCCGCGCTGCTCGGCGAGAACTACATTGCCCAGCCCAGCGCCTTCTGCCGCCGTGATGCCTGGGAGGCCGTCGGGGGGCCCGATCCTGCCCTTCAGTACGTAATGGACTACGACCTCTGGATCCGGCAGCTCCTGAACGGTGTCCGGGCCTCCTATCTGCCGTCGGTTCTCTCCCGTTTTCGTTACCATGCCGTGTCTAAGTCTGGCGTTCTTTCCGTGGAATTCGGCTACGAGCTCCTGGACGTCCTGGACAGGATTTCCGCCTCCTGCCAGGACCCGTCGGTCCGCCGGGCGCTGCTGGAAGCCTACTCCCGGGCGTTCCGGACGATCCTTTCCCTTCACGAGCAGACGTCCTCCGATGAGCATCGCCTCCGCGAGGATTGGCTCCGGGTCTTGAAACGCTGGTCCGATCACCTGGAGGATCGCCGGGAAGAGTACCGGCCCTTCGGCCCGCTGCTGGCAGACGGGTATTACGCCATCGGGAAGCATTACTGCCTGCTGGGGCGTATGGAGGAGGGAAGATCCTGTCTCCGGAAAGCCAGGGAAGTCGGTGGAAAGGCCTTCAACCGGGTCCTGCCGGCGCGGCTTGCCGCATCCCTGGGTGCTCGTTCCTTCCGCTGGTATCATGAAGGCTGCATGGCTTTTTCCCGGGTCCTGACGACTGGCAAGTCCTGATGGGCAAGCGCGTTCTCCTCTGTGCCGAGTGGTATGCCCCCAGCGTCGGTGGCGTTCAGAAAGTGGTCCGGGAACTCGGCGAAGGACTGGTGCGGCGCGGCCATGATGTAACGGTGGCGACAACGAGCATCGACGGCCGCCCGGGTACATTGCCGGGCGGGGTTGCTGTCCGGGGCTTCGATGTCTCCGGCAACCTGGTGGAGGGGATCCGGGGGGATGCGGAGGCATACCGGCGGTTCGTTCTCGACGGCGGATTCGACGCGATGCTCGTCTATGCCGCCCAGCAGTGGACATTCGATGCCCTCTGGCCGATTCACGACCGGATCCGGGCCCGCAAAGTCCATGTCCCCTGCGGGTATTCCTGCCTCTACGAACCGGGTTACAACGAATACTACCGCCGGATGCCGGAGGTCCTGCGGGAGTTCGACCACCTGGTGTTCAACGCCACGGATTATCGGGATATCCAGTTTGCCAGGGAAAACGGTCTGGAGCGGTTTTCCGTCCTTCCGAACGGGGCCAGCGAGAGGGAATTCGCCGTCAGCCCCGTTCCGGACCTGCGGCAGCGGCTCGGCATCGCTCCCGAAGCCTTCGTTCTCCTCTCCGTGGGTTCGCCGCCTTTTGCCAAGGGGCATGCCGAGGTGGCCCAGGCCTATGCCCGGGCCTCTTTTCCCTTTCCCACGTGTCTCGTTCTCGACGGCCGCTACGAGCGGCGGTACCATCCCCCGGCCCAGAACCGGAGAGACCGGGTCCGGCTGCACCTGCGGGGCGTCCTGAAAAGGATCCTTCTCGGACGGGAAAACCCGGCGCAACAGCTCCTGCTGGCCTGTCAGTCCATCCGCCGGCAACGGGGGAAACAGGTGGTATTCACCGACCTCCCCCGGGAGGAAATGGTTGCCGCTTTCTTCGCGGCGGACCTGTTCGTCTTCGCGTCCCGGGTCGAATATTCCCCCCTGGTCCTCTTCGAGGCCGCCGCTGCGGGACTGCCGTTTCTCACGGTACCCGCCGGCAACGCCGACGAGATCGCAAAATGGACCGGGGCCGGGGAGATCGTCCCCGCAGAACGGGACCGGGTTGGAAACACGCGGGTCTCCGTGGACGTCCTCTCACGGGCCATGGCCGGCCTGGCGACGGACAGGGAGAGGCTTGAAACGCTCGGACGGCAGGGACGGGAAACCTGGCGGCGTAACTACACGTGGGAAACAATCGTCGGGCGCTATGAAGAAATCCTGTGTCCCGCCGATCCGGGGAGGCATTAAGAGGAAACCATGAAGATTCTTGTCATGTGCGGGGGGCGCGGCCGGCGCCTGGGGAAGCTTACGGACCGGGTTCCCAAGCCCCTGGTCTGCCTCAACGGGAAGACCATCCTGGAGCTCAAGATCGAGGAATACCTGCGGCAGGGCTGCCGGGATTTCATCTTCTGTACCGGATACCGCGGGGATCTCATCCGGGAGGCGGTCCGGCGGTATGAGGACCGGATCGACGCCGTCTTCTCCGATGCCGGGGAGGAGTCGGGCATCCTGGAGCGCCTCTGCCAGGCCCGGGAGCTGTTCGACGATCAGGTCTTCATGACCTATGGAGACACCTTCACGAACCTGTCTCTGACCAGACTGTTCGCTTTCCACGAGGAGGGCGGCCATGAAGCCACGCTGGTGACTGCCTCCATCCAGAACCCCTTCGGGCTTGTGGAGTTTGACGGCCGCAACCGGGTGACCAGCTTCCGGGAGAAGCCGGTCCTCAAGTACTACATCGGTCATGCGGTGATCCGGAAATCGGCCCTCCGGTTCGTGCCCGACGAGATCCGGCGCATGAGAGACGGGGAGGGCCTGGTGGCCTTTTTCAAGATCCTGATGGCCATGGAAAAGCTCGGGGCTTATGAACACACGGGACTGGAGATCAGTTTCAACACCCCCGACGAGCTGAAAATGGCGGAAGAGAAACTCTGTCAATTCTATACGATGTCCGAGGTGGAGGATGGTCTGGAAGGATAAGCGGGTTCTGGTGACGGGGGGGGCCGGGTTCATCGGCTCCCATTTGACGAAGCGGCTGGTCCGGCTGGGAGCCCGGGTCTCGGTCCTGGTAAAATACCGGAGCATCATCGACAATGTCCGCTTGAGCCCGGTCTGGGACGACATCCACGTTCTCGAGGGGGATCTCAGGAACATCGATTCCCTCAGGCAGTTCCGCGATCAGTCGTATGACACGGTCTTTCACCTCGCGGCTTACAACCACGTTGGGGACAGCTTCCTGCACGTGAACGAGGCCCTCCTGTCCAATGCTGTAGCAACGGCCAACCTGCTGGAGTTCGCCCCCGAATTCGGACGGTTCGTCTACATCTCCTCCTCGGAAGTCTATGGCTACCAGACGGCGGTTCCCTTCTCAGAGGGATTCACGCCGTTTCCCATCTCGCCGTACGCCATCGGCAAATATGCGGGGGAGCTCTATGCCCGGATGAAGCGGCACGTCACAAACCAGCCCATCGTCTGCGTGCGGCCCTTCAATACGTTCGGTCCCTACCAGAGCGAACGGGCCGTGATCCCCGAGCTGATCGTCCGCTGCTTGCGGGGGCTCCCCGTGGAGACCACGGAGGGCATCCAGACGCGGGAGTTCAACTATGTGGACAACATCATCGACGCCTTTGTGATGGTTGCCGGCATGTCGGCCCCTCCCGCGGACCAGGTCGTCAACATCGGCTCCAACCGGGAGATCGCCATCCGGGATCTGGTCCGCCGGATCCATGAGGCAACGGGCTCGAAGTCGGAGCTCCGGATCGGCCATCTCCCGAACCGCCCCACGGAGATCTGGCGCATGTGCGCGGACAACGAGCGGGCCGTAGAGTTGCTCGGCTGGACGCCCCAGGTAACCTTCGAAGAGGGGCTGGAGCGCACGGTTGCCTGGCATCGGCGGTATCTGGACGTGTTCCATCAGCCCCGGTCCGCCCTCAACGAGCTGTGATGCGGGGGCACCCTTCATGAGGCTCGGGATCACCGGAGCACAGGGATTCATCGGCGGATTCCTCTGCCGTTTCCTGTCCGGAGAGGGACACGACATGATCCCCCTGGACGGCTTCACCCGCCGCTCTGCGAAGGAAAAAACCCGGGACGATTTTCCCCGCCGGCTGGACTGGGTTCTCCATTTCGGCGCCTCCACGTCGATTCCCAGGAGCTTCGAGGATCCTTTCGCCGTATACGCCAACAACACGGAATCCACACTCCTCGCCCTGGAGATCGCCGGGCTCTCCCGGGCTCCCTTTCTCTTCATGAGTTCCTACGTCTACGGCCGGCCGCAGTACCTCCCCATCGACGAGTCCCACCCTGTCGAGGCCCTGAATCCCTATATGGGGAGCAAGATCGCCGGCGAGCTGATCAGCCGGCATCTGGGCGGCCTGACTGGCATCCCCGTCGTCGTCCTTCGCGGCTTTCTGATTTATGGGGACAGCCGGTCGCCGGGACGCCTGATCCCGGATCTGCTGGAGTCGGCGAGAAACGGTGCGCCGTTTGTGCTCAAGGACCCGACGCCTCGGAGGGACTACCTGTACATCCGTGATTTCGCCGCTCTGGTCCGGGCGATCCTTTCCACGGAGCCCGTGCCGGCGGGAACATACAACGTCGGCGGTGGCGAGACCCACAGAAACCTGGATGTGGCCGAGCTCCTCCGGCGGCTTTCCCCGACGCCTTTCGCATTGGAGACCGCTGACATGCCGAGAAGAAACGACGTCGATGACATCTCCGTGGACATCCGCCTTGTGAAACGGACATTCGCCTGGGAGCCCCGTTATACCCTCGAGGAGGGACTCCGGGAGCTTCTGTCTGCCGATCGGCAGAGGGTGCCCTGATGGCGGGAAGAGTCGTGAATAGATTCCGGGCCCTGTTGGGCCGTTCCCCGGGAGAAGCCCTGGTGAACGCCACGTGCAGCGAGTTCGAGGTGAATAAATGGGTCCTGTCGGAATTCGTCCTGCAAGACCTGGTTCCTGTCGTCGGGATTCACCCGTTTCCCCTCGACGAACTGCTGCTGATGGCAGGCGCCGTGTGCCGCTTCCGTCCCCGGCATGTCTTCGAATGGGGGACGAACATCGGAGCGTCGGCGAGGATTTTCTTCGAGACGGCGCGGCGTTTCTGCCTGGAGACGGAGATCCATTCCATCGACCTGCCGGACGACGCGGATCACGTGGAGCACCCCCGCAAGCGGCGGGGAATCCTGGTCCGTGGCCGGAAAAGCGTCCGGCTCTACCAGGGGGACGGCCTGGAGGTCTCCCTTCGCCTCTCACGGGACCTGGACCCGTCGATACCTCTTCTCTTTTTCCTCGACGGGGATCACGCCTACGAATCGGTTTTCAGCGAGTTGACGGGCATCATGGAGAAACGGCCCGGTGCGGCCATTCTTGTCCATGACACATTTTATCAGTCTCCCGACTCCGGTTACAACACCGGTCCGTGGCGGGCTGTCGAAGACGCCCTCCGGGCTTTTCCACGATGCTATGCCCGCCTTTCGACGCAGACCGGCCTGCCTGGCATGACCCTGCTCATTCCGGATGCCGCCGGATCGGTCGGGAGGGAATAGCCGGTCATGGTGATCGCGCGCCTGAACGGCGGACTGGGCAACCAGTTGTTCCAGTACGCGGCGGGCCGGATGCTGGCCGATTACCACCGGACGGAGCTGAAGCTGGACCTCTCGGCCTTTCATGCCGGTCAAGGGCGCACTTATCGTCTGAATCACTTCCGGATCCGGGAAAGCGTTGCCGGAGACGATGAAATCGACGCCCTCTGCGGACCACCCCGGACTTCATTCCGGGGGATTGCCTTCCGTCTCCTGCAGAAAATGAAACCGTATCACCGGCGTTCCATCTTCCAGGAAAGATGTGTCGGCCGCTACGATCCGGACATCCTCAGAACCCCGAAGAGTGTCTACCTCCGAGGCTACTGGCAGAGCGAAAAGTACTTTCTGCCCGTTGCCGACGCCATCCGGGGAGATATCGTCGGGACGGAGACCCAGGACGCCCGCAGCCGGGACCTGAAGGCGGAAATCCTCCGGACCTCCTCCGTGAGCGTCCATGTGCGTCGGGGTGACTACGTGACGGACCCTGCGGCGCGCGAGATCCACAGTCTCTGCGACGATGATTATTACCGGCGCTGTGTGCGGTTCCTGGAGGGCAGGGTGGAGGATCTCCGCTGTTTCGTCTTTTCCGACGAGCCCGACTGGGTGCGGCGGAACCTGGACCTGGGGAGGCCGGCCGTAGTGGTCGATCACAACGGCGGGGAGAAGGACTATGAAGACCTGCTTCTCATGTGCCGGTGCCGTTACCACATCATCGCGAACAGCAGTTTTAGCTGGTGGGGCGCCTGGCTGTGCGATTTCCAGGACAAAATTGTCCTGGCGCCGCGGAACTGGTTCCGGTCGGGCGCCCTGGATGAGACCGACATCGTTCCGGATTCCTGGATCAGGATGTAGCAGGGCGGACGGTTTTTCGACTCAGTGGATGAAACAACAAGACAGGAAAGAAATGAAGGCGCTCGTACTGGGTGGAAACGGCTTTATCGGATCGCATCTTACAGACCGGCTGCTGGCGGAAGGCCACGACGTACGGGTGTTTGACAAGTACGAAGAGCGCTGCCGCCCCCCCCTGCGCGGGGTGGATTATCACCTCGGCGATTTCGGCAACCGCGGCCTCCTGGCGGAGGCTCTCCGCGGCCGGGAGGTGGTTTACCACCTGGTCTGGAATACCGTGCCGAAGACCTCCAACGACGACGCCTTCTTTGACGTCTCCTCCAACCTGGCGGACACCCTGTTCCTTCTCGATGAGTGTATCCGAAGAGAGATCGGCCGGATCGTCTTCATCTCCTCGGGGGGGACCGTGTACGGGAATCCCCGGAGCCTGCCCGTTTCCGAGGAGAGCCCCACCGAGCCCCTTTGCTCGTACGGCATCACGAAGCTGGCGGTGGAGAAATACCTGGCCCTGTACCGCCATCTGCACGGGCTGGAATACGTGATTCTCCGGCCCTCCAATCCCTACGGCATCCGGCAGAATCCGCTCGGAGCCCAGGGGGCCGTCTCTGTTTTCCTCTGGCGGTTGGCCCGCGGGGAATCCCTGGATATCTGGGGAGACGGCAGCGTCGTCCGGGACTATGTGTTCATCGAGGACCTGGTGGATGGCATCTACCGGGCCTCCGTCTCCCGGACGCCGTCCGGGATTTTCAATCTCGGCAGTGGCCGGGGGATTTCCCTCAATCAATTGCTTTCGGTGATCCGCACCGTTACCGGGAGGGAGGCGGCCGTCCGCTACAGCGGGGGAAGACGGTTCGACGTGCCGGAGATCTATCTCGACATTGAAAGGGCGAGGCGCGAACTGGGATGGGAGCCGGCGACCTCCCTGGAGGATGGCATCGGGCAGACCTGGAGACAGATCCTGGAGGCCTGCCGGCCGTGACTCTCCCGAAGGTCACGGTCCTGATGCCGGTCCATAACGGTCTCCCCTACCTGGAGCGGGCCGTGGAAAGCATCCTGCGCCAGACCCATGCAGAGTTCGAGCTTCTCGTCATTGACGACGCATCCACCGACGAAAGCGGTGCCGTCCTGTCCGCTATGCGTGATCCGAGGATCCGGCTCGTCCGGCACGAGAGGAACATGGATCTGGTGGCGACGCTCAACGAAGGGCTGGACTTGGCGCAGGGGGAGTATGTCGCCCGGATGGACCAGGACGACATCAGCCTGCCGGAGCGCCTGGAGAAGCAGGTGGCGTTCCTGGAGCGACATGGGGACGTGGGCATCGTGGCGGCGGGAGCAAGGCTGATCGACGGTTCGGACCGCCCCGGCGCCGTCCTGCCGCTCCTGGCGGGGCACGACCTCCTCCGCTGGTCTTTCTGTTTCGGCTGTCCGATCGCTCATGCGGGCGTGATGATGCGCCGCTCCCTGATCCTGGAGCTGGGAGCCTATCGCGAAGAGGCCTTCCGCTGCGAGGACTATGACCTCTGGACCCGGGCGGCGGGAAAAACCAGGCTGGCGATGATCCCGGAGGTGCTGCTGCACCTGCGCCGGCATGCCTCGAGCATGACCCGCATCTGGCCGGAGGACAACGTCCGGAATGCCCTGCGCGTCGCGTCGGCCCATATCCAGACGATCCTGGGCGAGGAGCCGCCGCCGGGGGTGCTCCGGACCCTCTGGCTTCAGGAGGTCAGGGACCCCGCCGATGCGACGGCGGCAGCGAACTGGGTCGGCCGCCTCTGTGACGCAATGCTGTCCGATCCTTCCCTGGCTTTCGTGGAAAGAAGGGGAATCCGCCTCGACGCCGCGGCGAGGCTGTTCATGCTTTTCGCAAACGGAATTTCGCATCCGGCCTTGTGGCCGGCACTGGGCCGGTCCCTGAAGATGGACCCGCTGGTGGTCGCCCGGCAGGCGTGGTCGGTGACGCAGCGGCATTTCCCCGGAATGGCGATTTCATGAAACGGAAGATCCTGGTCTGGCCGTCCACCTATCCCACGGAGGCGTCCTTCGTCAGCGGCATTTTCACCAAGGAGCAGGCCGAGGTCCTCTCCAGGCGCTACGACGTGGCGGTGGCCCTGGCGCGGGTCCCCAGCTGGAGGAAGATGCTCAAGGGGCAGGACCGGCCCCGAACAATGGAGGGAACCCATAACGGTCTGCCCATGTTTCGCCAGGAGGCCATCGCACCGCCGCGGTCTTTTCTCCTGCGTGTGATGTTCTATCGAATGCTGGCGGAAAAGCTCTTCGTCCGGGTGATGGACCGCTGGGGAAGGCCGGATCTCATCCACGCCTACATGGTCTATCCCGCCGGATGGACGGCTGTCCGCATCGCCGGCCGGCACGGCATCCCCGTCATTCTGACCGAATACACGGGGCCGTTCTCGGTGCACCTGGAAACGCGCCTGCAGCGGCGCCTGGTCCGGGAGACCCTCGATTCCTGCCATCACCTCGTGACCGCCAGCCCGGGGCTGGCGAGGGAGATCGAATCGTTCCGGCCGGTGAGGAACGTCTCTCCCCTCGGGATCATGGTGAAGTCCGCGTTCTTCGTTCCCCCGGCCGATACCCGGTCTCCCGGTCCGCGAACCCGGTTTTTGACGGTTGCACTCCTCGACCCGGCCAAGGGGATCCACAACCTTGTGGAGGCCCTTCATTTGTTGGAGCAGAGGGGCTTGAAGGATTGCGAGCTCTGGATCGGCGGGAACGGCCCGGCCCGGTCCTCGCTGGAGGCGCAGGCGAGGCGCCTGGGGGTGGAAAGCCGCTGCCGCTTCCTGGGGATGCTCAAACCGGACGAGGTCCGCAGCTGGATGCAGCAGTGCGATGTCTTTGTCCTGCCCAGTCTCGTGGAGACGTTCGGCGTCGTCATCGGGGAGGCCATGGCCTGCGGGAAACCGGTGATCGCAACCCGGTGCACCGGTCCGGAGTTCATCATTACCGAGGAAAACGGCCTGCTGGTCGAGATCAACGACAGCGGCGACCTCGCCGCGGCCATGGAAAAGGTCATGACGGGAGGCGTCCGTTTCGATGCGGCGGCCATCCGCAGGAGCGTCACGGACCGCTTCGGTGAGGAGGTTTACCTGGAAAACCTTTCGCGGATTTATGAATCCGTGCTGGCCGAGAAAGGCGGCTGCTGAGCCGGATATGTGCGGTATCGCCGGAATCATAAACAAGGATCCCGTCCCCACCGGGACGGAGACGCTGCGGGCCATGATGGAGGCCATGGGCCATCGCGGTCCCGACGATGAGGGGATCTATTCGTCCGGGCAGTTGAGTCTGGGCCACCGGCGCCTGTCCATCATCGACCTGTCCCCCGCCGGGCACCAGCCGATGCGCTTCCGGGACCTGGTGATCATTTACAACGGCGAAATCTACAACTACCTGGAGCTGCGGCAGGAACTGGAGAGTCTGGGGCACCGGTTCGAGACCGGGACGGACACGGAGGTGATCCTTCACGCCTTCGACGCCTGGGGGGATCAATGTCTGCATCGTTTCACGGGAATGTGGGCCTTCGCGATTCTCGACGAGGCAAAGGGGGAGGTCTTCCTCGCCCGGGACCGCTTCGGCATCAAGCCCCTTTATTACCGGGACGACGGGAAGCGTTTCCTTTTCGCCTCGGAGATCAAGGCGATCCTGGCCGGCGGCGTATCCGCCCGGGTGAATGAGCAGCGCCTCGTCGAATACCTCGTGGTTGGAATCACCGACCATACGGAGGAGACCTGTTTCGAGGGTGTCAGCCAGGTCCTGCCCGGATGCTGGATGCGCATCGACCTACCGTCCGGACGGATCAGGGGACAGCGGTATTACTATCCGACGGCCCGCGCGGTCTCGCCGCCTCCGACCGGCGACGATTTCGCCGCTGCCCTGAAGCGTTCCGTCCGCCTGCACCTGCGCAGCGACGTCCCCGTCGGAACATGCCTTTCCGGCGGACTCGACTCTTCCGTCGTGGCAGCCCTGGCGGCGGCCATGAACCGGGAGAACGGCAACAACCGCTTCGACGCGGTCACGGCCCGGTCGGAAAACCCGGAGACCGACGAAACCCCCTATGCCCGGCAGGTGGCTGAACACTGCGGCCTCCGGTGGCACATTGCCGCTCCCGATTACGACGATTTCACCGGGCACATTGAAACATGCCTTTGGTTCCAGGAGGAGCCGGTCGGCAGTCCCTCCGTTTTCATGCAGTACTGGGTGATGAAAAAGGCGAAGGAGGCAGGCCTGAAGGTCATGCTGGACGGCCAGGGAGGCGACGAACTCCTCCTGGGGTACGAGCGGTACTACATCGCGTACTTCCTGGAGCTTTTCCGGACAGGCCGCCTGCGGGACCTCTTTCGGGAATATGTCCTGGCCGTCCGGAATTCCCGTATGAGCTTCTGGTGGTTTCTCGCGTCCGTCGGTTACTTTTCCTGTTTCCCCCTGCGCCGGTCAGTACTGCGCCGGCGGGCAAGCTTCCTGAAGCCGGAAGCGCTGGCCCGATCCTATCCCCTGATCCGCAGCCTGTCCCGGGATTTTTTCCGGCCCCGGGATCTGCAGGTCACGGAGATCATGGGGCGGCAGCTTTCCCATCTGCTTCGCTACGAGGACCGGAACTCCATGGCCTTTTCCATCGAGGCCAGGGTTCCCTTCATCGAGGCCGACTGCGTCTACACGGCCTTGGACCTGCCGGCTGCCGAGAAGATCCGGGGGGGGTACACGAAGTACCCGTTGAGAAAGCTGGCGGAGGAAATCCTGCCCGGGGAAATCGCCTGGCGGCGCAACAAGATCGGTTTCGAGGCGCCGGCCGATTTGTGGCTGAAGCGCCATCAGGCAGTCATGCACGCTGAGATCGATCGCTCATGCGTGCTCAACAGGATTTGCAATCGGATTCCCGACCTCGGAACTTTGAATACCGAGATGCAATGGCGTCTTTATAACATCGCCATCTGGGAGAGGATGTTCGATGTCTCATCACAGGACTGATCCGCGGCTCTTTCAATTCGCCCGCAGCCCGTTCATTACAGGCACCGTAAAATGATCGCACGGATGGAATGAGGATGACCGATCCGTTGAAACGTATACGTGTCTATGCAGCACAGACGTTTTTTTCCTTTGAATTCGTGTTCCTCTTATTTCTCTTTGCGGGGTGCTACAAGGCTCGTCCTTGGCTGCAGTGGGTTCCTGTCGATTTGACGGCATTCTTCTTTGCCGTGAGTGTTGCTGTGGGGGCGTTCATCCTGGCGAGAAAAAAGGTTCGTTTTTCCCGGGATGCTCTCATTGTGGTCGGCATGGGTGGTTTCCTGTTTCTCTATGCCGTCGTGAGTTTGACATGGTCTCCAGGTGTGCTCTATGCCGGGAAGAAAGCTCTTTATCTCTGCACCCTTACGTATTGGCCACTGGTTGCTGCTGCCTTGATTGTCGCTGACAGCGCTGAGCGGGTTCGATATATCCTGGGAGGCCTTTTCTTCTTTGCCCTGTGGTTTGCCGTGGAATCTCTCTTCTCGTTTTTCCAATCTTCAGACCAGAGGCTTTGGGCGATCGGCGTTGCTGTTGAAGGAGCCGACTACATATCAATCGGAAGGATCATCAGCCTGGGTGCAATCTCCATCTATGGCTACTATATGCTGCATGCCGGCTCGGGGCTCTCCCTGTTCTTGTCACTGGCCCTTCTTTGTTGTTTCGTTTTCGTATTGATGATTCTGGGAGGCCGCGGACCTCTTCTGGGAATGATCCTTTCTTTTGCCCTGGTCCCGATTGCAGGATGGAAGAAGGGCTCTCCGTTCCATCTATGGAACAGGAAGCATGTCTTCCTGATGGTTCTTGTGATTCTGGCTGCCGCTATCCTGGCTGGATATATGATAACTCACAGTTCACTCATGCCGACCATCAGGAGGACGTATTACCTGTTTGCCGGCATAGGGGAGAGTCCGCTGCTTCGGCTGGATTATTATTGGAGAGCGTTAAGACTATGGGCGGAGACGCCAATCCTGGGACATGGCATCGGCAGTTGGCCCTTGCTGGTCGGTCTTGGGGACATCAAAGAGTATCCTCACAACATCATTCTGGAGTTGCTGGTGGAACTGGGCCTGGTGGGCTTTCTTCTGTTTCTGGCCATTCCCTTGAAAGCGCTTTATCGAAGCGTGTCTTTGAAGGCAATTCAAAAAGCCCCGATACTTTTGATTTTACTGATGATCTTTGCCGATCTGTTTGTGAACGCCCTTTGCTCGGGTGACCTTGCGGATAACAGGCTTCTGTTTGCTGCCGCGGGCATGCTCGTGATGAGAGGTGGCCACTACACGGATCCAGCCGGTGCTCCAGGATCGAATGGTGAGACGGCCTCACGCATGAGATGAGGAACAATCAAGTGAAGCTGTCCGACTTTGTCCATCATGTTTTCACGGTTGGCTTGGGAAGTGTTGGTGCTTTTTTATTAAATATTGCTGTAATTCCGCTTATCACCCGCCTCTATGCACCAGAGGCTTATGCGGGATGGGCCCTTGTGATGAGTACCGCTATTCTCTTCAGCTCCATTGCAACATTGCGTTTTGAGCTTGCCCTGGTTCTTCCCAAGTCTGACGAGGAGGCCTCGAATCTCTTCGTTATCTGTCTGGCCGTTTCGTTGTTCGTTGCGGCGGCCTCCGGTCTGTTGCTGCCTTTGCTCCAGGATGAGTTGATTGGCAGAGGGTTCCGCCAAGAACTGAAACATTGGTTGTTGTACATATCCTATCTTGTCGCAGTGACGGGATTTTACCAGGCATGCATGCACTGGTGCGTGAGAATGAAGGAATTTCAATGGTACGCGATGATGCAGGTGCTTTTGCCTCTGGTGGTGTGCCTGGTGCAAATCGTAATGGCTATGACTGGCCGGCAGGACTCCTCGGGCCTGATCATCGGGACTTTGGCCGGCCAGTCTGTGGTGATAATTCTCATGCTTGCATTAATATTGGGTAAATACGGACGCACTATTGCCCGCGGTGTCTCAATGGAGGAAATGTTGCGTTTGTTTTCTCGTTACCGTGTCTATCTGACCCACATGACGCCTTACACCCTGATAGGGACGTTTCGCGAGCGGGTTCCGTATTTTCTGCTTGCCGGTTTTTCCAGCAAGGAAATCGTTGGTTTTTACGGATTGTCTTCACGGGTGATCAATGTGCCCAACAGCCTTCTCAGCAGCGCCATACGGCCTGTCTTTTTCCAGAGCGGGGCATCCGCGGGCTTGGAAGCTCTGGAGGGTAGATTGAAGACACTTCTAGATACAATCATCATTTGTGCCATCCCCTTCTGGGTACTCTTCCTGTTTCACGCCGAGACCCTGTTTGCGTTATTTTTCGGTGAGGCATGGCGTGGGGCCGGTATCTACGCCGCCATTCTTTCGGTTCCCATCATTCCGAGATTGCTCGGCAATTGGATGGATCGGTCATTTGACGTTCTCGGCCGTCAGCGCCTCCTGTTCAAGCTGGATTTTGCCTCATCCGTTGTCGTCATCGGGTTGTTCACGCTGGTGATGGTCGTGCTGGAGAACGTTCTTCTGGCGATCGTTCTGCAATCATTTCTTTTGACAATTTACCACTTCTATCTCCTCCATGTCATTTTCAGCGAGGCTGATTTCAAGAAACTGACACTGAAGGGTCTGCTGAAGCTCATTGCCGGTTTGGTGGCTGTCTCGGGAGCACTCAGTTTCATCTGCGTGATGTTGCTCAATCCATTTGCCGCGATTGTTGTGAACGGTACGGTCATCATTCTCTGTATGGCCGTTCACGTATCCTGCTCCGGCTTGTTTGCAGAAGGGGTTTAGCGTGATCGTCATTGTCGATTATGGAGTGGGGAATCTCGGGTCGCTTCGGAACATGCTGAAGAAGATCGGCCAGGAGGCGCTGATTTCCCAGGATCCGCAGGCTGTGGGGAAGGCTGACAAGATCATCCTGCCGGGGGTGGGGTCCTTCGATCATGCGATCAATAACCTTCGCTCGACGGGGCTTGTCCCCGTTCTGAGCGAATGCGTGCTGAACCGCAAAATTCCCATCCTCGGAGTCTGTCTGGGCATGCAGCTCATGACCGGCGGGAGCCAGGAGGGTGAACTCCCGGGGCTCGGCTGGGTGGATGCGGAGACCGTGCGCTTCCGGTTTGACGAATCCCTTCGGCATCTGAAAGTGCCGCACATGGGGTGGAATACGATCCGGGTGCGGGGAGCGAGCCCGCTTTTCGAGGCGATGGCGGAGGGAAGCCGGTTCTATTTCGTCCATTCCTACCATGTGCGATGCCGGGCAGAGTCGGATGTACTGGCCACGACGGATTATGGAGGCGACTTCGTATCCGCGTTCGCGCGGGAGAACATCGCCGGGGTACAGTTCCACCCGGAGAAAAGCCACCGGTTCGGCATGCGGCTCCTGCAGAATTTCGTGGAAAAATGCTGATTACCCGAGTGATTCCATGCCTGCTGCTCAAGGGCCGGGGCCTGGTAAAGACCGTTCGGTTCAAGGACCCGACGTACGTCGGAGACCCCATCAACGCCATCAAGATCTTCAATGAAAAAGAAGTGGACGAGCTCATCTTTCTCGACATCACGGCCACGTTGGAGAAACGACCCCCGCCGTATCAGGTCATCTCTGAGATCGCCAGCGAGTGCTTCATGCCCCTGGCGTACGGAGGGGGAATCCGGAGCCTCCCGGAAATCGAGAAGATATTCAGCCTGGGGGTCGAAAAAGTCTGCCTCAATGCCGCGGCGGTCGAGGATCCCGACCTGATCCGGGATGCGGCGAAGGCCTTCGGGAACCAGAGCATCGTTGTTTCCGTGGACGTGAAAAAGAGCCTGTTCGGAAAGTACGAGATATTCACCCACGGGGGGCGCCGGAGCGCGCGGAAAGAAATCCTGTCCCACGTCCGCCGGATGGAGGAGTTGGGGGCAGGGGAGCTTCTGCTCACCTCGATCGATCGGGACGGCACCCGGCAGGGATACGACCTGGACCTGATCGGGCGGGTGGCGGATGCGGTCGGGATTCCGGTGATCGCCTGCGGGGGTGCCGGCGGCCTTAATGACATAACGGCGGCCGTGAAGAGCGGAGCCGCGGCGGCGGCGGCGGGAAGCCTGTTCGTGTTTCACGGCCGCCACAGGGCGGTTCTGATCAGCTACCCGTCCAGGGAAGAACTGGACGCGGCCTTCCCGGCCGCTCCGGACAGGGAGACATAAATGGAAAGATCCTATCAGATCTGCACGCGCTGCATCATGGACACGTCGGACCCCGAGATTTCATTCGACGGGCAGGGGCGCTGCAACCATTGCCGGAATTACGAGGTCCGCGTGGCCTCGGAGGTGTTCCGGGGAGAGGAAGGGAAACACCGGCTCGAGGCCATGGTCGAGCGGATCCGGGCCCAGGGGAGCGGCCGCGACTATGACTGCGTCATCGGGGTGAGCGGAGGGGTGGACAGCACGATGGTGGCCTACACGGTCCGGAAACTGGGACTGAGGCCCCTGGCCGTCCATTTCGACAATGGGTGGAACAGTGAGTTGGCGGTGGACAACATCAAGAAAACGCTCGACCGCCTGGGAATCGATCTGCAGACGCACGTCGTGGACTGGGAGGAATTCAGGGATCTCCAGCTTTCCTTCCTGAAGGCTTCCGTGGCGAACTGCGAGATTCCCACCGATCACGCCATCACGGCCCTCCTGTTCAACACGGCGGCGCAACACGGCATCCGGTACATTTTCGGGGGCGGGAACGTCGCCACGGAGGGGATCCTCCCGTTCAGCTGGGGATACTACAACCAGGACCGGAAGCACCTGGAAGCGGTGCACCGGCGCTTCGGCACGATCCCCCTGAAGACCACGCCCAGGATCAGCCTTTCCAGGTTCATCTACCTCGTCTTTGTCCGTGGCATCCGGCTCATTCCCATCCTGAACTACGTCGACTACAACAAGACGGAGGCCATGAAGCTCATTCAAGAGGAGCTCTGCTGGCGCTACTATGGGGGAAAGCATTACGAATCCATTTTCACCCGCTTTTTCCAAGGCTACATCCTGCCCGTCAAGTTCGGGTTCGACAAGCGGCGGGCGCACCTGTCCACCCTGGTCTGTTCAGGTGAGATGAGCCGGGAGGACGCGCTTCGGGAAATGGAAAAGAATCCCTACGGGAACGAGAGCCTCCTCCGGGAGGATCGCGAATTTGTCATCAAGAAATTCGGCCTGACCGAGGAGACCTTCGAGGGGCTGATGCACCTGCCCATCCGGTCCTACCGGGATTATCCGAATCATTCCTTCTTCCTGCACACCCTCAGGGACTTGCGGTCCCGCTTCAAGAAAGTGGCCACGGCCGCCTGAGGCTCCCCATGACCATGAACGTGCACGTCTATCCCACCCCGTTCCGGAACGAGAGCCGGATTCTCAAGATCACGCAGAGCCTGAAGGAGGCCGCCGCGTTCGACCGGATCCGGATCATGGCCGTATGGGAGGAGGGGCTTGCGGAAGAAGAGGACCTGGACGAGACGCGAAGGGTAGTCCGCATCCGGAGGCGGATCGGGGAAGGGAGAAACGGCACGTTCTGGAAGGCCGTCCGGACCGCCGAATGGTCCTGGCGGGTGCGGCGCTTCCTCCGCGAAGAAGGCATCGATTGCATCAATGCCCATAGCCTGTCGGTTTTACCGCTCTGCGTGCATCTGAAGCGGTCCAAAGGGGCGAGACTGATCTACGACACCCACGAGCTGGAAACGGAAACGGCCGGTTCGACCGGCATCCGCAGGGTCCTGGCGCGCCGGGTCGAACGCCGCCTGATCCGCGAGGCGGATGCGGTCATTGCCGTCAACGAATCCATTGCCTCGTGGTACCGGCGGACCTACGGGCTGAATCGGGTCTGGGTCGTAAAGAACGTCCCCTATCGTCCGGATTCCGCCCCCAAGAAGACAACGATGCTGCGCGACGCCTGCGGCGTCGGCGAAAATGAAATTCTTTTCCTGTACCAGGGCGCCATGGTGAAAGACCGGGGAATCCGCCGCCTGCTGGACGTATTCTCCAGGCTTGACGGAAGCAGGCACCTCGTCTGCATGGGATTCGGGGAAGACGTCGATCTGGTGAGGAACTTCGCCCGGAAGTATCCGAACATCCATTACCATCCCGCTGTTCCGCCGTCCGAGGTTTTCCGCTACACATGCGGCGCCGACGTGGGGGTTCACCTGATCGAAAACACATGCCTCAATCACTATTACTGCCTCCCCAACAAGATCTGGGAATATCTGAATGCGGCGCTCCCGGTCGTCGTCAGCGACCTCCCGGAGATGGCGCGGGTGGTGGATGGATGCGGGTGCGGCTGGAAGTGTGGTCCCTCCGATGATGAAGCGTTGAATCTCATCGGGGGGATCACCATGCAGGACGTGCGCGGGAAGAGGGAGCGGGCCCTTCAGGCCCGGGACGGATTCGGCTGGCATAAGGAAGAAAGGGAATTGCTCGATGCCTATCGGACTCTTGGCTTCATCCGTCATTGAGGGCCGGGAACGGACCCGACCGGAGGCGGACTGACCGATGCTTCGGATCTGGGACCGGTTTTCCGGCCGCATGAGGCGAAAATCCTTCTTCGCCAATACCGTGACAATGATGGGCGGGACTGCCGTTGCGCAAGGGATCACCTTTCTCGGAACCCTGATCCTCGCCCGGTTTTATCTCCCTTCCCATTTCGGCGTGTTCTCCATGTTTACCGGTCTGGTTTCGCTGATCAGCGTCTGGTCGTCCCTCCGGTATGAAATCGCCGTGACACTTCCGGAAAGGGACGAGGATGCGGCGGCCCTTGTCCAGTTCTCCATTCTGATCGTCTGTTTCGTCAGCCTCCTGATCCTTGTCCTGGTGATCGCAGCCGGCCACCAGGTTCTCACGAAGCTGCGCATGGAGGACCTGCTTCCCTGGCTTTTCCTGCTTCCGCTGTGCATCCTGCTGGTTGGCTCCTACAACACTTTGTACAACTGGTGCCTGAGAAGTCAGCGTTTCCCCGGCATTGTCCTTGCCCGGACGGCGAAATCCCTGTCCACGGTTCTGGGGCAGTTGATCGCATATCCGCTTGTGACCCTGCCCGGTGGCGGCCTGATCTGCGGCTATGCGATCGGTCTCATGGGCGGCCTGGGTCCCATTTTGAAACGATCCAGGGCGGCCTTCACAGGCGGCATCCTGTGGTCGCGCATGCTTCCCGTCGCGTCCCGGTACTCCGATTTTCCGAAAAAGGCCGGCGTCGGCGCTTTTCTCGACACGGCATCCCTGCAGATTCCGCTGATCGCGCTCCCCGTCATTTTCTCGTCTCATGTGGGCGGATCCTTTGCCATTGCCGACCGGCTGTTCCGGGGTGCGGTGGACTTCTTCAGCGCGACGCTGGGGCAGGTGTTCTACCAGCGGGTCGCAGGCCTCCGGAGAGCCCATGAAGAGACGACGTCGCTGCTCCTGAAGACCTGGAAACTTCTCTTTGTTTTCTTCATCGGCCCCAGCCTGCTGATGCTGCTTTTCGGCAGGGAGGTCTTTGTCCTGCTTCTGGGGCCGGGATGGGCCGATGCGGGGGAATATGCCGCAATCCTTTCCATCGGATTCATCGGGCAGCTTGTTGTCTCCCCGACGAGTCTCGGCCTCATGGCATTCGAGAAACTCAACCTCCTGCTCGGCTGGCAGGTATTGTCCTTCCTGGCGATGATCACCGCCCTGCTTTTGGGGTTTTTCTACTGGCGACAGGATATTAAGTCTTTCCTGTGGTTCTGGTCCTGCAAGGAAGCAATGCTGTATCTGCTTTACGGGGGGATTCTGTACCATATCCACCAGGGGCACAAGGAGTCCCTGGCGGTGTAAACATCCATCGAAAAGGAGCCTGTCATGATTCAAGTTGCCCAGATCGGCGTTGGATACTGGGGTCCCAACCTGCTTCGCAACCTGATCGCGAACCGGCGCTGCCGGGTGAAGACGGTGGCGGAACTCTCGGCTGAGCGCCGCAATTACGTCCAGTCCCTGTACCCCGCCGTCCGGGTGACGGAGCGGGTGGAGGACGTCCTCGCCGATCCGGATGTGGATGCGGTGATCGTCGCGACACCCGTGGCAAGCCATTACGATCTTGCCCTGGCGGCCCTGGACGCGGGGAAGCACATCCTGGTGGAAAAACCCCTGGCCCGGAGCGTGGCGGAGGTGGCGGCCATCGGCCGCCTGGCGGAGCAGCGGAAGCGGGTCGCCATGGTCGGCCATACCTTCCTCTACAATGCAGCCGTCCGATACGTGAAGAAGCTGATCGACGACCGGGAGATCGGCGACATCCGCTACATCTACAGCCAGCGCCTGAACCTGGGAAGGATCCGCTCCGACGTGGACGCCCTCTGGAACTTCGCCCCCCACGATGTCAGCATTATCCAGTACTGGCTGGGAGACCCCGAACCGGTGTCGGTGGTGAAGCGGGGGGTCGACTTCATCCAGCCGGGAATCGCCGACGTGGTCTTCATGAACATTCACTATCCCGGGAAGATCATGGCCAATATCCACGTGAGCTGGCTGGATCCCGGCAAGGTGCGGTGCATGACCGTCGTCGGCTCCCGGAAGATGGTCGTGTACGACGACGTGGCGGACAACAAGATCACCGTCTACGACAAGGGGATTGACCGCAAGGCCGTCCTGGGGGAGAACATGGACTATGACGGCCCCTCCTATCCGACCTTCAGCCTCCGGTCCGGCGACATCCTGATCCCGAGGATTGACTTCCAGGAGCCCCTGAAGGTGGAGATCGACCATTTTCTCGACTGCATCGAAAAAGGAACGCCTTGCCTGACCGGCATCGACCACGCCCGAAAGGTCGTGGAGATCCTCTCGGCGTGACGGTGGGTTGACAGGGGGATAAGATTGAAGATTGTTTACCTCCATCAGTACTTCGTGACGCCCGACATGCCCGGGGGAACCCGCTCGTACGAGATCGGACGCCGGCTGGTCGAGGCGGGCCATGAGGTCCACATGATCACCTCCGATCAGTCGGGGCGCTTCGATGCGTCTGAAGGGTGGCGCATTACGGAGGAAGCGGGCATCCGCGTTCACTGGACGACGGTTCCATATGGAAACGAGATGCCGTACGGGGAGAGGATCAAGGCTTTTTTCCTCTTTGCCTGGCGGTCGGCCAGGGAGGCGGCGCGCGTGGGAGGGGATCTGGTCTTTGCCACGAGTACGCCCCTGACGATTGCGCTTCCCGCCGTGTATGCGGCGAAGCGCTGCGGCATCCCGATGGTTTTCGAGGTTCGCGACCTGTGGCCGGCCGTTCCCATAGCCCTGGGAGCGTTGAAAAATCCGCTGAGCCGCTGGCTGGCCCGGCGGCTGGAGCGATTTGCATACGGAAACGCTTCCCATGTGGTCGCGCTGGCCCCTGGGATGAGGGATGCCGTTGTGGAGACGGGCTATCCTCCCGAGCGGGTGTCCGTGATTCCCAACGGGGCCGATCTTGACCTGTTCGACGTACCGCCGGAGGAGGGAAAGCGCCTGCGGAGCCTCCATCCGTGGCTGCAGGACAGGCCGCTGGTCCTCTTCGCCGGGACGCTGGGCATGGCGAACGGCGTCGATTACCTGGTGCGGCTGGCATCTGCCGTGCGCATGCTCGATCCGGAAATACGCTTCCTGGTAATCGGCGGAGGGAAAGAGGTGGAGCGGGTCCGTGGCATGGCCCGGGAACAGGGCGTGCTGGAGAACAATTTCTTCATGATGAATGCCATCCCCAAGCGGGAGGTTCCCGCCTGGCTGTCCGCATCGGATCTTGTCACCGCCCTCTTTACGGGTCCGAAGATTGTCTGGAAAGACGCGGTTCAGAACAAGTTTTTCGACGCCATGGCGGCGGGAAGACCCATCGTGAACAACTTCGATGGGTGGCAGTCCCGGATTGCCGAGGAGCACGGTGCAGGGCTCATCCTTCCGCCCGATGATCTCCCCGCAGCCGCCCGCCTGCTGACCGGCGCCATCCATAACCCGGAGTGGATGGAAGAGGCCCGGATCGCCGCCAGGCGGCTGGGGAGAGAGATGTTTTCCCGGGAGAGGCTTGCCAGGGAGCTTGAGCAGGTTCTGACGTCCGTCCGGAACAATCACAAGGCAGGGAAAAAATTCTGATGCAACCGGGGGCGGGGCATTTCTGCAAACGAGTGATGGATCTTGCTGTCGGCGGGTGTGTGTTCGTTCTGGCGATTCCGGTCATGGCACTGGTCGCCCTTGTGATCCGCCTGACTCTCGGCCGGCCGGTCTTTTTCCGTCAAATCCGTCCGGGGCTGAACGGGAGGCCCTTCGGTCTACACAAGTTCCGCACCATGACGGATGCGAGGAACGGGGAGGGCCGCCTCCTGCCGGACGAGGCGCGCTTGACGGCGTTCGGCCGGTTTCTGAGATCAACATCTCTTGACGAACTCCCCGAACTCTGGAATGTGCTGCGGGGTGACATGAGTCTGGTGGGCCCGAGGCCTCTCCTGATGGCCTATCTGGAGCGATACGACTCCGAGCAGATGCGCCGGCACCACGTGAAGCCCGGCCTGACCGGCTGGGCGCAGGTGAACGGAAGGAACGCACTGACGTGGGAGGATAAATTCCGGCTGGACGTCTGGTACGTGGACAACCGCAACCTGGTGCTGGACCTGAAGATTCTCTTCATGACGCTGGGAATCGTTCTCAGGCGGGAAGGCATCAGTCAGGAAGGGCACTGTACGGCGGAGGAATTCAGGGGGAACAGGCATGAAGACTGAAAATGACCGCTTTGCCGACTGGCAGTATCCGGAGATCGAGGAGGGGAAGCCCACGAAATACCAATGGCTGGTCCGGCATGTATCCGGGCTGCACCTTGGATACCGGACAGATATAGGGGCCTTCACCTTCATCAACGCGGCCCGCGGCGTCATCATCGGAGACGAGGTCCAGATCGGATCGCACTGCTCCATCTATTCCATCTCCACGATCGACGACAAGGCCGGTGAAGTCCGCCTGGACCGAAACTGCCGGATCGGGAGCCATACGGTCATCATGCCCGGCGTCCGCATCGGGGAAAACGCCGTCATTGCAGCTTGCAGTTACGTCAATCGGGACATTCCGGCCAACGTCGTTGCCGGAGGGGTTCCGGCAAAGGTGCTGCGGCAGTTGCCGCCGTGCGGGAAAGAGGGGGAAAATGGGATTGGCTGATCGTCTTGCGGTGGAGGGCGGACCCGTGGTCCGGCATGCTCCATACCCGCCCTGGCCTGTTTATGATGATGATGAAGTAGAGGCCGCGGCCTCGGTTCTCCGTTCCGGGCGCGTCAACTACTGGACCGGCGAGGAGGGGCGGATCTTCGAGAAGGAGTTTGCCTCGTATGTGGGCGCCGGGTATGCGGTGGCCATGGCAAACGGGACGGTTGCGCTGGAAAGCGCGTTTCGGGCCCTGGGAATCGGCGACGGTGATGAAGTCGTCGTGACACCCCGGACGTTCATCGCTTCGGCCAGCGCGTTCATCCTCCTGGGAGCGGTCCCCATGTTCGCCGATGTGGATCCGGACAGCCAGAACATCACAGCAGATTCGATCGCCCGTATCCTCACCCCCCGTACGAAAGCGGTCGTTGCCGTGCATCACGCCGGGTGGCCCTGCGAGATGACCCCGATCATGGATATGGCGCGAGAACGAGGCCTCCGGGTGATCGAGGACAGCGCCCATGCCCACGGTGCTCTGTATCATGGCAGGAAAACGGGGACTTTCGGGGACGTGGCCGCCTTTTCCTTCTGTCAGGACAAGATCATGACGACAGCCGGGGAGGGGGGCATGGTCACCACCGGCAGTGAAGAGATCTGGTCGAAGGTCTGGTCGTTCAAGGACCATGGGAAATCTTACGGCCCCGCCCATGACAAGAATCATCCTCCCGGTTTCCGGTGGCTTCACGATTCCTTCGGCTCCAATTACCGAATGACCGAATTGCAGGCCGCAATCGGCCGGATCCAGCTGAAAAAACTGGAGGGATGGCTCGGGAAAAGAGAGCGCAACGCCCATTATCTCATGGACCGCCTTGCCCATGTTCCGGGCCTGCGCGTCGTGGTCCCCCCTCCTCATGTCCGTCATGCCTATTACAAGTATTATGTGTTTTTGATTCCCGGGATGCTGAAGGACTCCTGGGGACAGGAGCGCATCATTGCCTCGGTGGAGGCCGAGGGCGTGCCCTGCTTCAGCGGAACCTGCGGTGAAATCTACATGGAAAAGGCCTTTGTCAAAACGGGCCTGGCTCCCCGGGACAGGCTTCCCGTGGCGATGCAGCTGGCGGAGACGAGCCTGATGTTTCCCGTCCATCCGACATTGGAAGAGGGTGATCTCCAGGATACGGTCACGGCCGTGGAGAAGGTGATGCGCCATGCGGTCAGGGCATAGCGACAGGGGATTGCAATGAACGACAGGAACCCGGTGCAGACCTCTGTCACGGAACGCGGGACGAAAATGACGAATGCGCTGCAGTGGACGGTGCTGGTGCTGTTGGCCGTCTACGTGTTCATCAATCCCTTTCCGAAGAAGACGGCCATCGAGCTCATCGCGTTCTACTCATCCGCGTTTCTTGTCACCGTCCTGTCGCTGACCGGCAGGATGAAACTGAACTTCAGGACGCCCCTGACGATTCCATTTCTCCTGTTCGCCTTCTGGGGATTCCTGGGGCTATTTTTCGCCCTGGACGTGAAGAACAGCATCCATGACTATTATGCCCACCTCCTGTCTTTCCTCGTCGTTTTCTTCCTGATCGTCAATGTCTTTGACACAAGGAGGAAACTGCGCCTCCTGATCCGCCTGACCGTTCTGTCGGGCATTCTCTTTTCCTCCGGCCTTCTCGTCTATTACTACGGTATCGCCGGCTATCCCCTGACGGAACGGCTGGGCATGTACATCCCGTACCTGGAGTTCAATCCCGGATTCCTGACCTATACAACCCTTTTCACCGTGTTCCTGTCTCTTGGACTCATGAGGCTGAAAAGTGACGGCTCGTACTGGTACCTGTACCTGTTCGGCGTGGTTGTCTCGGCGGCGGCATCGGTTTTGAGCGGGGCCCGGGCGGCCTTCATCGGCGCGATCGCTCCGGCGTGGGTGTTCCTACCCCGGTTGAGGAAAAACCTTCTTCCGCTCTTTGTCATCGTTCTCGCCGGCATGCTCATGTTTTCCTTTGTCCCCAGCGTGAGGGACCGCATGTCCCTCAAGTCCCTGGCCGGCGAGTCCAGGGTCAAGATCGCCATGATCTCGATCGAGCTGCTCAAGGACTATCCCGTCTTCGGGATCGGCTACGGGATGCAGACATATGGAAACCGGGAGTATGTGGATCTGTCGAAGTACAACGCCAGGCTCCCGGAGAAATACCGGCAGCATCATGAGGGCGGCATCTTCTGGGGGGCGACACACAATTCGTACATGGACGTCGCCGTCCGCACCGGCCTGGTGGGCCTGGCCCTGTGGCTGTTTGTTCTCTTTGCGGCGTTTCGAATGAGCATCGGGCTGATGATGAAAGGCAGGGATGGGGAAACCCGGCACCTGGGAACCATCCTGGCGGCGGCGTTGACGTGCATTGCGGTCCTTGACCTTTTCATGGACTCGGCCTTCGGGCCGCAGCTTACGATTCATTATGTCCTGTTTGGAATGATCGCTGTTCTGTGGCAATGCCATGTCCGGGAGGGGGAACGTTCCTGAAGGCCGGACCAATCGTCAACAATCGACAGAATGGATCGTAATATCGGCATCTAAAACCATTACAACCACCGGTCGTCCCGATCGGCAGGATTTATGCGAAAACAATTCAAAAACCCCCGATTTTATCTGAAACTGGCCGTCGACAGCGTTCTTTTTGCTGTGGCGCATCTCATCGCCTACCTGTTCCGGTTTGAATTTTTCATCGATCAAACCAGGCTGTGGCAGATCACGATGGTGCTCCCCTGGCTGATCCCGTTGAAAATCATCGTTTTTTATCGGCTTGGCCTCTATCACGGCATGTGGCGCTATACCAGCATCCGGGATTTCTGGCTTCTCGCGATCGGGACGACCATGACAACGCTCATTCCCATCGCGGCTGTCTTCCTCCTGTACCGGGACGCGAACTTTTCCCGGGCGGTTTTCCTGATGGACGGGGGGCTGACGTTCATGCTGGCGGGTCTGCACCGTCTCCTTGTCCGGTCCTATTACATGACCCAGGCCCGGACCGGAAACGGCCGCGCGGAGCCTGCTGCTGCGAGGCCTCCCCGGAATGTCCTGATTGTTGGAGCCGGTGACGCGGGGGAGAAGATCCTGCGGGAGATCAATGAAAACGAACAGATTCATTACCGGGTCGTCGGGTTCGTCGACGATGATCCTCTCAAGCAGGGGCGCTCCATCCATGGGGTTACGATCCTGGGAAAGGTGGCGACGATTCCTTCCCTGGCAGTCCGTCATGACGTCGAGGAGATCCTCATCGCCGCCCCGTCAGCCACGGGGGATCAGATGCGGCGGATCGTGGAGATCTGCAAGGGCTGCCATGTGACCTACAAAACCCTCCCGGGCATCGGGGAGATCATCGACGGGCGGGTCAGCGTCAAGATTCTGCGGGACATCAGCTATGAGGACCTGCTGGGCCGGCCCCCGGTCCATCTGGACGTGACGGGTATCCGGAGTTACCTGGCAGGCCGGACGATCCTTGTCACCGGATGCGGCGGCTCAATCGGTTCCGAGCTCTGCCGCCAGCTGGTCCGGTTCGAGCCGGGACTGATTGTCCTTGTGGACGCTTCGGAGGCGAACCTCTTCCAGATCCAGATGGAGATGGAGAACGAACTGGACTTCCGGCGGTATGAGCCGGTCCTGGGGCAGGTGCAGGACGAGGCGCTCATGAGGTCCGTTTTCGAAACGTATAAGCCCCGGGTCGTCTTTCACGCTGCCGCCTACAAGCACGTTCCCATGCTGGAGCGGAACCCCTGGGAGGCCGTCTTCAACAACATCCAGGGCAGCCGGACGGTGATGGAAACGGCCGCCGCCTTCGGTGTGGAGCGGTTCGTCCTGGTCTCCACCGACAAGGCCGTCCGCCCCACCAACGTCATGGGGGCCAGCAAGCGGATCACGGAGCTGATCCTCCAGTCCCTCCAGGGCTCGGAGACCCGGTTCCTTTCGGTTCGTTTCGGCAACGTCGTGGGATCCTCAGGATCGGTCATCCCACTCTTCCGCCGCCAGATCGAGCATGGCGGACCGGTCACGGTGACCGACCCCGAGGTGACTCGCTTCTTCATGACGATCCCCGAGGCGGCCCAGCTGATCATCCAGGCCGGTGCCATGGGGGAGGGGGGGGAGATCTACATCCTGAAGATGGGCACTCCCGTGCGGATCATCGATATGGCCCGGGACCTGATCCGCCTCTCGGGGCGGGAGCCGGACCGGGACGTCCGGATCGTCTTCACGGGCCTCCGGGAGGGAGAGAAGCTCCACGAGGAGTTGATTACGGAAGGGGAAGGGATCGTACCGACCGGCCACGACAAGATCCTGGTCCTGCGGGCCGATCCCGATCCGGAGCGGGAATCGGACCCGGGGGCGTTCCGCCGTCGGTTGTACAGAGAAATCGAGCGGCTCTGCGACGCCGCTTCCCGTCACGATGCCCCGGAGATCAAGCGTCTTCTCCACGACATCGTCCCCGAGTACGCTCCCCAGGACTCAAGGAGCGTTCTTTGAAGGATTGTTTCTCTGCTACCGTCATCGGTGCCGGTGTGGTCGGTCTCGCCGTCGGAGAGCGGCTTGCCCTGGACTACCGGGATGTCCTGCTGCTGGAGCGCCATGAATCCTGCGGCCGGGAGACCAGCAGCCGGAACAGCGAGGTCATCCACGCCGGCATCTACTACCCGACGGGTTTCGTGAAAGCCGCCCTCTGTCTGGAGGGAAAGCGCCTGCTTTATGAGGCATGTGCAGAGTGGGGGGTGCCGCACCGGCGGGTGGGAAAAATGATCGTCGCCGGCGGCGACGAGGACGGCCAGGAGCTCCATCGGCTGTGCACCCAGGCGGAGCGAAACGGCGTCATGGATCTCCATTTTCTCACGCCCCGGAAGATCCGCCGGTTGGAGCCCGATGTAAAGGCCCGGGAGGCCCTGTTTTCGCCTTCCACGGGCATCGTCGACTCACACCGGTTCATGCAGGCGCTCCTGTCGCGCCTGCAGACGGCGGGAGCCACCGTGGCGTTCCGGTCGAATGTGACGGCGGTCCGGCCGGACGAAGACGGTTTTGACGTGGAGATCAATGACGGTGAATACCGGTTCCGGACAAAGGCCCTGGTCAACTCCGCGGGACTGGCATCCGACCGGCTGGCTTCCATGGCCGGAATCGACGTGGACGCTGCGGGGTATCGCCTCAAGTACTGCAAGGGGTCCTACTTTTCCGCCTCTTCCGCACCCCATTTGAAACACCTGGTTTACCCCGCGCCGGACCGCGGAAAGGAAGGACTCGGTATTCACGCCACGGTGGATCTGGCGGGCAGGGTCCGCTTCGGGCCCGATGTCGAGTACGTCGACCGGATTGACTATACCGTCGACGAGAGGCGGCGCGACCATTTCCACGAGGCCGTCCGGCGTTACCTGCCCGGGATTCCGGTGGAGGACCTCCAGCCGGATATGTGTGGCATCCGGCCCAAGTTGCAGGGGCCCGGCGAGGCATACCGCGATTTCGTCATCCGCGAAGAGAGCGATCGAGGGCTCCCCGGCCTGGTGAACCTGGTGGGCATCGAGTCCCCGGGCCTGACGGCCTCCCTGGCCATCGGCCGCCGCGTCGCCGCCCTGGTGGAACCGTTCCTGGACGCATTCCGGGCCAAGGTTTAGGCCGGCCGCACCCCCGCGGCTGGAAGGTTGTCCCGTCTCTCATAACCCCTGAAATGAGGTCATGACACTTCGACATGCAGATCCGCGAACGGCACGAAATCCCCGGCACACCCCTTCGCATTATCGTCATCCAGTTGGGCGACATTGGGGATATTGTGTGGACCTGGCCGGCACTTGCCGCGATCAAGGGAAGGTTTCCCGCAGCGGAGATCTCCCTGCTGACGAGAAAGGGACGGGGGGGGCTCCTGGAGGCGAACCCGCTCCTCCGGGAGATCATCGAAGTGGTTCAGCCTCAAGGAGGCGGTCTTGCGGCCCTGTCCGCTCATGCCGGTTTCCTGGTGAGTCTCCGGCGCCGTCGCTTTGACCTGGCGGTCGACCTGCGGGGGGACGAACGGGGAGCCTTGCTGGCCTGGAGCACCGGGGCTCCGATGCGGATTGCCCTTGCCTACGGCCGCAACGATGTCCCCTTCTGGCGGAACCGGATGTTTACGCACCTGGCGGCTGCGCCGCTGCCCGGGAAAGGACCGTACCGGGGACCTGCGGAGCAGTCTCTGGACGTCCTGCGCCCCTTCGGGATTGAAATCGAAGGAGATCTGCCGCCCCTTCCCGTCCCGCCGGTCATTGCGGAGCGGGTGGACCGCCTCTTCGGGGAGGAGCGGATGGATACGGAGGTTCCCTGGGTGACCATCAGTCCTTACTCTCGATGGGCTTACAAGGAATGGGGCCAGGAGAAGTGGATCGACGTGATTCGGTGGTTTTGGGAGCGTTGGGGTGCGGCGTCGGCCATCGTCGGTTCCGCCGAGGATCGGAGCAAGGCGGATGAGCTGGTTCAGGGCTGCGGGGAGTACGTCCGCAACCTGGCGGGAAAGACATCCCTCGCTGAACTGGCGGGAGTCATTGCGCGGAGCGTTCTGCACGCGGGCGTCGACACCGGCGGTCCCCACCTGGCCGCAGCCTTGGGCCTGCCGACCGTAACGATCTACGGCCCGTCGTTCGGGGAGGCATGGGCGCACCCGGGTCCGCGGCATCGGGTCGTCTTCCCGGACCGGGACTGCGTTCCCTGCCGATTGATCGGCTGCAACAATTCGCACCGCAGTGAATGCCTGGAGGAGCTTGGACCCGAAAAAGTGAAGCTTGTCCTGGAGGATTTGCTGACCGGACTGGGATGGATTCCCCGCCCCTGAGCGGGCGATTGGAAAAGAAACAGGATTGAGCCTCTGCCGGGATCCGGCGGGGGCTTTTTTTATGGCTTCGACTTATTCAGGTTTTCCTCGATTTTCTCGTGGATCATCCGGGTTCCCAGGGTATCGCCGATCAGTCCCACCAGGACCGAGACGGAGGTTCGGTCCCGGGATGCATAATCGATCATGATCATGACCTCGTCACCGCCGACCTTGCCCTTAATCGAGCCGGAGGCGATGCCTCGGTCCGGGACAACGTCCGTGGCCCGGAGCTCGGCCATGGTTTTTTCGGCGGCCTTCCAGACCCGATCGTACGAGTATGGGTAGTCGGCGCCCAGTTTCCCGTCGATCACGACAAACCGGCCGGAGCGGATGCCGACGATCCGGTCCTTCACCTCAACGGTTGAGGCGGTGTAGCAGCCGACCTCGATCAGAGCAACGAGTGCGGCACAGCAGAAAAGGATTGTCCGGCGCAATGAATCCATTTTGATCTCCGTTGTTCCCGAAGCGGTGAATAAATCACGGGTTGCGGTTACGCATCCCCATTGAAGAAGCGTTTCGAATCGGGCCGCATGCGCCCTGAACCGGTTGTTATCCTATCGAATGGCGGCAGGACTGTCAATTCTCGATGAGTGGAGATTGTCGCGGAGCGGATCGTCAGTGGAGGTTGAGGGCCATGGCGGCGGCGCCCGCGACAGCATAGAGCAGAAGCAGGACGGTCAGCCCCGCGAGGACGGCCCCCAGCGCGCGATGGAACGCCGTTTCGGGTCCCCGGTCCCGGTGGCCCGTCAGGAAGGCGGCGCCGATCCCGGCCAGGAGCCCGCCGCCGTGGGCCCAGTTGTTGATGCCCGGCAGGAGGAGTCCGAAAATGGCGAGTCCCACGATCCATCCCATGGCCTGCCGGGAGATCATCTCCCCCAGGAACCCGCCCCGGCTCCTGCCGTAATAAAGGATCGCCCCGATGAGGCCGCAAAGGCCGGCGGAGGCTCCGATGGTGAACGGGACACCCGCCACGAGGGACAGGAGAAATCCGCCGATGCCGCTCGCCAGGTAGATGATCCAGAACCGCCAGAACCCGAACTGGCGCCACACGAACGGTCCCAGCTGGGTCAGCGCGGCCATGTTGAAGAAGATGTGGAGGAGTCCGCCATGAAGGAATGAGGCCGTGAAAAGAGTCCACCAGCGCCCGTACCCAAGGATCGGTACCGTCCCGGTGGCCCCCAGGTAGAACAGGCTGGTCTCGGAGGGGGACAAAAACGAAAGCGGGTTCAGGGAGAATCCCAGGGAGGACGGATTCAGCAGGAGCGACAACAGGTACAGCGCCACATTGGAAAACAGTACGATCCGAATGGGATCCAGGGCTCCCGATCCGAGACGGCCCAACATGGCTGCAACCCGGCGCGTGCCGGGCCGCGACAGGCCGCAGTGCGGACAGACCGGCTCGTCACGGCTGATGAGGCGGCGGCATTGGGGGCAGAGAATCGCCTTTTTCTCGTCATCCTTCATCATCGGACCCTCACAGCGGCTGGAAGATGAATTTCATCACCACCGGAATGGCGACGAAGGTACCCACGGACGTGGTCAGGTTCACAACGGCCACCAGGATCAGAAGCCGGGTGATCTTGTTGCGGAAGAATCCCCGGAAGGAGGTGATGTCGTCCTTCAGGTCCAGGAAGTCCCGCACCTGCGGCTTCCGCAGGGTTGCCTCCACGAGTCCCGCTACCCAGCCCGTGGCGATGAGGGGATGAAGCGTCGCGATCGGGGCGGAGAGGGCGGAGGCCAGGATCGTCAGGGGGTGGGAGAGCATCAGCAGGGCGCCGGCGCTGGCGCATGCGGCGGTGATGCCGGACCACCAGAGGATCATGGTGAGGCTGGTCCGGGCTCCGGACATGAAAAAGCCGCCGACGAACAGGGCCAGGATGGCCAGGGGAAACAGCCAGCCGGCCCAGAGGGCCAGACGGCCTTTTGGGGGAATCCGTTCCAGTTCGGCCAGGTCCACCGGCTGGTCGATGTTCTTCATGATGCCCGGGACATGACCGGCCCCGACAACGGCGACGATGCGCTCCCCCTCGGCGTCGCGGATCCGGGAAGCCAGGTAGCGGTCCCGTTCGTCGATCAGGATGGTCTTCACCTGCGGGAGTTTCTCGCCGATGGCCTGGAGCGCCACCTCCAGCATGTCCCGCTCCTTGAGCTTCTCGATCTCTTCCTCGGTGATGTCTTCCGTATAAAAGAGAGATGCGAGGACCTCCGTCAGCAGGTTTGCCTTTTTCCAGAATCCAATGCTGCGCCAGATCCGCGTGAGGGTGATGCGCACCTCCCGATCCGCCAGGACGACCCGGGCCCCCACCTCTTCCGCCATCGCGATGGCCCGGATCATCTCCTCGCCGGGCTGGATGTTGAAGCGCTGGGCAATCTTCTTCTGGAAGGACGCCAGGAGAAGCTGCGAAAGAAGCAGGGACGTCCGTTTCTCCCGGATGACCCGGACGATGTCCGTTTCCTGCCATTTGTCCTTCTGCTTCAGGGCGTCGTACCGGGGCTGGCAAAGCTCAACGCAGACCGTGTCCGGCTTCGCCTCCGCCAGGACCTGCTCCACCAGTTCGGCGCTTTCTCGGGACACGTGGGCCGTCCCGACGAGGAGGATTTCCCTCCCGCGGTGCTGCAGGCGGTGGACATGGGGGTGTTCGAGAGGATTCATGGCTTTCCGGTCGTTTATTGCTGGAAACCGCGAGGGATCCCAAAGGCGACTGTCAATACCAGCAATCTCCCGGGATGTAAAGGGGCTTGCATCGCAATGACCTGGAAAGGGAAAGAGGTCGGATCCATTTTCTTAACACAGCGTCCGGGGCGCGGGGGCTGTCATGGGGCTTCCGCCGTCGCGGAAGCTTTTCCGCGGGAAGGTGTTCAGAATCAGCGACGGTGCCGGAGAGGAAAAGCTTCCCGAATGCTCCTCTGGAAACCCCCGGCCGCGCCCCCGCGAACATTTGGGAGAAGGGGTGCCCGAAAAACAGGGGGCAGCTTTGAAATCCGTCCCTTGGGCATCCGGTGGCCTTGTGTTTCCGTACGAATCCTGACATGAGGGAAAAACTGGAAGGGAGAGCGCCGGCATGGAAAGATGCAGGAGAACTGGAGAGCGGATCCGGATGACCATCGATTCCGTGGCTTTTGGCGGAGACGGGGTCGGACGTTCCGACGGCCTGGTCACCTTCGTCCCGTTCACCGTGGACGGCGACGAGGTCATGGCGGAAGTGACGGAACGGCGGGGCCGCTATGCCCGGGCGGTCCTCCGGCAGGTGCTTTCCCCGTCGGACCACCGGGTCGAGCCGGAATGCCCGTACTACGGCCGCTGCGGAGGCTGTTCCCTCCAGCATGTCCGATACGGCCACCAGTTGGCCCTCAAGGAGCGCCACGTTGCAGACTCCTTCGTGCGGATCGGCCGTTTTTCAAACCTGCCCCTTCGCCCCGTGATCCCCTCCCCGCGGGCCTTCTCTTACCGAGGCCGGGCGGAGGTGCACGTACAGTACGGAGGTGGGAGCGAAGCGAAAGCGGGCTTCATGGAAAGAGGCAGCCATGTCCTGCTGGACGTGGAGCGCTGTATCCTGATGGCGGACAGTATGAATGACGCATTGTCGCAACTTCGCCGCTCCCTGGTGAAGCGGAAGAAGGGACCCGTTCGCCGGGAGGAACGGCTGCTCTGGTCCGTTCCCGACCAGGGGGCTCTGTCCGGGGATGCGAGTCCGATGCCGGGGCTGGGCCGCATTCTCCGTGTCATTAAGGAAACGGCCCTGTACGTCCCGGCGCGGGGATTCTTCCAGGCCAATGAATCCCTGGTGGACACGCTGGTGGACGTCGTCCTGGAACTGGCTTCCCCGTCAGCGGGCGATGCGATTCTGGACGCCTATTGCGGCTCGGGACTCTTCTCCCGGTTCATGGCGCCCCGGGCCGGTTCCGTCTTCGGCATCGAACAGGATCGGTCGGCCGTCTCCTGTGCCAGGGAAAACCTGCTGCGGGCCGGCTTTCACGATGCTCAGTTCCATGATGGAGACGTGGTGGAAGGATTGCTGGATGCCCAGAGCCGCCGGCTTCGAATCGACGTGGCGGTCCTGGATCCACCCCGGACCGGTTGCGGCCGCGAGGTCCTGGACGCCCTTGTGGAGCTGGCTCCGCGGCGGATCGTCTACGTTTCCTGCGACCCGGCGACCCAGGCCCGGGACGCCCGTTCCCTGGCAGATCGCGGATATGTCCTTGCGGTGCTTCAGCCACTGGACATGTTTCCCCAGACGTCGCACATCGAGGTGGTGGCGCTTCTCGAAAAGACCTGACGGGATTTTCTCGGGAGTGGGCGGGTCAAAGAGAGATGTGCATGTCGTCCCGGGTGGCGACGGTCTCGGGGAAAATGCGTCGGGCCGCGGCCTCCGCTTCTTCCCGTTCCCGGAAGGTCGGGTACGTCCGGGCTTCGAAGTGGACCAGGGCCAGTCTTTGGACGCCGGCCTCCCGGGCGATCCGGGCTGCCGTCTCCGGGTTCAGATGGGGCCAGTCCTCGCTTCCCTGCCCACTCCGGAAAGCGCATTCGGCGATGAGCAGATCGGCGCCGCGCGCCAGGGACAGGGCGTTTGCGCAGTAGCCGGTGTCAGGGCAGTAGGTTACGATCCGCCCATCTGCCTCGACGCGGAAGCCGAGCGTGATCCCCGCGTGACGCAGGGGCAGGGCCACAAGCGGAAAGGGGATCCGGGCCAGATCGCCCGGAAGCTCCAGGACATCCACCGGGTAAGGAAGCTCCGCCAGGGGGATTGTGAAGGGTGCATTGACAAGAACGTCCAGGGTTTTCCGGGTCCCCTCAGGACCGGCGATGATCAGGCCTTTGGGAAATTGGAACTTGTTGAGGGTGTGCAGACCGGCCACGTGGTCCAGGTGAAAATGGCTGAGGAGGAGGACCGTGGCGTTATCCGGGTCCGTAGCGAGGTAACGGTCGGCCTTCCCGATGCCATATCCCGCGTCGAGCAGAATTTCCCTCCGGTCCGTGCGGATCAGGGTGCAGATCGTGTTCCCCGTTTCCGTGTCGTACCAGCCGTTCGTTCCCAGGAAATGGACGTCCATGCGGTTGTTGTCACGAATCTCCCAGGATCGCCTTCCTGGCTTCCTGGAGCACATCGAAGCGGAAGGCCGGATATCCCGGGATTGTCTGGTTCAGGTATTTGTGCAGGTACTGGGTGTCGAAGAGAATCATCCGCTCATACTCGGCAACTTTCCCGATCGGTTCGAGTTGGCGGTGGACCGCTTCGTGATAGAACGCTTCGATGCGACCGGTGTAGTCGTCCACCAGTTTTCGGAGGGACGCCTCATCCATGTCCCCAAGCTTCCCGCGGGCCTTCAGATCATTGACCCACTGCTCCGCCGTTTCCTTGAACATGTTCCTCCTTTCCCGATCCCGACGACCCGCCGTTCAATCAGAAACGGGGGATCGTTGCGCTCCCTTCTTCCGTTCGGCTTCGCCAGGAGTTTCAAGAAAGGGAAGCGGCATCTGCCTCCAGAGCAAAAGGCAGCGCCGGCAGCGCGGCCTTTTCAATGCCCGGGCCTGACAGGCCTCGATGGCGATGAAGTATCCGTGGCTGTCGCACCACCGGCCGGTTTCAGAGGTTTGCAGTCGTTCCACGCTTGCTCCGCTTCGGCATCCTGGCCCGATCGATGTTCTTTTCTTTATCGAAAATGTTTTTCAACAGCCTGTCTGAAATACGAGTCCAAGGCTGTTCAAAAATGCCCGCATGCAAGGCCCCCGAAGTCCCGAGACGTGAGGCGTACTTCTGGTACGTCGATTGGCGAGGGACGAGGGAAACGCCGCAGACGGGCTTTTTTCAACAGCCTGTCTGAAAAAAAGCCCCGCTAGGTTCATGTCTGTTCCAGGCGGGGACTTTCTTTGTGTGATCGCTTCCGCAGTAATGAATGATTACTTCTTGCCTTTGGCGACTGCTTTTTTTGCCGGTGCCTTTGGCGCCGCTGCCGCTTTTTTTGCGGCGGGTTTTTTTGCGGCAGGCTTGGCAGCAGGCTTGGCAGCAGCCTTCTTGGCTACGGCCTTCTTGGGGGCGGCCTTCTTCGCGGCGGGTGCGGCTTTGGCAGCGGTGGCCTTGGCAGCGGGCTTCGGAGCCGCTTTTTTCGCGACGACGGCTTTTGCCTTGTTCATGGGTTTTCCCTGGCAGCATAGAATCTCGCCCACGCCGGTTCTGCCATACTCATCCACCACAACGACCAATCCGCAAACCTCGCAACGAAATTTATCTCCCTTTTTTGCCTTTGCCATGCGTTTATCCCTCCTTCATGGATATGGAGTTGCCCTTCCTGACAGGGTTTCCGCGATCACTGCCTTTCTCTATACGGAAAACGGCGAGATTTTCAAGATGTTTTCAACCCCAGACACTGATGAATCATCATCCCGATCTCATCAGGCCTCTCCATGGGAATCAGGTGTCCCGCTCCCTCGACCAGGCGATAGGCGCCGCGCGGGAAGTGGCTTGCGGCTTTTTTCAGATCGATGAAGGAGCGATTTTCACTCTTCTCTCCCTCGATCACAAGAACCGGACAGGACACCTTTTCCAGGAACGGCCAGGGATTCAGGCGGTTTCCCCCCATGAACAGCGCCGCTTCCCGCCTGGGTGAGCAGGCCAGTTGCAGGCCGCCCGCGTCGGTTTCAAGAAAGCCGTACCGGATGTAGAGGTCCAGCATTTCCTCGTCCCAGGCCTCGAAAATTTTTCTGGAGCGAAGGTATTCCTTCACCTCCGCCGCGTCATGCCAGCCGTTCCGCCGTTTGATGGATTTGGAAGCCAGCGGGTGGTCTTCCACCCGCAAGTTCATCTCGTAGATCCCCTCGGGGAGAAAGATCGGCTCGATCAGGACGAGGCCCCGGGGAGCGAGACCGAACTTGGCGGCCGCAATGGTCATGATGGTGGCGCCCATGGAATGGCCGACCAGGTATGGCCTGTCCAGGTGAAGCTGCCGGCAGAAAGTGGCCAGATCCTCGGCCAGGGTTTCCCAGGGGAGCCCCCCTTCGTCGGGATCCGCCGGGCGATGGTCGCAGAAATAGGGGGCCAGAACGCGGCAGGCCGGGGCAAGCCCCCGGGCGATGGGGTGCCACAGCCAGGGAAGGAAGCCCGTGGCGTGGAGCATGACCACGTCGGGCTCGCCCCCTTCATAGTAGAGATAATCCAGCCCGGCCCCCTCAACGGTTGTCCTGCGGACTTCCGGGAAAGGGTCTCGGTCTGCTCTTCCCGTCATGACCCGTTCACCCAGGTGACGATTTCCCCCATATCCGCCCGTTCCCGCGGAAACCGGTTCAGCGGTGCTTCATCGTCGGGTTGGCCGAGGACCACGCCCACGACGATCCGCTGCTCCTTCCGCACGGGAAGGAGTTTCCGGATCATGTCCGGATAGCTGACGGCGCAGGCCAGGATGCAGCTTCCCAGGTCCCGATCCCTGGCCAGGAGGCAGATCGTCTGGAGAAGCAGCCCGCAGTCCAGCATGGCGTATCCCTCCGGCAGGCTGCGGTCGGTGCACAGGATCAGAAGGACCGGGGCATCGAAAAGGGAAAACATGCGCACAGCGTAATCAAGACGCGCCTGCTTGTCCTCCCGCGGGATGGACTGTGCCTCCAGCACGACCCGGCCGGTGCCCGTGTAACGCCTCTTCAGGGCCTCCGGCCATTCCTGGGGCATCGGCGCTTCCGGTACGGCGGGAACACCCTTCAGGATTCAGGAAATTTTCACGATTCCCGGATCGGAAGGCCTCCAGTGCCTCGCCGGTGACCACGAAGATCTCCCAGGGCTGGGTGTTCCCCCAGGATGGGGCGTAGCAGGCGTCCTGCAGGATTTCCCCGATCAGCTCCCGGGGAACCGCTTCCCTGCGAAACTGGCGAATGCTCCGTCTTTCCCGGACGGCGGTGCGTAGTTCCATCGTGCTTCCTCCTACTTCGTTTTCTTTTTTTTCAGGGTGATGAAGAAGTTGCTGTCTCCACGGCGAAAGAGGATCAGCAGTGAGTCTTCCTCCTTCACGCCCGCCGTTGCCTGAAGGTAATCCTTCATTGACCGGATCTCCGTCCGGTTCACCCGGAGAATAATATCCTGCGGCTGAATTCCCGCCTCCTCGGCAGGGCTGCCATCGGTTACCCGGGTCACGATGACTCCGGCCTTCTCGGCCATTCCGAAGTGACGTGCCATTTCCGGGGTGATCTCCTGGACGGTCATTCCGAACTGCTCGCTTCCCTTGCCGATGCGGGCGATTTCCCGGGCATCCTTGCGCTCGCCGACCGTCGCTTCGACGGTCCGTTCCCGGCCGTCCCGGACGATCTTGAGGGCCACTTTCCGGCCCACCTGGAGGGTCGCCACGTGACGAAGGAGATCATGGGTGTTGCGGACGGCCTTTCCGCCGACCTCGACGATTAAGTCGCCCGTCTTGATGCCCGCCCGGTCCGCCGGCTCGCCCGGGAAGACGTCTCCCACCAGGGCTCCCTGTTTCCCGGTGATTTTCAGGCTGGCGGCCATCTCATCCGTCAGATCCTGAACGGAGACGCCGAGCCAGCCGCGGGTGACCTTGCCCTTCGTCTTCAGGTCGTTGTAGATTTCCTTCGCCATGTTGACGGGGACGGCAAAGCCGATTCCCTGCCCCTGGGCGACAATGGCCGTATTGATCCCCACGACTTCGCCCTTCAGGTTGAACAGCGGGCCGCCGGAGTTGCCCGGATTGATGGAGGCGTCCGTCTGGATAAACTCATCGTAGGGACCCGCGCCGATGGAGCGCGCCTTGGCGCTGACAATCCCCGCCGTCACGGTTTGTTCGAGTCCGAAGGGGTTTCCAATGGCGAGGACCCAGTCGCCGACTCTGAGTTTGTCGGAATCGCCCAGGACGGCCGTCGGCAGATCACCGTCCGGCTTGATCTTGATGAGGGCGATGTCCGTGTTGGCGTCCCGGCCGACGATCTCCGCCGGGTACTCCTTCCCGCCGGCCAGCTTCACCAGGATCTTGTCCGCTCCGGCGATCACGTGGTTGTTGGTGAAGATGTAACCGTCCCGGGAGATAATGAAGCCAGAGCCGAGTCCCCGCTGGCGGTATTCCCGGTTCGGCTGATCGCCGAAGAAACGGCGGTAGAAGTCGTCTCCGAAAAAGGGGTTCTGGGGCATGGCGCCGAACGAGCCGGCGCGCCCACTTTTCACGGTTTTCGTTGTGCTGATGTTGACCACGGCCGGGCTGAGCCGCTCCGCCAGATCGGCGAAGCCGCCGGACACCACACTGGCGGCTGCCGGAGCCGCATCGACCGTTGCGGCCGGAATGCCGGGGGCGAAGAGAATCGTTCCGGCCAGGAACAGGCAGTACAGGAAACTTCTTTTGATGCGCATGTCAAGCCTCCCTGGAGTGTTGTTTTTCTTCCGCGGCCGGTTCGGCCGTGACGGCTCCATTTCATATCATATTCCGGTCCGGAACCAAAAAAAAACAGCCCCCGCGGGGGATCCAGCCGATCCGATTCCCCGTGGAGGCCTCGTTCCTTATTGTCGACAGTTTCCGTTATCCCCCTGCGGTCTGCGGAAAGGCCGTATTGGTGTAAAGGTACTCGACCTTTTCCTTGTGTTTAAGCTCCTCCCTGGCCATCCGGAGGAGCATGTCCTTCACGGCTCCACCGGGATGAATGGCCGCCAGTTCCTGATAGAGGTTGTGGGCCGCCAGTTCTTTTGCCGCCGCCACGAGGTAGACGTCCCGCGTGGTCATCCCTTTGCGGATCTCCGGTCGCTCCGTGTGTTCGACCACCCTGTAGTCGGTGATCCGGCTCGCATCCGCCATGAGTTCGTAGAAGCCTCCCTCCCGGTAGCGCATCAGGTAGGCCTTGTGTCCCTTCTCTTCTTCCGCGAGAAACAGCAAGGTATCCTTCGCTTCCGTGTCCTCCACGAGTTCGTGAAGCTGCACATAGAACCGGTAAGCCTCCTCTTCGTTTTGGATGGCTCTCTCCAGAACGGCATCCATTGCTTTGTTTGTCATCGCGCGCCGGTTCCTCCTTCATTACAAGCTGCCATCCCTACCATGCCCCGCTCCCGGTGGGGTTAGACACCTCACGACCCTCCATAGCCGACGCTTATCTTCTCCCCTTCCACGATGACGGGCACCTTGCGAACTCCTCCCGCCAGCACCAGCATGTCACGGAGTGCGTTGGGATCGGACTTTACGTCCAGGTAAACCGCCCGGTTTCCGAAGGCCTCCCTGGCCCGGTCCGTATACGGTCAACCAGCCTTGCCGAAGATGCGTACGGGCTGTCCTGCCATCGTGCCGTTCCTTTCTTCCTCAGTATTCGGAGAGGTGGGAAAGCCCCCGCTCGCCCACGAGGATGATCCGTGTGTGATTTAGCCGCGATGCCAGGACCTTGCCGATGGATTTCATGACTTTGAAGCCCATCGGGCAGTCCTCTTCCATCAGTTCTCTCAGTTTCGGCGCGTCGATGGCGATGAAGGCTGATTCGTCGATGCAAAGGGCTCCCAGGGTATAGATGAACGGGTCCACTGCGGCGGACCAACCCATGGACTCTCCCTTGGTGATAATATCCAGCGTCACCTGGAGCGGCGGCTTGTGGGGCCCCACGTAGCTGTCCAGGACCAGGATGATCTTGCCCTTGGTTACGAGAAAGAGATATGCCGCCGGGTCCCCTTTCTTGTACATCTGCGCACCTGCCGGGTAGGCCTGTTCTTCTGCGATCGTTGCAAGTTTTTCCAGTTCCGCATCGGTGAACTCTGAGAAGAAATCAAACTGTTTCAACTGGCCGGCTGAAATCATCGCATGGTCCTCCTTTCATCGGATTCAATTCGAGCATAGCAATGTTTTTTTTCGAATGCCATTCCTTTCGTAGAATCTCTCCGGTCCCCTGCTATTGTCGCCTGATTGCCGATGTGTTAAAAGCGTTCACCGTCCTTGGGGTTGGACCCGAGGCCGGTTGAGCCCGCACGGAGCAGCCCATGTCCCCGATGAATCTCTGGATGGTCTGGATGGTCCTTCTGACGTCCCTTCCCGTCCCTGCCGGTCCTCCGATCCAGGACATTCAGCACCTGAAACAGGATCACGCCGCCTATCTGCAGGCTGCTTCCGCGGATGTGGCCCTCCTCCCGCCGGAAGAGCAGCTTCGTCAGGATCAGCGTTACAACGCCCGCTTCTTTTCACCCTGGCATCGCACGAGCCCCCGTTACACAAGGGAAGAGGTGGAGGAGGAATTCCGCGAGGGATTCGGAAAGACCGGGTTCGGGGAAAACAGGCGGCCCCACGATCCGGCCTGGGTGCGGCAGGTGTACGCGAATGCGCAGCTGGAGGGCTATCCCAATTCGGGCCGGAGGGCCATCACCGTCGTCAATGCCCACATGCGAACCATTCCCACCCGGAAACCCCACTTCCGCTTCTGCGGCCCTGTAGCCTGCGACTATCCTTTCGACCGGTTCCAGCAGACCCTGGTTGCCGCCAACACGCCCCTCTGGGTATCCCATGCAAGTGCCGACGGCGCCTGGCTCCTGGCGGAGACTGGATTCACCTACGGCTGGATTCCCGCCCGGGAGGCCGCCTGGGTGGACGACGCGTTCGTGCGGCGATGGGAAGCGGGACGCTACGCAGCCGTGATGCATGACGGGACACCTTTTTATTCCATCAATGGCCGCTTCCTCTTCAAGGCGGACCTGGGCATGATGTTCCCGGAGGAGGGACCGATCGGCGGTCCGCATCTCGTCCTGGCGGCCGTTGCAGACGAGGAGGGTCGGGCCGTGATCCGGCAGGTTGTGCTTCCGGAGGAAGCGGCCGCGGTCAAGCCCCTGCCTCTGACCCGGAAGAACCTGGCCCGGGCGGCCAATGTCCTGGTCGGACAGCACTACGGCTGGGGCGGGATGTACGAAAACCGGGACTGCTCCGCCATGATCCGGGACCTCTTCGCCCCTTTCGGGATCTGGCTCCCCCGGAACTCGAAGGACCAGGCCCGGGAGGGGGGACGCTGGATCGACCTGTCCATGCTGAAGGCGGTCGAGAAGGAGCGGGTGATCCGGCGGGACGGCGTACCGTACCTGACACTGCTGTACATGAAGGGGCACATCATGCTCTACATGGGTGTGCATGACGACGCTGTGCTGGTATTCCACAATTTCTGGAGCGTCCGGACGAAAGGAAAGGCGAAATCGCAACGAAGGCAGATCGTCGGCCAGGCGGCCATCACCACGCTACGGCCCGGCGGAGTCCGCCATGGTAAGGGGAAGGATGGATACCTGCGGGGTCTTCTCGGCATGACCTTCCTGACCGCTCCGGAGTCGATGACGGGAAAACGGGGGGAATGATGAAACAACGCGCGCCATCAGGGAGAAAAAAGCCACCGGTTCCTTTGCCGTCGGGTACTGATTCTTCGGTCTTGATCAAGTACCGCCTCACCATCGAGTACGATGGCACCGGCTACCGGGGCTGGCAGATCCAGGAGAATGCCCGGACGGTCCAGGGAACTCTGCTTGCGGCGGCCCGGGAGCTCTTCGGCGGGCCGGTGGAAATCCAGGGATCCGGTCGGACCGACGCCGGGGTTCATGCCCTCGGGCAGGCAGCCCATCTTGTCGCTTCCCGCAGGATGCCCCCGGACAGGCTTCGCCAGGGACTCAACGATCTCCTGCCTTCGGGGATCTGCATCCTCCGGGCGGAGGAGACGGACCCGCATTTCCATGCCCGGAGGGACGCCGTCTCCCGGAGCTACCTCTATATCCTCTCACGGGAGCGGACCGCCTTCGGCAAACGCTACGTCTGGTGGATCCGGGACCGCCTGGATACGAGGGTGATGCAATCCGCTGCCCGGGTTTTTGAGGGCTTTCACGATTTTTCCTCCTTCGCCGACCGCCGGATGGACGGGAAGACGTCCTCCCGGGTCAAGGTGGAGAGTGTGGAGTTTCAGGAGCAGGGAGACCTGATTCTATTCCGGGTCCGGGGTTCCCATTTCCTCTGGAAGATGGTGCGGCGCATCGTGGGGACCCTGGTGGAGGTGGGGCGGGGAAAACTGAGCGAAGCGGATCTGAAAAGGATGCTGGAGGAACGATCGGATCTCCCGGCGAGGCTGACAGCTCCTCCTTCGGGCCTCTTCCTGGAGGAGGTCCTCTACGCCGGTGAGCGTTCAACCCGGGAGGGGGAGCCCTCCCCGCCGCTTCCGGTCACACTGGGGGCCATTCCTCGCGGGACGCGGGGAAGGTCCCGACGTGCACCGGGAAAGCCCCGCTGATTCAAGACGGGAGATGACGCAAGCGAAGCGCCGGAGGCGGAGCGGATTACAGCCGACCCCTTGTCCCTGGCAGCGGGACCGAATGGAGGTGTCCCATGGCTTCCTTCCTGGCGGACGGAGTGATCCTCCTTCACGGGGCCTTTGTCCTGTTCGCCGTCTTCGGCGGTCTGCTTGCTCTTCGTCGGCCCTGGTGGCGATGGATCCACCTGCCGGCCGCCGCCTGGGCCGCCCTGGTGGAGTTGGCGGGTTGGACCTGTCCCCTGACCTTCCTCGAAGATTTCCTCCGGGGAGTGGGAACCGGGCAACCATCGCCGGACTTCATCGACCGCGTCGTCGGTGGGCTGATCTATCCGTCGGGTCTGACCCGCCGGCACCAGATCCTGCTCGGGTTTGCCGTGGTGGGGTTCAATCTGGCCGTCTATGGGTGGGTAGCCTGGAGAAGAAGAAAACGTTGAGCGTCCGCACAACCCGGACTCCTTCGTCGGGCGAGCGCGGAATGCAGCCAGGCAAACAAGGCGTCGATCCCCGAAGAGCTTTGGGCTTCCGGGGATCGACCGGCGAAATCCGTCATCCCCCTTCCCATCCCTTGAAACCGCTCAGGGTCGCAGATGCCGGCCCCGGGTGATAGTAAACCTCGTAGGACTCCTTCGCACCGGCGAGGATCTCGATCCGCTGCCGGATCTCCGTCCGGATTGCCGAATTCATCCACTTGTTCCAATCATCCAGGTTCTGCCAACTGCTGATGACGAGGAATTCATCCGGCTCGTCCAGGCGCTGCAGGGTTTCCCCGGTGATGTAACCGGTCTGCACCGTAGCCCTGGAACGGAGTTCCTTGATAAGGTTCATGATTTCGTCCCGCATCGCCGGGGGCACTTTCCGCTTGATGAGAACTTTCAGGGACATGGCTGGCCTCCTTCTGCCGGCTTCGGCATTCGGGCGCCCCTCCGGGCTCCGGTTCCGAAGCGTTATGGGGGTGTCTTGTCCCTGACGCGCAACCGCCCCGATACAATCCACCGCAAGCGGACCGGGACGGAAGCCGTCAGCTCTTTCTGCTGGTCTTGGCGGTGAAGAGGGATATCATCTGCTTGACCTTCCTGCCCTTGCACTTGGGGCAGGCGACCTTGGCCTTCCCGTGTTCCGAGATGCTCATGTTCAGGGTGAACTTTTTCCCGCAGTCCTGACATTGGTAATCGTATGTCGGCATGTCTCAACCTCCTTTCCGCTGTCATTGTCATTCTTTATATCCCGAAGATGGAAACCGAAGCCCGTCGAGTCGATTCCACCCGGGGAAATTGTCTCTGGATTCACTTTGATGATACCCCATTGGGCGAGTGGATTCAAGAGGGATTCAAGGTTGTTACAAAGTGCCGTGGGGAACCGGAGCGTACTCAAGGGGGTAACATCCAGGGACGTCCGGCGCTGCAACCGTTTTGCGCCGGGGGGCGGTATTCCGGAACATCTTTCCGCAGGGGCTGCCGTTCTATTTCCCTCAGTTATGTCACAATTGACATAACTGTAGGGAGTAAAAAGAGAAATTAGGCTTTACCGACCCTTTCGAGCGTGATAAATTTACGTATCTTTACAAAGGGGCTCGTTTGTTTCAGGCACCCTGTCTACTTATCCCCGGATGACCCGTTTCGCGTTTCGAGATCTGTGTCCCGGGGAAAATAATCGTCCGAAGGCTAGCGGCACGGTCTCAGTGGCAATTCTTTCAACCAAATCCCGGGACCGGCGAACTTCGGGGTCGCGGCCTGTCCGGGACGGTGTTTTTAAGAACGAATACGACAAAGGAGGTAGTGTGCATATGAGGAAGCAAAGCGTCTTCATCCGTGGAACCCTGCTCCTGGCGTTCCTGGCAATCCCTGCGCTGATGGGCGGCTGCGTCTACACCGGCGGATCGGCCATGGACACCCACAAGAAGGGCATGAGTTCCATCACGGAAGAGGAGTACTTCGTCACCAAGAAACCCGTGGACAAGGCGTTCATTGGGGCGGCCTGGTCCCGGCAGTTCGGTCCCATCGAGGACCCGGCGACGGAGAACATCCGCACCAAAAAGGAGCGCTCCCTGAGTGGTATTCAGCAGGACTTCGCCTATAACCTGGGCATCGGCCTGGGCGGGCAGCTCGCAGCCGGCCCGCAGGCCGAGGTCGGGGCCGGAGGGGGTAGCGCCGAGCGGGCCAAGCTGTCGGGCCTCGAGATCATCTCGCCCGTGACGCTGGCCGACATTCCCTTCGAACCGAAACTGTCCTACGTGACAGAGGCCCTCCGGCTTGCCAACTTCCGGATCAGCGATGAAAAAAGCAACAAGGCGGGAATCAACGTCGGCGCCGGAACGGTGGTCGGCAGCGGAACCGCCACGGCGGAAGTCGGAACAGGAGCCCGACGGGGTACGGAGGGTGACGGTCTGGTGGTGGCCTACAAGCTCCACATGATCGATCCGAAAAGCTACGTGAAGCAGGACTCCGGAAGCGTTCCCCTTGTCCTGGACGGCGTCGTCGATTTCCCCAAGGCCCACATGATTGCGAAGACACGCCTTCAACTGATCGATCCGGGAACCGGCCGCTCCCTGCCCCGGAATATTCTGTGGGCCTGTCCGAGGGCCGACGCCAAGAGCCGCGACATGGTGGCTGCCTGGGTCGTTGAGTTGAGGTCCACGGACCCGAAGCGGCGAACCATGAACGTCGCCTTCCCGGCCTGGCCGGCCATTGAAGAGTGCCAGAACTTCACCGGCGTCATCCACTCCTTTATCGACCCTCTGACGGACAAGATCAACCGGCAGAAAATCAGCATCATGCTGATCGACGCGGAAGTAACGGACAATCTGAAGCCAAAGAAGTGGGAGGCCCGTGTTTCCCTTATCGACGAGGCGTTCAACATCAAGATGGTCAAACCGGCGGATCTGGAGGCGCCGCGGCAGTCTTCCGGGCAGACCAACTAATTCACGACATCCAAGGAGTGAAACCATGAAGCGACACCCCTCGTTACGGTTGATCCTATGGGTCCTGGCGGTGCTGGTACTGACCGGCTTCGAGGCCTGGGCCAAGAAGCCGGAAGTGATCCGGCACGACGCCCAGTACCTGGACCGCCAGGTCTCTCTGAGCATCGAATGGCAGTCCTCCGAGCCGGTCGTTTCGGTCCGAGTGGCTGCTGGAAAGGAAGTCAAGAATATCAAGGTCGACGCCTATGACAACAAGAGGAACCCGCAGGGCTATTCCGGGGAGGTGAGCGTCGCCCTCCAGGCTGATCCTCTTATCAACCAGGAATCGGTTCCCTACACCATCCAGCTCGTCGACGATGTCGGACAGAGAAGCACCCTGGTGACGGGCAAGGTGGCCGTCCCCTCCACTTTCGGCAGGCCTTACGGGGACGATGCCTGGGGACGGGAGCGGGTGGCAGGCGCGGGAATGCCCGCGGCCCAGCAGCCCGATATGATCGACAAGCTCCGTCAGGTGGCGCAGGTACTCGATGCACCACCGTTCCTCGACGATATCGTCGTGACCAATCCCAACACGGGGATTGTCACGTTCGCTTCAAAGGCGACGGACAACCTGGGGCTCAGGGAAATCACATTCCGCATCTTCGACTCCACGAACAAGCAGGTCGATACCCAGCAGATCTCCGCCACAGGAAAGCTCTGGCAGGGAACCTCGCGGGACTTCAACCTGCCTCCGGGGAACTACAAGGTAATCGGCCAGGCCATCGACTCCGGCGGCAGTACGTCCTCGGAGCGGACCGCCTTCTTCACGATTGGGACGCCTCGGGCTGCCGGGCCCCAGCCGCCGCAGACCCCCGTGGATGTTGCCACGGCGCTGACGATTACGATCCTTCCCGCCGAGGTCCTGGCGAAGGGTGCCCAGTGGCAGATCCCCGGCGGCACCTGGCTGAACAGTGCCGACAGCGTCAAGACGGGCCTCAAGACGGGCTGGTATGACGTGACATTCAAGGACGTGGCCGGATGGAAGAAGCCCGAGACCCTGAAGGTGAGCGTAGAGGCCGGAAAGACGGCAACGGGGACGGGCACTTATTCCCTCGACACGAGCTTCTCGAAGACATGGACGACGAATGCCGATTTCGAGTCGGGAACGATGGTCGGCGTCGAGGACAAGACCATTCCCGACCAGCTCCAGCTCAGCAAAAGCATCTCCACACTCCCCTTCATCTGGGTGCCCAATTCCAACGAAGGGACCATCTCCAAGGTGGATTCCAAGACGGGCAATGAACTGGGCCGCTATCGGACCGGTCCCGGCACCAACGGTAGCCCCTCGCGGACGACCGTCGACCTGAAGGGCAATTGCTGGGTCGGCAACCGCGGAACGGGAACGGTCGTCAAGGTCGGTCTCAACGAAAACGGCCAGTGCGTGGATCGGAACAAGAACGGCACGATCGAGACCTCCACGGGCGCCACGCCCCTGGCCTGGGGCGCGGATGAGTGTGTCCTATACGAGGTGGTCGTGATTCCCGGCAAGGAGGGTACATACAGTCCGGGCGAATACAAGGGTACCTACGACGGGAACCCCGGTCCCCGGGGCATCGGGATCGATGCGAACAACAACCTCTGGGCCGGAACCTACGGCACGCACAAGTACTACAACGTAGATGGCGCGACCGGAAGAATACTGAAGACATATGACGTCCCGGGCCACAATCCCTACGGTGCCGTCGTCGATCCCCGCGGCATTGTCTGGTCCGCCGACCTGGCGAACAGCTACGTCGGACGGCTCGATCCGGCCACCGGCGCGTTCAGCAAAATCAAGACGGGCCAAACCTACGGCATGGGGATGGACAAGAACAACCATCTGTTCATTGCCGGCTGGTGCTCCAATACCCTGACCCGGGTCAACACGACCACCGGCACGATCGAGTGGCAGAAGCCGACGGGCGACAGCTGTTCCCGCGGCGTTGCTCTGACCAACGACGGAGACGTGTGGGTGGCCAACTCGAGCTCCAACAATGTCTCCCGCTGGTCCAATGACGGCATGAAGAAGGCCACCATCTCCGGCTTCAACCATCCCACGGGGGTGGCTACGGATTCCGACGGCAAGGTCTGGGTGGTCGATTACGGTGATGCCTTCATCAAGCGGATCGACCCGGCGACGAACCGGGTGGATCTAGAGAAGTCGGTGGCCGGTCCCCACTACGGCTACAGCGACATGACGGGCATCGTAGCCCGTTCCGTCACCACCATGATCGGCACCTGGACGGCCGCTTACGACGCCAAGTCCGATGCAGCCAAATGGAAGGCCGTTGTCTGGACGAGTACCGAGCCGGCCGGAACGTCCCTGAAGGTGAAGGTCCGCAGTTCCAAGGATGGGAAGGCCTGGTCGACTTGGGAGGACGCCGCGAAGGGTGTGGATCTCAAGGCCACACCGGCGGGCCGATACCTCCAGGTGGAGGCGACGCTCCAGATCCAGTCGGGAACGGCCTCGCCGGTCCTGAGCGACCTGACCGTACAGGGGATGTAAGGCGAACAATGGATTGATCGTCCAGTCCGGGCGGCCGGTGCCGCCGGGACTGGACCTCTCCGGAACGATACGATAAGGAGGAGGCACAATGAAACGATTCTTCTATCCGGGACTGATGCTGGCGTTCCTGCTGGCCGCCGGGCCGGCCCTGGCCCAGGGGCTCTCAGCCGGCAAGTATGTCATGAACAGCGGGACCATGCAGGTGACGATGGAAGTCAATACCCTGCCGGACGGGAAGTACTTCATCAATGCCAACGGGAGTGGCGGCGGGAAGAACTGCCGCATCGGGGACCTGGGGGAACTGAGGGGCGGCAGCCTCGTCCTGGGTGTCTGCGAAATGGGAATCCGCATCGGCGGGGACGGCTTCGATCTCCAGGACGCCAGGGGATGCGCCCAATGCGATCCGGGAGCTTCCGTGTCCGGGCATTACGTGAAGAAATAACCGAACATTCTGAAGAAGCGGAGGTGGCCGATTCATGAAGAAAATCCTGTTAGCCTTCTGTCTGTCTTTCCTGGTTGCCATCTTCCTCGTTCCGGCGGACCTGGTCGCCCAGGATTCCGGAAGAGGAGAAATCAACTGGGTGAAGGGATACATCAGTGCGACCGGACACGGCGCCGCCACCCGGGGAAGCCTGGCCCAGTCCCGGCCCCTGGCGAGGCGTGCCGCTGTCAGTGACGCCCAGCGAAACCTGCTGGAGGTCATGAAAGGGGTAAAGATCGACTCGTCCACTACGGTCGAGAATTTCGTCGTTTCCTCTGACGTCATCCGGGCCCATGTTAACGGGGTTGTCAAGGGTGCCCACATCGTGAAGGGATCGGAGAAATACGAGCCCCAGCCCGATGGGTCGCTTCTCGCGTCGCTGGAGATGAGGGTGTGCATCACCGGAAACTGCGGGGCCTCCCGCTCCTCCCTGGTTCAGGCCCTGGGGGTCGACCGGATCAAGCCGCCGGCGTACGTGCCGCCGCCGGCCCCGCCTCTTCCTATTCCACCCCCTCCTCCCCCTGCGGCACAGGCCCCGCCGACAACTGTCCCGCCGGCAACTGCCCCGCCGCCGAAACCTGTCTATACTTGTGACCTGACGAAGCCCATAACGGGTCTGGTCATCAATCTCGAGGGACTTTCATTCGAACGGGTGCTGCTCCCGGTGGTCGTCATGGAGGACGGGCAGACCGGCCTGTTCACCGTTTATTCAGCCAAGAACGTGAAGCCGGCGGTGGTCCGCACCTTCGGCGTCGTCCGTTATGCCGACTCGGTGGACCATGCCCTGAAGGGAAATCCGCAGATCGGCGCCAATGTCCTTGTTATCCCGGCATCGGCGATCACGAAGGAAAACATGATCGTCATCAAGAGCAATGATCGCCGCGTCATCTTCGAGACGACCTGCCACGGCAACGACTACCTGGCGGATGCCAAGGTCGTGATTGCCAACCAGTGATACTTTCGGATGTTATATACGGAGGGGCTCCCGGTGGAGCCCCTCCGTTTTGCCTGCAATCCCGGCCGGATCAGCGACATTTCCCCTCCTGAATCCCCTTTTCGACACAATATATAGTGGTATCTCGCCCTGATAACCCTTCTAATAGTATTTCCCCTTTACAAGCGGGATTGCTTTTGTTAGATTCCGCCCATCGGGAATCCTCCCGGACTGTGGAATTGTTATGAGACTTCAACGGCTCGAAATAACGGGTTTTAAATCTTTCCGGGATCGCATTGTCCTTGATTTCTCGGAGGGCATCAGCGGCGTTGTCGGGCCCAACGGGTGCGGCAAGAGCAACGTCGTCGACGCCGTCCGGTGGGTCATGGGTGAGCAGCGGGTGAAAGCCCTCCGGGGCAGGAAGATGGACGACGTGATCTTCAACGGGAGCGAGGAGTCCGCCCCGGTGGGCCTGGCGGAAGTCACCATGGTCCTGGCCGACGACGGCCGCAGTTTTCCCGAGCCCTACGAAGCCATGACGGAGGTCAGCATCACCCGGCGGATCATCCGCGACGGCGACAGCGAATATTTCATCAACAAGGTTCCCTGCCGCCTTCTGGATGTCCGGGAGTTCTTCCTGGGGACCGGAGTAGGCGTCCGGGGTTATTCCATGGTGGAGCAGGGGAGCGTCTCGAGCCTCGTGGAGGCCAGGCCGGAGGAGCGGCGGCAGTTCATCGAGGAGGCGGCGGGCATCTCCAAGTTCAAGAGCCGCAAGGAGTCGGCCATCCGGAAGATGGAGACGACCCGGCAGAATCTCACCCGCATGAACGACATCATCCGGGAGGTGAAGACGCAGCTGAACGCCATCTCCCGTCAGGCAAAACGGGCCGAGCAGTACAAGGCCCTGCGGAAGGAGATCCGGGAGGGCGAAATCGTCCAGATGCTGCAGGCCTATGCGGATCAGACGGCCCGGAACACGACCCTGGAAGAGACCCGCAACGCCGCCCGGGAGAAGGAGGAGGAACTCCGGGGAAAGCTCGGTGTGTCGGAAGCGGCCTGGGAAGCAGCCAAGACGGAGGCCGTGGCCCGGGAAGGAGATCTGAATCGACTGCAGGAGACCCTCTACGAGCTCCGGAACGTCATCTCGTCCAGGGAACAGTCGATCGCCTTCCAGCGCCAGCAGACGGAGGAGCTGACCCGGCAGCGGGAGCGGGAGACCGAAGAGATCGGACAGCTCTCCGGCCGGGTGGAGGAGTTCCGGCGCGAAACCGCTGCGGGAGAGGTCCTCGAACAGGAACTGTCGGACGAGATTCTCACGGCTGAGGCGGACCTGCGGGATCTCCAGGAAGCGCTGGAGGAATACCGTCAGCAGGATCGGTCGGCCCACCGCGAACTGGAGGAAAGGAAAGTCCAGTTCATAGAACTGATCAAGGAAAAAACGACCGCCAGGAACCGGCTGACGGCCCTGCAGAAGAACCGCGAGGACCTGGAACGCCGGGAGGCCCGGGACGGCCGGGAGCTGGATGAACAGACCCGCCGCAAGGAGCAGCTCCGGGAGACCCTGGCGGGGCTTGCCACCGGGCTGGCCGAGGACGAAGGGAACCTGGACGACCTGATCATCCGGAGGGGGGATGCCTCCGACGAATTGAAACGCACCCGTCTGGAACTGGAGGAGACGGACGAGCTCATCACGGAGCGCAAACAGGAATTGGGGCGGCGATCTTCCCGTCTCCAGTCGCTCCGGGAGTTTTACGAGGGGTACGAGTGGTGCGGCGAAGGGACGCGCGCTCTCCTGGGGAACAAGCAGGAGAAGGCGCCGGAAGGCCTTCCCCGGGAGTCCTTCCTCGGCCTCGTGGCGGATCATATCGATGTTCCCAGGGACTACGAGGCGGCCGTGGAGGCCGTGCTGGGCGATAAGCTTCAGTATATCCTCGTGAAGAACCAGTTCGACGGCGTCAAGGCCATCGATTACCTCAAGAGCGGCGCCTTCGGGCGGTGCAGCTTTGTCCCCGTCGAGGTCCGAAACTATGCAGACGGCGGAAGCGCGACGCCGGTCCACCTCCAGGAGACCGTGCGACTCCTCGATGTTGTCCATGTCCGCGAAGATTTTCATGACGTGGCCTCCTGCCTGCTGGGGGATGTCCGGGTCATCCCCGACCTGTACCGCGGTGTGTCCCTGTGGAGGCAGAACGGGTTCCGCGGCACCTTCGTCACCCGGGACGGGGATCTCATCAGCCCGCACGGGGTCGTGACGGGGGGCGTCGCCTCGGGCGGGGAACGGAGTCCCCTGCAGAACAAGCGGGAGATGACGGAACTGGAGGCTGAGGTCCAGTCCCTGGAAGATGCAATCTCCGAAGCGGTGGACCGGAAGAAGGAATTCGCCTCGCTGATCGCCCAGTGGGAAGAGGAACTCGTCCGACTGCGGGGCGAGGTTCACCGGATGGAGATCCAGATCAACGGCCGTCGGAAGGACTTGGAGCGCTACGAGGACGAGTCCCGGCGCATCGACCAGCGGCTCCGGGTCCTGGGGTTCGAGCGGGAGCGCCTCCAGGCGGAGGAGCAGGAACTCGTCCGGCAGGTGGAAGAGGTGCAGGTCGATCTGGCTTCCTGGGAAGCGCGCGAGAAGTCCATGAGCGACGAGATGGCGGGCATCCAGAGCCGATGGGACGGGATCCGGGCCGACCTCGAGGACCGGGAATCCCTCCTGACGAATCGGAAAGTAGGCATGGCCGCCCTCCAGCAGCGCCGGGAGGCCAATGAGCGGACGCTGGAGCGGCTGCACCGCTCCCTCGATCAGACCGTCCGGGATCTCGAAGCCCGGCAGGCAGGCATCGAGACGGCCGTCCGGAAGCTGGCGGAATACGCCGCCCGGATCGAGGAAGACAAGGCCGTCCTGACCGCGTCTTATCAGGAAATGGAGGCCTTGGAGGCGGACCTCGGCGCCCGGAAGGAAATCCACCGGAAGCATGAGGAGGACCTGCGCACCCTGGAGGAAGGCATGCGGATCCTCAAGGGGCAACTCGAGGAGGCGGCGCGGGGGACGAGCGACTGCGAGCTGGCATGCCGCGAGATCGCCTTCCAGATGGAATCTCTCAAGCAGAATCTGCAGGCCCGGGACCAGGACGAAGTGGCCCGCCTGCTCGAATCGTTCCGGCCGATCGAGGAGGAAGCCCTCCGGGAGCTCCAGGAGAAGCTGGAGCGGAACCGACGAACCCTGGAGGGTTTCGGGGAGGTGAACCTGCTGGCCGACGAGGAATACGCCCAGCTGAAGGAGCGTTTCGATTTCCTGACCGCCCAGGCGGAGGACCTCCAGAAGTCGCTGGACATCCTCCAGCAGACCATCACCCGGATCAACCGCATTTCCCGGCAGCGATTCGCCGAGACCTTCGAGGCCGTGAACGCCTGTTTCCGGAGCGTTTTCTCCCGCCTCTTCCCCGGAGGCCGGGGGGAGCTCCGCCTTACCGACGAGACGGACATGCTCGAGACGGGAGTGGACATCGATATCCAGGTCCCGGGCAAGCGGACCCAGAACATCACCTTGCTCTCGGGCGGGGAAAAATCCCTCGCCGCCATCGGGCTGATCTTCGCCATCATCCTGCACCGGCCGTCCCCTTTCGTGATCCTGGACGAAGTGGACGCCGCCCTCGACGACGCCAACATCTCCCTCTTCAACCGCCTGGTCCAGGAGATCGCCGCCTCGTCGCAGATCATCATGGTGACTCACAACAAGCGGAGCATGGAGATAGCCGGGAGCCTCTACGGTGTGACCATGCAGAAGCAGGGGATATCCACCGTCGTCTCCGTGAATCTCCAGTAGGCTGCTGAAACGGGGTCGTCTGCTGCGTTCCCCTTGTCCCTCGCCGTTCGACGTACCAAGGGGTACGCCTCACGGCTCATGACTGCGGGAGCCTTGCATCCAACCCCTTTTGAGCAGCCTTAGTAAGCGGAACGAGTAGGCTGCTGAAACGGGGTCGTCTGCTTCGCTTCTCTCATCCTTCGCCGATCAGCATATTGTATACCGTATTCTAACGTGTACAGAAGTTACGTCCTGACAATTCACGTTATTCTTACCCGTGCATCGAGCAGTTTGAGTAACGTTTCCCTGGAATCCCACCTCCGCCCTGGGGCGACAACCATCCCAGGCAAACACTGGTCAAATCCAGTTTTGCAAGGTTCTTCCCACCCCGCCGGCACCTAAACCTGCTTAAGCAATAAAACAGTAATTTCGGCATATTGCATATTCCCCTGACGTCGTTTATCCCACCTTCCATCATGCGAGGGCCGGTTTCCGTTCGTTTGGTCCGCGCCTGATCAACTTCCCTCAAAGCCATCGCATTTTCCAGCAGCACAAAAAGGCTTCCGCAGGCCTGTTCCACAAAATTTCCGAGAGGAGACGATTGCCGAAATGGGGATTACCGGGATGAAGCGTTGCCTGTCGATTTTTGCGTGGATGTCCGTATTGCTGCTTTTCGCGTCTTCCGCCTGGGGCGCCTGCAGCGCCGGCGAGCGGATCGGATACGAGACGCAGCAGATGCTGGTGGGCGCGACGCAGACGCTCACGGTCGTCGGGGCCGTGCCGGATGCCTCGTACCGCTGGCGGGTTGCCTCGGGCGGTGGGACCCTCTCGTCGACGACAGGGACATCCGTTGTGTACACGGCTCCCTCCTCGAATCCAAACTGCGAGAACAATCCGGCGATCAGCCTCTCGGCGGACGGCGCCGTCTGCAATACCTTGCAGATCGCCGTATCCGCACCCCAGATCGACGGAGGAGCCTTTTTTGAAGCACGGACCTTTTCCAAAACAGCATGCACGCACTCGATCTACAAACGCCCATACAACTGTTATGGTTCTTCTTCACCGGAATGGTCGGCGTGCGACGGCTGCGACTGCAATCCGGGATGGCCGACGGCCTGCAACTGCAACGGGGCTTTTTTTTGTACGGCTGATCATGTCAACGCCCGCTGCACCGCAAACTCCGCCTGCGGTTCCTGGAACGGGGTGACGATTGCCTGTAGTGGGTTTACGGACATCCGGACGGCCGCCCAGAAAGCGAAAGGCTGCTGCCCCGCGGCGCTCCTGCCGGCAGAGCCTCCGCCCCCGGCCTGTGACGTGGCCGTAACCTCCTTCGGCGGGACCTCGACCGCCGTCGACGTCCAGAACGGCGGGCGGGTGATCTTTTCCGGGACGATTGCCTCTTCGGATCCTGTCTCCTGGACGGTGACCGTGGCGGGGAAGAAGATCGGGGAGGGGACCGGCCTCACCGTGTCGGTCCCCTGGGACGGCCGGCTGGACGGACAGGTCGCGGAGATCGGCAAGACCCATCCGGTGAAGCTCGTGGCGGTGACGGTCGACGGCCGGTGCAGCGCCGAGGGGGAGACGGCCGCCACCGTCACCGCCTCGGAAAAAGACTGCAAGCTCCAGGTCAACATCGGCTCCTCGGCGCATGTCGCCTCAGGGGGACTCTCCGATTCCCTGACCCTCTTCCGGCTCCCGGGCTCCCGGATGATGCCGGACTTCACGCTCTCCTACAACGGCGAAGACGGACGCAGGGGCGTCCTGGGCATCGGCTGGAGCCACGACTACCTCGTCTCCCTGACGGCCATCCCGGAGGAGGACCGGTATGTCTTTCGGGACGGCGGCAGCCGGCTGGTCCTGTACCGGAACGGCGAGGTCCATACCCCGGAACATGCCTCCTATCCCGCCCTGGCGAAGAACGCCGACGGGACCTTCGACCTCTTTTCCCGGGACCTGACCCACCGCCTGTTCGACGCCTCCGGCAGGCTCACGGCCATCCTGGACCGGAGCGGCAATACCGTCAGCCTGACGTATGGTGCAGGAAACAGACTTGCCGCCGTCACCGACCCGGCGGGCCGGAAGATCGCCTTCGAGTATGATGCCGCGGGCCTCCTCGGCACGGTTACCGACCCCAACGGCAACACCCACGCCTTCACCTACACCGGGAAGACCGTGGCGGGGGCCATCCTGGGGCAGGTTGCCTCACAGACGACCGCGGGGCTGCAGACATGGAGATTTACGTACGACGACAATCTCCTGATCCTTTCGAAGACGAACCCCCGGGGGTACGAGACCCGCTATACCTACGATGAAAACCATCGCCTGATCCAGTCGACGGACCCGGAGGGCAGGACCCGGGCGATCCGGTACGATCCCGAGTCGGCCACCTCCACCCTGACGGAGAAGGACGGGGGGACCTGGACCTACCGGTATGACTCCATTCTAGGAGTCCTCCTGGAGAAGACGGATCCCCTGGGGCACACGACCCGCTACGGCTATGACGGGAACCGGAACCTGGTCAAACAAACGGAGCCCGACGGGAGCGAAACCGCCTACACCTACGACGGATTCGGCAACGTCGCCTCGGTCACGGACCCCTTGGGAAAGACGACAACCTTCACCTACAGCGACCTCAGTCAGATCACGGCCATCACCGATCCCCTGGGGAACACGGTCCGCTACGGCTATGACGCCCGGGGAAACCTCCTCACCGTCGCGGATGCCCAAGCGGCAGTCACCCGTTACACCTATGACGACCGGGGCAACGTCACCGCCATCACCGACACTTTGGGCAGGACGATGGTCCTGGCCTACGATGCCTTGGGCAACCTCGTCTCCGTCACGGACCCGGAGAGGAACACCGCTACCCTGGGCTACGACGGCCTGGGAAACCGGATCCGGATGAAGGATGCCCTGGGGAACGCCACCACGTTTGACTTCGACAGCCTGAACCGGCTGGTCCGGATCACCGATCCCCTGGGGCATGCCACCCGCCTCACCCGTGATGCCGGCGGCAACCCCCTGACGGTAACCGACCCCAACGGCCATGCCACGGGCTTCACCTACAACTACCGGGACCGGGTAACCGGGATCACCGACGCCCTGGGGCAGCATACGGCCCTGACCTACGGCGGGTCGTCCTGCCCCTCCTGCGGACCCGGGGCGGACCGGCTGACGGCGGTGACGGACGCAAAGGGACAGGCCACGAGCTTCGAATACGACCGGACGGGGAGGATAACGAAGGAGACGGATCCCCTGGGGAACGCCACCTCCTATGCTTACGATGCCCGGGGGAACCTGGCCGTCCTGACGCGTCCCGACGGGAGGACCGTCGCCTACCGGTACGACTGGAACGGGAGGCTCCTGGAAAAGGTCTTCTCCGACGGCTCAACCGCCGCCTTCCGGTATGACGACGCAGGGAACCTGGTCTATGCGGGGAATCAGTACATCGCCTACTCCTTTGCCTGGGACGCGAACCGCCGGGTGACGGAGGTGGTCGATTCGGAAGGCCGGCGGATCCGGTACGCCTACGATGCCCTGGGGAACCGGACAGAGATGGTCACCCCGGAGGGGAAGGCCGTCTCCTACAGCTACGACCTCGACGGACGCATTACCGGGATCCGGAAGAACGACACCGACCGGACGTATCGGTTTACCTACGACGCGGCGAGCCGGAGAACGGCCCTGGCCCGTCCCGGCGGCGTCACCACCGGTTACAGCTACGATGCCGGCGGCCGCCTGGTGAAGATCCTCCACCGGGACAAGGACGGCAAGACCCTCGACGCCGTCGGCTACGCCCATGACAACGCCGGCAACCGGACCACCCGGGAGGAGAAGGACAAGACCGTCTCCTACGGCTATGACGCCGTGGACCGCCTGATGGAGGCCGTGCCGAAGCCGAAATCGGCGAAGGGGATCCTGGGGAGGCTCCTCGAGGAAATTGCGAAGAAGTTGAAGGAAGGCTATGAGTACGACTCCGTGGGGAACCGGGTCCGGGGTCCCGGGAAGAATGAGCACCAGGCCCATGACGCGGGGAACCGGCTCCTGGAGGACCGGGATCACCGCTACGAGTACGATGCCAATGGCAACCTGGTGAAGAAGACCGGAACGGGCGCTCTCGGGGCCGTCACCACCTATCGCTACGACGACGAGAACAACCTGATCGGGGTGGAGATTGCCCTGGGTCCCCTCACGACGGAGATCCGATATGACTACGATCCTTTCGGCAGGCGCATCTCAAAGACCGTCCTGGGGGAGATCGAGATCGGAGACAAGGAATTCAATATCCCGGCGCCCCGGACGATCCGCTACGTCTACGACAACGAGGATGTGATCCTGGAATACCTGAAACACGGGGACAAGGAAGCGCGCATTGCCTCTTACCTCCACGGCCCCGGGATCGACGAGCCTCTGGCGGTGGAGAGACGGCGGCCCCCGCTCTTCGGGAACGGCGGGTTCGAGACCTACGATTACCTGGCCGACGGACTGGGATCCGTCACCGGCCTGACCGATTCCAAGGGTCGGCTGGTCCAGCGCTACGAGTACGACTCCTTCGGAAACCCGAGGGCGAGCAATCCGCTGATCAATCAGCCCTATGCTTTCACCGGTCGGGAGTACGACCCCGAGACGGGCTTCTACTACTACAGAGCCAGATATTACGATCCCAAGGCAGGACGTTTCATCACCAGGGATCCCATTGGGCTTGCGGGAGGAATCAATCGATATGCTTATGTTGAAAATAATCCGACCAACATGTGGGATCCTTTCGGTCTGTTTGGTGCTGGAGGACCGGGTTCCCGCTATCGGGGGCATAAGGATTTTTCTGGAGGGAAAGTCTTTAATTATAATCGCGAAGACGAGGATGAAGACACAAGTCCATTCAGAAAACCAGAACGACATTTTCGAAATCTGTCGGTTTCAGAACGTGATGTTTCGGCAGCTATAGCAATATGCAGTAAGGACTTATTCCAAAGAGCGATGCATCGAGGTCAAGATTATTTCTCCCATTACGCGAAAGGCTATCGGTGGGCGCCCTTCCGCATTCTGAAAAATCTTGGTTTTGGACATATTTTCGACTTTAATGCGCCTGATGAAGATGTTCGTGCGTGGCAGCTGGCGCAGCAATGGACAAATAAGGGTTGGTTAAAGCAATGGAACATCAATTGTAACTGTAAAAAAAGATGAAAGAAAACTGATGAATACACATAAATATCTGATCATTCTCGGAGCAGTTGTCGCACCGTTGATAATTGTCTTTTCCATGGTCGTAAACAGTCTGGCTGCAGACCTTCAATATACCGTCACAGACAGACCCGATGGCGGATATACAATAAAGATTGAATGCAAAAAGAGAATTTGGAGGCCTATCACGGCAGAAGGGTTCTTCCCGGTGCATAGAAGCTCTTATGTAATAGAATTCAAGGGGAAAGGTGTGGATTGGACTTTTCGGAACGCAGAGGGCTATTACTATTCCTTTCAGGAAATTGTCAGTAAAGACCGATCCTGGGATCTCGGCTATGCTTGGGTTGATCTCGATCGAAAGTATCTTTACCTGAACTTGTTTTGGGCGATACATCCGGATGATGTTAAACCTCACTATGTCAATGGCCGCTATCGGCTGGATGGGAAAAAAGACTGAGAGGAGTTACGATGAATACTTGGAAATGTGCCTTGTGAAACTATTAAAAATGCGATTTCCCTCTGGATGTCTTCATTCCGGAACCTGGGTCTTTCTACGTCATGGATCGAGGATACTTGGACTTTCATCGTCTCTATCTTCTCTCCCAGTCCATGGCTTTCTTTGTCATCCGCGCAAAAAAGAATCTTGTCGCCCGAAGGCTGTATTCCCATGCCGTCGATTAATCGAATGGTTTAGTCTGTGATCAATCCATTGAATCTATTCGACTATTAATGGGACACTACTGATATCGCATATCCGATGGCTGGGCGGTTCATTGCTAAGGCTCCGTGCGACACGATGGGTGTCAGAGCTACACATCTGACAAGCATCCCAGCTTTGGCAGACAGGGGACGTTACCTCAACTGTCGAACAAGGAGACCATGGCGATCAGTTAAGGATCGAATATCCGGACAAGGGATCACCGCTACGAAATGGATCTCGTTCAAATCTGTCCCCTTTTTCACTTTTCTGTGGTAAGCCTCGCCTGACCGGCGTCATCCGTGAACAGCGCTACGCCGGCACCTTCTACCAAGACAGGATTCATATGGGATTGTTTAACCGCAAAAATGGATTTTTCGACAAGCTAAAGTCCGGCCTGGAGAAGACGAAGAAACTCCTCCTCACCGATGTGGACGACCTGATCCTGGGGGCGAAGGTCATCGACCAGAAGCTCTACGACGACATCGAAGAGGCCCTCATCATGGCCGACGTGGGACCCACCTTCGCCCACGAGCTGATCGAGCGGATGCAGGAACAGGTGAAGCGAAAACAGCTGACCCAGCCGGAACTCCTCAAGAAGGTCCTCCGGGAGTCCATGGAGGAGATCCTCGTGTCCGGCGGCATACCCCCGGTTTCCGCTCCAGCCGGAAGCTCTCTCGTCATCATGGTCATCGGGGTCAACGGCACCGGGAAGACGACCACCATCGGCAAACTGGCCCGGGCCTACAAGGACGAGGGGAAAGAAGTGCTCCTGGTGGCGGCGGATACCTTCCGGGCGGCCGCCATCGAGCAGCTCGAGGTCTGGGCGAACCGGACGGGATCGCCCCTGGTGAAGCAGCAGGCCGGGGCCGATCCCTCGGCGGTGGTTTTCGATGCCATGAAGGCGGCGTCTTCGGGCAAACAGCCGATCGTCATCATCGATACGGCGGGACGGCTCCACACGAAGGTCAACCTCATGGAGGAGCTCAAGAAAATGAAACGGATCATGGGCCGCGAGCTACCCGGGGCGCCCCACGAAACGTATCTCGTCCTGGACGCCACCACAGGGCAGAATGCCGTCTCGCAGGCCAGGCTCTTTCACGACGAGATCGGCATCAGCGGGATCATCCTGACGAAGCTCGACGGGACCGCCAAGGGCGGGGTCGTGATCCACATCGCCCGGGAGTTGAAGATTCCCATCCGGTACATCGGCGTCGGCGAGGGGCTGGACGACCTGAGGCCCTTCGACGCAGCGGAGTTCGTAGAGGCGCTGTTCGACTGAGAGCCCCGGCCTGCGGGTGACCAAAGCCGGGGAGGCAAGGCGGAGGCGGGGTGATGGAACGCATCTTTGCCATCGGGGACGTCCACGGCTGCCGGTTCCTGCTGGAGGAACTCCTGGGACGCCTCGATCTCTGTCCCGAGACGGACACCGTCGTCTTCATCGGGGACTACATCGATCGCGGACTCGATTCCCGGGGCGTCGTCGAGACCGTCCTGGCGCTCCGGCGCCGGATCCCGAAGGTCGTCTGCCTGATGGGGAACCACGAGCGGATGTTCCTGGACTACCTTGAAGATCCTGCGGCGGCGGCGATGTTCCTGGGAAACGGGGGCGTTGCCACGCTCCGTTCCTACGGGCTCTGGAGGGGAGATCGGGCGACGATCGGCGACCTCCCGGAGGAGCACCGGCAGTTCTTCGCATCGCTCGCCCTCTGGCATGAAACGGAGCATTATCTCTTTGTCCACGCGGGTCTCCGGCCGGGTGTCCCCGTGACGGAACAGGATCCCTGGGACCTCGTCTGGATCCGCCGGGAGTTCATCCATTCATCCGCTTCCTTCGGCAAGATCGTCGTCTTCGGCCACACCCCCTTCCCGGAGCCCTTCGTGGACGGAACAAAAATCGGCATCGACACGGGCGCAGTCTACGGCGGCCCATTGACCTGTGTGGAGCTGCCGGCGATGCGGTTTCATAAGGTGCAAGGAGAAACGCTTTGACGAATTCGTTGATCCTCGAGTGCATCCCCAACTTCAGTGAGGGGCGGGACCGGCGGTGCATGGAGTCCGTGGCGTCCGCCCTGGATGCCTTTCCGGGGCTGAAGCGCCTGGACCTGTGCATGGACCGGGACCACCACCGGAGCGTCCTCACTTTCCTGGGGGAGCCGGAGGCGGTGGTGCAGGGGGCCCTCGCCGTCTGCAAACGGGCCCTGGAACGGATCGACATGCGAGACCACCGGGGCGGCCATCCCCGGATCGGGGCGGTGGACGTGATTCCCTTCGTGCCCCTCGGCGGGGCGGGGATGGACGATGCCGTGGAGGCTGCCCGCCGGTTCGGAAAGGCCTTCGGGAAGGAGTGCGGCGTGCCTGTCTTCTTCTACGGCGAGGCGGCCCTTCGGCCCGAACGGCGTCAACTGCCGCAGTTGCGGCGGGGAGGCTATGAGGGACTGCGGGAACGGATGAAGGATCCGGCGTGGCGGCCCGATGCGGGGCCTGTGTCCTTCAATGAGCGGTCCGGGGCCTCCGCGGTGGGCGCCCGGATGCCGCTGGTGGCCTTCAATGTAAACCTGGATTCGAACGACATGCACCTGGCCCGGCGGATCGCCGGCTCAATCCGGGAGTCCGGGGGCGGCCTGCCCGCGCTGCGGGCCATCGGGGTGTTCCTGAAGAGCCGGGACATCGCCCAGGTGTCCATGAACCTGACGGACTGGCGGGTGACCCCCGTCCGCGCCGCCTTCGAAGCGGTGGAAGCGGCGGCGTCCTCGCACGGTGTCGGGATCCTGGAATCGGAACTGATCGGACTGGCGCCCCGGGGGGCCTTCACCGGCGTTTCCCCCGAGGCGATCAAACTGCGGAATTTCAGCGAGAAGCACTTCCTCGAGTCGCATCTGCCCGGGTCCTGAGCCAGTCGATCCAGGCGTCGAGGCCCGCCCCGGTTCGGCAGGAGACCTCCAGGACCGGCGCCTTGGCGTTCAGCCGCCCGACCCGCTCCCGGAAAGCCTGAACGTCGAAATCCGACCCTTCCAGATAGTCTGTCTTGTTCAGGATCACCACGTCACAGACGCTGAACATCAGGGGGTATTTCAGGGGCTTGTCGTCGCCTTCGGGAACGCTCAGGATCATGGCGTTCTTCGTGGCCCCGGTGTCCACCTCGGCGGGGCAGACAAGGTTCCCCACATTCTCGATGACGATCAGGTCCAGGCTCGCCAAGTCCAACTCGTTCAGGGCCAGGCGGATCATGGAGGCGTCGAGGTGGCAGAAGCCTCCCGTCCGGAGCTGAACCGCCGGGATTCCCTCTCGGGAGACAGTTTCCGCGTCCACGATGGAGTCGATGTCGCCCTCGATGACAGCAATCCGGAACGTCTCCCGGAGCCGGCGAAGGGTCCGGACGATCAGGCTCGTCTTGCCCGATCCCGGGGAGGACATCAGGTTCAGGAGGAACACCCCCCGCCGCTTCAGGTCCGCCCGGATCTCCTCCGCCAGGGCCGCGTTGTCCGCCAGGATTTCCTCCTTGATTTCGATCAGCCGGATCTCGGCCATCAGATCACCTCCATGTTTTCGATGAAGTATTCCCGGCCGGAGATCAACGTGGGCCGGTCCGCGCCGCACTCGGGGCAGCGGATCTCCGCCTCCTTCCGGACGTCAGCAGTGAATTCGGAGCTGCAGCCGGAGCAGCGGAAGCGCACTGGGATTTTCTGAATCTTGAGCACGGCGCCCTCCGCCAGGGTTCCCTTGCTGACGTAGTCGAAGTAGCGCTGCATCCAGTCCTCGATCAGATCGCTCAGTTCCCCCACTTTCAGGTGAATGGCCACGATCTTCCGGACGCGGTTCCTCTCGGCATGGCCGAGGACGATCTTCAGGACGCTTTCCATGACGGGGAGTTCGTGCATGACGGCCTCGATGACGGACTGGTTGAAGGGACGGCCGGGAGTCGGTATTTCCAACGTCCGGTCCGGCCGGATCTTCGGTCTCTTTGCTTCAGCACAGTGCTTCCGGAGCGGTCGCTGCCCCGGGCTTCATCGGGTATCAGAAAGGGCGAGGGAAGGGAAGGGTGAAAATCGGAAACGTAGGCTTTACGGGCGGTTTACATGCAATCAATGAAAAATCTTATCTTGCTTGACATGATATATTATATTCGTTGCGATCAGCCGTCTGGCCAAAGAAATCCGGGGCATGATGGGCCTCGGCAAGAGGCCGGCCTGTTCGCTCCATAAAGTCCTGGAACAGGAATACGGAGTCAAAATCATCTATTATCCACTTGCCTGCGGTTCCGCTGCATCCATGGTGCATCCGGACATCGGAAAAGCCGTCGTCATCAATGCGAACGAAGCCCCCTGGCGCCGGAATTATGACCTCGCTCACGAACTCTTTCACCTGATCTTGTGGAAGGCTTTCTCACCGGAGGAAATGAACGACGCCCTTTTTTTTGACGATGTGGAGAAAAAAGCGGACAAGTTCGCTGTCCATGCTGCTCCTTCCGGAAGACGAGATCCGTCGGGTGATTGAGCAGATCATCGAAAACAACAAACAGCTTACCTATTCCGACATTGTCGACGTGGCCGTTGAATTCGGGGTGTCGGCATAGGCGCTTCTTTACCGCCTCGCTTTCATCAATCTCATCAAATGGGAAACGGCCGATTCCATTGCAAAGGATGAAGAACTGGCTGAGGTGAGCCGGGAAAAGCGCTCAAAAGACGTAAAGCCGATTCAATCCGAACGCTTCACCAACCTTGCCATCCGTTGCCTGCGCAAGGGACTGATTTCAAGAGGAAAGTTTGCTGAACTGCTGAACATCGACCGCAGCGACATCGATGATTTCATCGAAGATTTGGGATTGATGGAGCCGGAGGGGAACACGATTGAAATGATGGCTACTTGATGCCGACATCCTCATTGATTTTCTGTCGCTCGACATTCTCGACAAACTGGTAAAGATACACGAGATTCATGCAGCATCATCGGTCATCGAGGAGGTCAAGTACTTCAAGCGGGATGGTAAAAGATACTCCGTTTCGTTTCGAGAGAAATATATCAACACTTGTCTTATCAAGGAATTAAGCGCGACAACGGACGATGCAGCCGTTCTTCTGAATAGACTTTCCCAACCCAACCCCTTTAATATTCACCCCGGAGAAATCGAATCCTTGGCAATCCTGCTCAGGGAAAGCATCCTAACTTTCTGCACCTGTGATGCCGCCGCCATAAGAACGCTGCCTCTCCTGGATCTTGCAGAACGTGGGATATCTGCCGAGGCGTTGCTCAGAAAGTCAGGGTTGTTTAAGCCAGGATTGAAAGAGAGGCTTACAGAAAACTTTCTTGATCCTCAGGATGGTTCTGATCCTGAGACAGATAGTGCAACAGGCAGAGCTTCAGTTCATCGTAAGGGATCGCCCCGTTCAGATCATCAAAGACAGGACGCAGCCGTTTTGTTCCCAGACGGGCGAAGGAAGCAAGCACTGCTTGCCGCTGATCTTCCGTCAGAATTGAATTTATGAGCAGGTATTCCGTGCGAAGCGGACGGTCTTTCCGCCGATACCGGAAGAGATGCCCGATGACTGTATTTTGCCGTATGTTGAAATCCCGCGCCAGTTGTTCAATCGTGCAACCCTGGTTGAATCGTTCGCCGATGACCAGATAGCGCCGCTTGCCGTTGTTCTCCGATGGATCGGAATCAGGATCGGACGCGGGCTCCGTCGCCGGGATCGGTTTTTAATATCTCCGGCATTTGGTGGGTTTGACTATACTCCAGGATGATTTCCAGAAAGGCGTCGGCGTATTTTTCAAGCTTGCTCTTGCCGACCCCATAGAGTGACAGCAAGCCTTCCCGGTCCCGGGGGCAATAGAGTGCCATCTCCCGCAGGGTCCGGTCATGGAAGATCGCATAGGGAGGAAGGTTCGCCTCGCCGGCAAGCGCCTTGCGTTTTTTGCGAAGGGCTTCAAACAGATCGGGATCAGAGGAATCCGCCTCGTCCGCACGTGGCCTTTGAGCGGCTCCCGGTGCCGCACGCAGCTTCTTGCTGTCCGTCTCCATCCTGCCGAGGAAAGGCTCTTTCCCGCGCAGGACCTCCCATGCCTTTGGGGTCAGTTTCAGCGATCCATGCTCATAGTGGTGAAGCAGTAGACCCTTCTGGATCAATTGACGGGCGAGGTGCCGCCATTGCTTCGCCGAATAGGCCGTGCCGATACCGTACGTGGAGAGTTTTTCATGCCCGAATTTGAGGATCTTCTGGGAATTTGAGCCCCTCAGGACATCAACAATATGGCCCGCGCCGAAAATCTCGTCGGTCCGTTTGATGCAGGAAAGAAACATCTGCGCTGGGAGGGTCAGATCGACAAGCGCCTTTTCCTCGTTCCCCGGTCGGCAATTGTCGCACCTCCCGCACCGTTCCGGAACGCTGGTCTCGCCAAAATAGTTCAACAGAGGGACGCGGCGGCAAAGGTCCGTCTCGGCGAAGCCCAGGAGCTGGCTCAGGAGGATCTGGGCCACCCGCTGTTCCTGCTCCGCCTTTTGTCCGATGAAGTACTGGATCTTTTGCAGATCCCCGTAGCTGAACAGTAGGAGGCAATGGGCGGGCAAACCATCCCGCCCCGCCCGGCCGATCTCCTGGTAGTAATTGTCGATGCTCCCGGGCATGTCATAGTGGATGACGAAACGGACATTGGGCTTGTTAATCCCCATCCCGAAAGCAATCGTCGCCACGATAATCCGGACATCGTCGCGGCGAAAGCGCTCCTGGTTTTCGGTGCGCTCCGCCTCCGATAGCCCCGCATGATAGGGGCGGACGGAGTAACCATTTTTCTGGAGGTGGGCATGTAGCTCCTCCGTCTGGCGGCGGGTGGCGCAGTAGATGATGCCCGATTCGTTCGGATACCTTTCGAGTAAGTCCAGCACTTGTTCCAAGGGGTCGTTCTTCGGTACCACCTCCAGAAAGAGGTTCGGCCGGTTGAATGAACCGATGAATTCACTGCGATCGTCGAAATTCAGGGATTGCCGGATATCCTCCCGAACACGCGGCGTGGCCGTGGCCGTCAGCGCTACGCAGGCCGCAGCAGGAAAAGCGGCACGGACCTCCGCCAATTGCCGGTACTCCGGACGGAAGTCGTGACCCCACTGGGAGATGCAATGCGCCTCGTCGATGGCGATGCAATCCACCCTCAGGTCGGCCAGCAGTGCAAGGGTTCGCGGTGCCAACAGGGCCTCCGGGGCCAGATAGAGGAGCTTTGCGTCTTTTGCCCGGAGCTTCGTGACGTTTGCCCGGTACTCTTCCATGCTCAGGGAGCTGTTCAGGAAAAGGGCCGGCACGCCGTATTCCTTGATCTGGTCCACCTGATCCTTCATTAGAGAGATGAGCGGCGACACCACGATCGTCAGGCCGTCGAAGATCATTCCTGGGATCTGGTAGCAGAGAGACTTGCCCCCGCCCGTGGGCATGACGACCAGGGCATCCTTTTTCTCCAGGATATGGGCAATGATCTTTTCCTGAAGCGGCCAAAAGTTCGCGAAACCAAAGACCTCTTTCAGGATGGATTGTGCACGCTTCATGGGGGTCACGATGACTTTCCCGAGGCCGAACTGGTCAGTCTCTTGATAACATCTTTTACAAGATCGTGCCGCAGTTTATCACCATCGAAAAGTTCGAGAAATACCATGCCACAATTGTGGCCAAAAGATGGCTGAAGTGCTTCACCTTGGGAAAATTGGAGTTGTTTCATCGTCGCCAGCAGATGGCTCAGGGTTGCCGGAGGGATGGTTGTGGACCAAAACGATTGCCGCGGCCGATTCGTGGAGGGCTTCTTCCAGAATGCGCCGGACATACACGGTGGCTTGAGTTGGCGTTCCTTCGGTAATGTCTTTCTCGCCAAGGCGCTGGTTCTGGCCGTTCAAGAACACGGCAGTTACAATCTCTTCACGCTTGCCGGTGAAATGCGGACGGAAATAGTTGGCAACGGCCAGTGAGGATTCGAAGGTTAGTGCTGTGAGTTTCCCGGCGCAAACGCGTTTCCCGAGCTCAAAAGCCGCCTTGATCTGCGCGACTTTCGCGGGTCCAAGGCCGGGCACCTTCAGCAAGTCATGAATTCGGGCGCGGTCGATGCCGCGAAGATCTCGAAAATCCCTCAGAATCGAGAGAGCTGCCTCGTAGGCATTCGTCCCTGGAACACCTTCCTTGAATGTTCCTGAGCCGATGCGAAGAATGATAGCGAGCAGCTCGGCATCCGTCAGCCGTTCCGGGCCTTCCGCAAGGAGTCGTTCGCGCGGACGCTCCTTTGTTGGCCAGCTCTTGATTCGTTCAGAACTCACGTCGCATGCCCAATCGTTAATTTCCTGCTATTCGTGCTACCAGTCCAAACGCGCGGTCAAGATCAAATCTTTCAAAATCGGAGGGACGGAGCACCGGTTTCAGTTCCGTGTTGATCTGGGTCTTAAGTTTCTCTTTTCGTGCCAGCGATAGATCGATAGGCGGATTTCCCGGAACCTTCAGCTTTTCGGCGAGAAGCTGGAAGAGATGCCGATCATTGAGATCCATCTTATTTTGGGAGGCCAGATAATCGATATCGAAGAAGTCACGAATGGCCGGCTCTAACCGTGTCAATGCCGCCCGCAACTTTTCGGCGATGGCCTCCTTCATGGACAAGGTGGTCAAAGCGATGTCGGGAACCAGGGATTTTCGAGTAAAAGGGTTCAGAAGCAGCGTTCTTGCCTTCATTTGCACAGGCGGCATCAGGGGCACTTCGCGCAAACCTACTTCAATCTTGATGCGGGCCGCTTCTTCCGTTAGGAAAACCGAAGGGTAGGTCACATAAGCGACATACTGCCGGGAGCTGTTATGCCCGGTGAAATCCTCAGGGAGGGTCAGGATGCTCATCTCTTCTGAAATTTTCCTCACCCATTCCCTCACGGGCGCCATCCGTTTCCGTCGTACGGATATGCTTGCTTCAGGTGGCGTCGAAATCATGAAATCGAGGTCTTCGCTGAGTCGGTAAAAATCGGCATAGACCTTGCCGATACAGGTGCCTCCCCGGAAGATGAGTGGGCTGTCCTGCTGGTCACAAAGATACTGTAGAAGGACGGTGCAGAAATAATCCTTTTCGATGAGGGTTGCATTCAACCCTGTCTGGCCCGCGGTGAAAAGCACTGCCTCGCGGAAGAACGCCTGATCTTCGTGGACCGAGATCCTATGATCGCGGGATGGATCCATTGACAATCAACCCCCACTCTTTATTGACGCTCCCTTTTGCCGCCCGGCCTGGTATCCAAGGGATCAGCGACTTGGCAAGACCGAGTTTCTGTTTCATTTCCAGGAGACGATTATCGGCGATGCCGAGTTGGGCAAGCAGGTATCCGATGCGCTTAACGGTCCCCTTGTTGCCGTATTGGAGCGCATCGCTGATAAGGTCCTCGACGATGGTCGGTTCTTTTTTCAGCATTTCCGCGATCCATCCGTAGGCCCGTGGAAGGGTGTTGTACCGGGACCAGTCATACACGGCATCGACCAGCGCCCTGGTTTTGGTGGCCATGACGGCATCGATGCCATCAGGCGTCTTCAAGCTTTTTGTCGAACCCAACCGCTTGATGTCCGTTTTGATAAACACGAAATCGGTTCCGCCGATCTCCTTTTCTCCGAAAATCCGGTCGTTATAAACATAAATCCGGTTTGGTACCTGGTCGTCGAAGCCATAAAAGTTAAAGGCGCTGGGACCGCTGATCTGGTATAGGCCATTGATGACCTCCATGAGCTTGGAAAGGATGTAATAGCCGCTGACTGTCCACCGTCCGCCGGCAGGCATGCGGGAAGGGACCAGATAGACGCCCCGTTTCAAACGGATAATCAGACCGGAGGTCGTCATCCGGTTGAGGAGTTTCCATTCCTGTTCGGCATTAATATCCAAGGCGGAGGCAATTTCGCCCGAGGAGATGAATTCTTTTTTCCTGAACTGGGCATAAGCGAGAAGCTGCATTTCAAATTTGCCCAGCTTGGTTTTTTCCTGCTTCACTATATTATTCGTTCCTTCCTTGTCAGAGGAGTTACGTGGAAAATAGTAAAACATGGAGCTTTTGTCAAATGGGTTTTAAACTTTTTCTTCACGCCTGTCCGGTTAACTGTCGAATAAATTCATCTGGTTGCTGGATTGAGATTCCTTTCAGATCCAGCAGGGTATGGATCTTGACTGCGCTCTTGGTGGAACGGAACCTGGCCCAGGGGAAAAGAGACAGGCAGAGATCCACGGTGGTCGAATCCAGGACATAGAGGGATTGCTGGAGTTCCAACGTCCGTTCTTTGCCGGCGTAGAGCTTCCGGGCGATTCCGATCAGGTGATAGCCAAAATCCTCGAAGATTCGGTAATCCCTGGATTCGCTGGCATCCGCCAGGGTGGAACGGGACACGAGACCCCGGAAACCAATGTGGTAGAGCTTTTCCCGATGGGAGTTCAGGCATGTTTCGATGTCCCGTAGACTTTCCCGTCCCGTCAGTTGAGCGAAGGCCAGGCACAGGAACGGATCGTAGCAGGAAAACCGGCGAATCCGGTGGTTTCCGTATTATATCAGCATGTTAGATATGGACAGCTTCTGCTTAACCGGACAGGCGTGATGAACAATATTGGGATTGGGAGGGAACAAAATATATACAACTACTGATGTCCGAAGCGATCCGGATCTGACCTGTGAGGGGGTGACGCCGGAGAACGTCCTCTTCACTTTTCTTCGGGAAAAACGGCGTTCGAGGCTACGTATCGTTTCATCCCGGTTTCTTTGTCAAAGGATGAGAATCCGGAGCGCAGTTGGGTTGATGAGAAATGTTTAGCAAGGGGGGCGGACCATGCCTGACGATTATGCACGCATCGCAATTGTGACCGGCGCGACATCCGGAATCGGTGAAGCCACGGCCAGAAAATTCGTCACAGCCGGCTTCGGCGTGGTCGGCAACGGACGCAACAGGAAAAAGCTCGCAAGTCTGGAAAAAGAACTGGGTCCCGCGTTCCACGGTGTCGCCGGGGACGCGGTGGACGACGTTGTGCTGGAGCAGCTTTTTGCCTCGGCCGCCGGGCATTTCGGCAGGCCCGCGGACATCGTCGTCGCCAATGCGGGAAGGGGGCTGAGCGGCTCGGTCAAGGACGCGGATTTGTCCCAATTCGAAGACGTCTTCAGGATCAACGTGACCGGTGCCCTCCGGTTGATGCAGAAAGCCGCGCAGAAGATGGTGGCGGGGCAGGAGGGCGTCTTTCCAAAGGCAGCGCTTGACATTGTTGTCGTCGGGTCCGTGGTGGGACGGCACATATCGCCCTTTGGAGCGGTGTACGGAGCGACCAAATTTGCCGTCCATGCCTTGGCCGAGGGGCTCCGACGTGAATTGGGACCGAAAGGGATTCGCGTATCCCTGGTCGAGCCGGGCGTGGTACTCAGCGGCTTTCAGGCTGTGGCGCGACATAGTGCGGAAACCGTAAAATTTTTCAAGGATACATTCGGTCCGCTCCTGACGGGAAACGACCTGGCCGAGGCGATCCACTTCGTTGTTACACAGCCGCCTCATGTCCACGTCAGCAACATCACGGTTCGGCCCACACGGCAGGATTACCCCTGACGGAGAGCAGGGAGCGCTGCGGCCTGAGGTTCGGGATCGTGGCCTTCCCGCAACGGAAAAGGGAGGAGGAGACGATGGCTAGAGTCGAGCTGAACACCCGCGCACCGGATTTCATGCTGCCCGACCTCAATGGGAAGAGCATTTCCCTCTCGGATTATCGAAACCGGAAGAATGTCCTGGTGGTCTTCAACCGCGGATTCATCTGACCGTTCTGCCGCCGGCATATGGCGCAGTTGCGTCAGGATTATCAGCGCTTCGTGGATTTGGACACGGAAATCGTCGTCGTCGGGCCGGAGGATGCCGGGTCTTTCCGGAAGTACTGGGAGAAGGAAAACCTGCCGTTTGTCGGGCTGCCCGATCCCGCTCACACCGTTCTGAAGCTGTACGGCCAGGAGGTGAAGATTTTCAAGCTGGGCCGGATGCCCGCACAGATGCTCATCGACCGGTCCGGCATGCTTCGGTACGTGCATTACGGCCATTCGATGGCCGACATCCCTCCCAATGAAGAGATCCTCGATCTGATCGGCCGTCAGAATCCGGACGCGCGCTGATATTCCAGGGGCGGCATTCCGTGTCTGCCCGTAAGAGCGATTTGCAGCGCCGGGGTCCGGGTGTTCAGCGCTTCGCCGGGCCGCCGTCAGGCGGCTTTTCCACGGCTGTTTCGCCGGGGGCGCGATGCTTGATTTTTTCGGGGATTCATGACATGGAAGTCCGCAACTTTCTACCCGAAAAAGGAAATTCGCCGATGCCGACCGATCGTGTCCGCACCTCCGTTGCCGCCCTTCTCCAGGGGGACCTTCCCCTGACCGCGCGTCCCTTCGCGGAGGTGGCAAAGGCCGCCGGGACGACGGAGGAGGCGGTCCTGGAGGAACTCCGGGAAATGAAAGCGGAGGGGATCATCCGGAAGTTCGGGGCGGTTCTGCGACATCAGCGGGCCGGATACACCCGGAACTCCATGGTCGCCTGGGAGGTGCCGGAGGCGCGGTGCGACGAGGCGGGCAGGATCTTCGCGTCCCGCCGGGAGGTGACCCACTGCTACCGCCGGGAGCCGATGTTTCTCGGCCGGTACAGCCTCTTTACCATGGTTCACTTCCGGGAAGGCGAAGGCGCCGGATTTCTCGAAGAACTAGCCGCCCGGGCCGGGGCCGCCGGCTACCTGGTTCTCACAAGCGTGGAAGAACTGAAAAAAACCAGCATGGAGTATTTCTGACATGGCGTGGACATCGGAAGACTGGTTCAACCTGGCCTGCGAACTGATCCCCGGGGGGGTCAACAGTCCCGTCCGGGCCTACCGGTCCGTCGGCGGGATGCCGTTTTTCGTGGAGCAGGCGGCGGGTTCCCGGATCCGGGACGTGGAGGGGAAGGAATACGTCGATTACGTCGGTTCCTGGGGGCCCATGATCCTGGGACACGCCCATCCGGCCGTCGTTACCGCCATCGCTGAGGCCGCCGCCCGGGGCACGAGCTATGGAGCCCCGACGCCCGGGGAGGTGGAGATGGCCATGCTCCTCGTGGAGACCTTCCCGTCCATCGAGAAGGTCCGCCTGGTCTCTTCCGGGACGGAAGCCGTCATGAGCGCCATCCGCCTGGCCCGGGGATTCACCGGGCGGGAGAAGATCCTCAAGTTCGAAGGCTGTTACCACGGCCACGCCGATTCGCTCCTGGTCAAGGCCGGTTCGGGTGTTGCCACCTTCGGGATACCCGGAAGTCCGGGAGTTCCGAAAGAGCTGGCGGCGCTGACGATCACCGTGCCCTTCAACAACCAGGTGGCGCTGGAGGCGGCCCTGGCCGCCCATGGCGATGAACTGGCCTGCGTGATCGTGGAGCCCGTTCCGGGAAACATGGGGGTCGTCCTTCCCAAGCCGGGATTCCTGGAGACGCTGCGGGAAGCCACGCGGGAGCGGGCGATTCTCCTCATTTTCGACGAGGTGATCAGCGGGTTCCGTGTCGCCTGGGGCGGCTGGCAGACCGTCACCGACATTGCGCCGGACCTGACCTGCCTCGGCAAGATCATCGGCGGCGGCCTTCCCGTGGGAGCCTTCGGGGGCCGGGCCGACATCATGGACCACCTGGCACCGGCGGGACCGGTTTACCAGGCGGGTACGCTTTCGGGGAATCCCCTGGCCATGGCGGCGGGGCTGGCGACGCTCCGGATTCTCCAGGAGAATGCGGAGCATTACGAGTCGCTGGACCGGAAGACCTTCAGCCTCTGCTTCGACCTGAAGACCCTCTTCGACGAGAAAGGGATCCCCGTGACGATCAACCGCTCTGGTTCCCTGTTCACCGTCTTTTTCACCGCGAACCCCGTGACGGATTTCGCGATGGCCGCAAAGAGCGACACGGAGGCGTATGCCCGCTGGTTCCGGGGGATGCTGGAGCGGGGGATCAGCCTGCCGCCGTCCCAGTTCGAGGCATGTTTTGTTTCCTTCGCTCATACGGACGAGGACTTCGAGAGAACCTTGACCGCCTGCCGGGAGACGCTGGCGGCGTGGTGAGATAACGGATTCGGAAGATGCAAGACCAGACGCCCATGATCCTTCCTCCAGCCGGTTCCCGGCCCCTGGCGGAATACGAGACCGCCTTCGCCCGCCGGGAGGACCCGTTTCTCGTTCATTACACCCTGGGTGAGGGCGGGATCGGGAAGTGGGCCTGGACGCGAGGGCAGTTCCGGGACCTCGCCGTCGGGGCTGCCGCCGCCCTGGCCCGGCTCGGGGCGGTCCGAGGATCGCGGGTGCTTCATCTCTTTGCGGCCAACAGCCCCCGCGATCTGGCCTTTCGCCTGGCCGCCGTCCTGGCGGGGACCGTCCCGGTGACGGTCAACTGGCAGGCCGACGACCTGGAGCGGATCGCCTACAAGGCCCGGGTGGCGGAGGCGCGCATCGTTGTTCACGAGGGGCAGGAGCCGGAGCGTCTGGCCGCCCTGTCCTCACTCCTGCCGGACGCGGCCTTTCTGGATGCGGCGGATTTCGGCCATGAAGATGGGGCGCCGGTGACGGCCGGGCCTTCCTGGGAGGACGAGCGGATCATCATCTTCACCTCCGGGACGACGGGACTTCCCAAAGGGGTTCGACTGTCCCACCGGAGTTATTTGACGAATCGCCTCACCTTCGAGGCCTACTTCGGCCTGGACGCGGAAGATCCGCTGGATCTCCTCCTCGTGAATCCCCTGCATCACGCCAATTCCTCCGCCATGTCCGACTGGGGACTCCGGAGGCCCGGCGCGGTCATCCACCTGGTCGAGCGGTACGGGACAGCCTTCTGGCGGATTCTCACGAAGGCCGCAGAGGGTCGGCGGGGACGCCTGGTGACGGCCCTGGTGGCCCGGCACATCGATTTCCTGGAGGACATGGACCGGGAAGGGACGCTTCCGGTGGAAAAGGATCGCCTGGAGATGGCGCTACGCAATACGGAAATCCTCATCGGCTCCGCCCCCGTGGGGCCGACGACGGTCCGGCGCATCCTGCACTGGTGCGGCCGCCCGCCCCGGGTCCGCTTCGGCTCCACCGAGACGTGTCTCCAGGTGGCGGCGATCCCGGGGACGTTGGCTCCGGAAGCCGTTGTCAACGCCTTCGAGCGGGGCTGGAAACACGAGCACCGGGGCGAGCGGGCCGAGGGATACTATATCGGCCGGGACCACTCCCCTTTCACGGAAATGGACGTCGTCCGGGCGGTCGATCCGGACCGGGAGGGTTACCTGGTTCCCTGTGCAGCCGGCGAACCCGGATACCTGGTCACCCGCGGCGGAAACCTGATGTCGGGATACGTCGGCGACGAGGGGGCGACCCGGGATGTCTTCCGGGAGGGCTGGTACACGGGTCTCCGGGACATCGGGTTCCGGCTGGAAGGCAGCGACGGCGGACGGGATCTTTACTGGATGGCCCGGGACTCGGCCCTTCTGATCCGCGGCGGTGCCAACTACGCCTATGACCAGGTGGCGGCGGAGCTGTCGGCGGTGCTCACGGACCGGTTCGGCCTGACTGCCGATTCGTTCCGGCTGGCCGTGGTGGGACTTCGCCTCCAGAGCGAGCATGAGGACAGCTGCTGCGTCACCATCGAGCTGAAGCCCGAGGCCGAGGGACGACGGGACGAACTGGCCCGGTCCTTCCGGGAGGTTGCGAAGAAAGCCGTGTCCAAGGGGAGCCGGCCAGACTTCGTCCGCTTCGCCCCCATTCCCCTGAACTTTAAAGGGGCGATCCTGGTGCCGGAACTGAAAAAGGCCTTTGCCGACGCCTGGAAGGCCGGAGAGGTGGCATGAAGAAGATCCTTGTGACCGGCGCCGCCGGGTTTATCGGATATCACGTGGCGTCCAGGCTCCTGGAGCGGGGAGACCTTGTCTTGGGCCTCGACAATCTGAACGACTACTACGACGTCTCCCTGAAAGAGGCCCGCCTGGCTCTGCTGGAACCGCATCCCCGGTTCTTCTTCCGCCGCCTGGATATTGCCGATCGGGCCTCCATGGAGGATCTCTTCCGAATCGAGCGGCCGGAGGTCGTGATCCACCTGGCCGCCCAGGCGGGGGTTCGCTACTCGCTTGTGAATCCGCATGCCTATATCACGGCAAACATCGCCGGATTTCTGAACGTGCTGGAGGGGTGCCGCCACCATGGGGTGGAGCATCTCGTCTTTGCCTCCTCCAGCTCCGTCTATGGCGCCAACACCGCGATGCCGTTTTCGGTCCACCAGAACGTGGACCACCCGGTGAGCCTCTATGCAGCCACGAAGAAGGCCAATGAAGGCATGGCCCACGCGTATGCCACGCTTTTCAAAGTCCCCTGTACGGGCCTCCGTTTCTTCACCGTCTATGGTCCCTGGGGGCGGCCCGACATGTCTTTGTTTCTTTTCACCCGGGCCATCCTGGCGGGCGAACCGATCGACGTGTTCAACCACGGGCGGATGAAGCGGGATTTTACCTTCATCGATGATATCGTCGAGGGGGTGATCCGCGTGGCCGACCGCATCCCCGCCCCCAACCCAAAGTGGACGGGGAAGGCTCCCGACCCGGCGTCCAGCTTCGCCCCCTGGCGCCTGTACAACATCGGGAACAACAACCCCGTGGAGCTGCTTCACTTCATCGAGGTGATCGAGAAGGCCCTGGGCCGGGAGGCCCGGAAGAACTTCCTGCCTATGCAGCCGGGGGACGTGTCCGAAACCTACGCCGACGTGGATGACCTCATGGCCGACGTCGGCTTCCGGCCCGCGACGTCCATTGAGACGGGAGTCGCCCGTTTCATTGCCTGGTATCGGGAATACTATGGCGGGAAGAACAAGAACGTGTAGCCGTTTCATCAGGAAATGAATTGCATATCCCCCTTTTCCCCATGATAAGAGGGACCGATTCCAATTGCTCCCCTTGGAGAAACCAATGGGGATGTAGAGATTGCATCACCCAATTTTGTATTTTTGTAAGGAGATGAGAAACACATGAAGAAAGCTCTGATCACAGGCATCACCGGCCAGGACGGATCTTACCTGGCGGAGTTCCTTCTGGAAAAGGGATACGCCGTCCATGGCCTGATCCGCCGGTCCAGTACGTTCAACACCGACCGGATCGACCACCTCTACCGGGACTTTCATGATCCCGAGGCCCGGCTTTTCCTGCACTACGGAGACCTGTCCGTCTCCGGCCAGTTGACGGACCTGATCCACTCGATCGATCCGGACGAGATCTACCATCTGGGCGCCCAGAGCCACGTCCGGGTGAGTTTCGACATGCCGGAGTACACGGGAGACATCACGGGACTGGGGACGCTCCGGCTGCTGGAGGCCATCCGGAAATCCGGCAACCGGGCGAAGTTTTACCAGGCCTCCTCCAGCGAGATGTTCGGCGCTGCACCGCCGCCGCAGTGCGAGACGACGCCTTTCCAGCCGCAAAGCCCCTACGCGGCGGCGAAGGTTTACGCCTATTACGTGGTCCGGAATTATCGCGATGCCTACAAGCTGTTTGCCTCAAACGGAATCCTGTTCAATCACGAGTCACCCCGGCGGGGGGAGACCTTCGTGACCCGGAAGATCACCCAGGCGGCAACACGGATCAAACTGGGGCTTCAGGACAAGTTGTACCTGGGGAACCTGGAGGCGAAACGGGACTGGGGTTATGCCGGGGACTATGTGGAGGCCATGTGGCTGATGCTGCAACAGGAAGAGCCCGACGATTACGCCATTGCCACAGGAGAGACCCACTCGGTTCGGGAGTTCGCCGAAAAGGTCTTTGCGAAGCTGGACCTGGATTACGGACAGTATGTCGCCATCGACCCGCGGTATTTCCGGCCCACCGAGGTGGACGTCCTGCTCGGGGATTCCTCGAAGGCCCGGAAGGCGCTGGGGTGGGAGCCGAAGGTCAGCTTCGATAAGCTCATTGATATGATGATCGCTGCAGACATGGAGCAGGCGAAACGGGAGAAGACCCTGCGGGACGCGGGGTACGACTGTACAGGCAACGGCCGGCTGCTCTAAGCAGGCTGCCGAGACGGACCTGTGTGCTTCGTTGCATTTCATTCAGGAGTGTTTGAGCAGCCGGTGAGAATGCCGGCAGAGACGGTAACGGGATCATGGGAAAAGCGGGAGAAATGATGAAAGACAAGCGCATCACCGTAACAGGAGGGAAAGGATTCCTGGGGACCCACCTGCTGCGGAACCTGGCGGAGAAGGGGTACGGCCGCGTATCCGTGGCGGACCTGCCGGAATACAACCTGGTGGACATCGGAGGGGTCCGGCGCCTCTACGACGAGCAGCAGCCCGATATCGTCCTCCACCTGGCTGCCCGGGTCGGCGGCATCGGCTACAACGCGGAGAACCCCGCTACTCTGTTCTACGACAATATCATGATGGGGGTTCAACTCATCCATGAGGGCTACCTACGCAGGATCGACAAGATTGTCGCCTTGGGGACGATTTGCGCCTACCCCAAGTTCACCCCTGTTCCATTCCGGGAGGATGACATCTGGAGCGGGTATCCCGAGGAAACCAATGCCCCTTACGGTTTGGCGAAGAAGATGATGCTCGTCCAGGCCCAGGCCTACCGCCAGCAATACGGATTCAATGCCATCTTCATCCTGCCGGTGAATCTCTACGGCCCGGGGGACAACTTCGATCCCCGATCCTCCCACGTAATCCCGGCCCTCATCAAGAAGTGCGTCGACGCCGTGGAAGCAGGCGAAGAGGAGGTTGTCGTCTGGGGGACCGGTGCGGCCACCCGGGAGTTCTTCTACGTCGAGGACGCTGCCGAGGCGATCGTGGCGGCTATGGAGCGCTACGACAAAAGCGATCCCGTCAACATCGGGGCGGGTTTCGAAATCTCCATCCGGGACCTGGTGGAACTGATCGTGGAGCTGACGGACTTCAAAGGCCGGGTCGTCTGGGATGCAACGAAGCCCGACGGCCAGCCCCGCCGCATGCTCGATACCACGCGGGCCGCCCGGGAGTTCGGCTTCCGGGCCAAGACGGACTTCCGGGAAGGCCTGCGGAAGACCATTGACTGGTACCGGGATTTCAGGCGGAAATAGCGGACTGCGAAGGCCCCTGCCCGTCCAGACTGCAATATGCCCCCGATGCGCAGCCGCTTGTCGGAAAGTCCGGGCTCATTGAGAATGAAAGCAGAGACCGCGCTTCTCAGAGAAACGTCCCGCTCCAAGCCTCTCCGTCGTCCGTCACATAAAAAACCACCACAACTCGGAAGACCTTTGATGTAACCGCTGAACAGGACCACGTAGTGGACCGGCAACGCCAGCAGGAAACGCTTGACGGCCGGCCCCATATAGTTCTAAATAGAACTATCCGAAATCGAACTATCGCCGCTGGTGCCGTAATATGAAAAAAAACCGGACAGAAAAGAGCATTCCGCTTCGTGAAGGGGGATTCCTGATGGCTCGGATCTTCCAGGTCTCGGGGCGCGTTTTCGCCAGGAAGATGCGGGAGCGGGAACTGATCCACATCACACCCGAACAGGGACGGATCCTCTTCGCCCTCTGGAGGAACGACGGCATATCCATCCAGGAACTGACGGGCAAGACGTCCCTGAGCAAATCGACTTTGACGGCCATGCTGGACCGCCTCGAGGATGCGGGCCACATTGTCCGCGTTCCTTCTGTGGAAGACCGGCGGCGGATCATGATTCGCCTGACCGAAAAGGACCGGCTGCTCCGGGAAGTCTACACCCGGATCTCCGACGAGATGAGCGACCTGGTTTATCGGGGATTCAGTGATGCGGAAATAGATGCCTTCGAGGGGCAGCTGAAGAAAATCCTTCAGAATCTTACGGATGCTGAAACATGACAGGACTGGAGGAAAAGCCGTGAATGACAGAATCGTGATCGACGCCTGGATGCAGCACCCGACGCTGCGCTTCATCAACCATCCCATGTTTGAGTCCCTCCGGCGCTGGACAGGCATGGGGACGCTGACAGAGGAGGTCCCCCTGGAGTTTACCATCGCCGCCATGGACCAGGGAGGGGTGGGAAAAGGGATGATCTCCGCCTGGTGCGGACCTCGGGGTGAACTGATCTCCAACGACGAGGTGGCTGGATTTGTGAGCCGCTTTCCGGACCGCCTGGTCGGCGTTGCAACAGCCGATCTCTACCGGCCGATGGCGGCGGTTCGCGAACTCCGGCGCTGCGTTCGGGAACTTGGTTTTCGGGGACTCCGCATCGTTCAATGGCTGTGGGACCTTCCCGTTACGGACCGGCGCTACTATCCCCTCTTCGCAGAATGTGTGGAGCTGGGCATTCCCGTTTGCCTGCAGGTCGGCCACACGGGGCCTCTGTGCCCCTCCGAGCCCGGGCGTCCCATTCCCTATATCGATGTGGCCGCCATCGAGTTCCCGGAACTGACGATGGTCTGCGGCCATATCGGTTATCCCTGGACGCAGGAAATGATCGCCGTCGCCACCAAGCATCCCAATGTCTACATCGATACGTCAGCCTACACGGCAAAGCGATATCCGCCGGAACTGGTGGCTTACATGAAGGCGAACGGGAAGAAGAAAGTTCTCTTCGGGACAAACTATCCCATGATCACCCCGCAGAAGTGCCTCACCGACCTCGATGCCCTGGGGCTGGACAAGGAAACGAAGACCCTGTTCCTGCATGGCAATGCCTGTCGGGTCTTCGGGCTGCAATCCGCATAAGCATCGTTAGGGCAATGATGTCGGTATTCAATTCGTCTCGCCGAGGCGCGAACCGGCTTCCACAGCGGGATGGAAAACCAATCCCTATTTCTCTTTAATTTATTGCTTGCAGTTTTCACTCTGCAGGTATAAGGGGACTGTCGTCTTCCCTATTCCCCGACAATCAAAGAACGCAGCCGCTACCTATGAACATGTGTCGTAGCGAGTGCACCTTCCATATCCGGCAGACAAATCAGGATGTACCTGCAAGTTATCCCGTGAGTATCGGTATTCATACCCCACTTTCAGGAGTTCGTCAGGGGTGGGGCCGTTTCCATGCAGGGGGTTGCCCGTAAATGGACATGCATCTCTTCGACCCTAACCAAAACGACAGGAGCGTTGGCATGCAAAGGAAGGAAAAAAATGTAGGAGCATCAACAGCATCGAAGGCATTCAAGGCAGGACAGGACAGGTTTATGGAACTCATTAACCTCCTCCCACAGGCGGTGATAGAGATCCAGTTCGACGGAACGCTTCTCTTTGCCAATTGGCACAGCAGAAAACTCTTCGGTTACAGCCTGGATGACAATGTCATTGGGAAGGTCAATGTCTTCCAGCACGTTGTCCCGGAGGACCGTGAAAGAATTGCGGATAGCATCGGAAAAATGATTTTAGGCGCGAAGGCCAAGCCTCCCGAGATTACGGCGGTCCGCAAGGACGGAACAACCTTTCCCGCCATTGCGTATGCAAACCTTATCATCACATCGGGTACTCCCACGGGCGCCAGGGTAATCGTCGCCGATATCTCGGACAAGAAAGAAGTTGAGGAGGCTTACAAGGCCCTGGTGGACCACTCTCTTCAAGGGCTTGTCATTGTTCAGGACGGACGATTTGTCTTCGTCAATGATTTCTTTGTCCGTAACTCCGGCTTTACGAGAGAAGATCTCCTTTCGCTACCCATTGACGACATGTGGCAGATGATTCATCCCGAGGACCGGGAACTGGTCATGAAAATGCACCGGAACCTGCTGACCGGTACGCTGAAGCAGGCTCCGGTGATCGAATATCGTGTGTTTGTCAAGGGCATCGACGGACTTGAGATGCACTGGGTCAGTGACTACGGGATGAGGATCGAATACAGGGGCCGACCTGCCGTACAGACCGCCCTCGTGGACATCACCGAACGGAAGCTCTCCGAAATGGCCATTCTGGAAAGCGAGCGGAGATATCGAGACCTCGCGGAACTTCTCCCTCAGGGCGTGTTCGAGGCCGACATGGAAGGACGAATTATCTATGCCAACCGCAGCACTCTGGATATGTTCGGGATCGTCTTCAGTGATATCGGTCAGAGTATAACGATCGTGGATACTCTGGCGCTGAAGGATCGCGACAGGGCAGAACGGGGTGTGAGAAGGGTTCTGTCCGGCGAGAAGGTTATGGCGGGGGAATATTCGTGTGTCCGCAGGGATGGTACGGAATTTCCGGCCATGATTCTGGCCAACGCGATTATCAAGGACGGAAAACCGGACGGGATCCGAGGCGTGGTTGTGGACATCACTGTACGCAAGGAGATGAACCGCAAACTGGAGGAATCCGAAGCACGTTACCGGACTCTGTTCAATTCCACGGGGACGGCAACGGTGCTCACCGATGAGGACATGAAAATCGTCCTGGCCAATCAGAATTTTTACCGCATCAGCGGCTATCCGCCGGATACAGAACTGAAATTCACGGATCTGGTACACCCTGACGATCTGGATTTCATGACGGATTGTCATCGCCGGCGAAGAATCGATCCGGGATCCGTTCCGAGGAGTTACGAATTCAGGTTCCGGCGCGCCGACGGGTCTGTTCGCAACGCATTTCTCACCGTGGGGATGATTCCGGGTACGAAAAGAAGCGTTGCCTCAATCATCGACATTACGGAACTCAAGCAAACGCAGGAAGAGCTCCGGAAAAAAACGTTCAGTCTGGAGGAAGCGAACTCCGCACTGCGCGTTCTTCTGAAACAGCGGGACGAAGACAAGGCCGATCTGGAAAAGAACATCCTGACCAATCTGAAGGAAGTCGTTCTTCCCTTCCTGGACAAGCTCAAGGTGCAGAACCTGAATCCTTCACAGATGAATATTCTGGCTGTGATCGAGGAGAATCTCAAGGAGATCATGTCCCCGTTCCTGAAGAACATCTCGTACAATTATGCAAGACTGACTCCCCGGGAAATCGAGATTCTGCTTCTTGTCAAGGAAGGTCGTTCAACCAAGGAAATATCGAAAATCATTCACACGTCTGAGCGTACGATCGATTTCCAGCGAAACAGTATCAGAAAGAAATTGGGGATCAGCAACAGTAAGGTCAACCTCAGGACATTCATCATGAACAAGGAGGGATCTCTGTAATGTAAAAACGGTTTTCCATGAAACAATCCACCGTCGCCGGGATCGGGCCTTAGAAAAAGGCACATCATAATCGTTTGTGGAAAACCGGGTATATGCCGGACCCTTCGGCCGTTGCGAATGGAGCGGCCGTCAGTTCCGGATGCTTTGCGCTGATTTCCGAGGGGATTCCATCCCTTATAAAAGCGGTTTTGACTGGACTCAGGATAAATCGTCCATCCGAAACAGGGCAGTCCCGATTACCTTCAGGCGGGACTGCCTTTTTTATGAGGCTTTTCGTCGTTTTTCCCGTCACGTTTCCGATACGCGCAAAGCGTGCCTCATAATACCTGGGATAGCCTTGGCTATGGAGGATGCCTGTCGCTCTTGAGAGTTGTTGTCAATCGGCATTGAAAATTGACCCACCATCGGCATCCAATTTTGACCCACCCCCAAGCATAGAAGTTATCCGTTCAGAACCTTCCTGAGCAATCAGATCAGGAGGCCCTATGTTTCAATCTCTTCATCCTTCCATATTTTCGTCTCATCGTTAAAATCCTTCCTTGAAATCGTGCCAACTCCTTTTTCTTCTTTCCCTCCATCGCATTGCTCGCTTGCAGGAACCTCTGCCTCATCCAAATGGCGGGCTCTTTGTCGAATCTGAAATCAATTATTCGTAAAGCCGTATGAATTAGAAATCTTGAATGGAAGACATTTCCTTTCCTGCAAGGCACGTAATATCAAATAGATGAAAGATTGTACCTAAGGCATGTACGCATTACCTATAAGATTATCTGGGATTGCCTAAACAGTAATTGGATGAAAAGTTGTCCCCGAAAGAAAGGGAACATGAAGTTTCAGGAAGGAAAAAACACTTATACAGCCTGCTTGATAAAAGAGAGCCGGGCTACGGATCAAGGTTAATGAGAGCGATTCCAACACAGGAGCCAGCAGCCATGAAACCCCATCCTTCGAAAGTGTTCGTCGAAACGACGACCCGCTGCAACCTCCGGTGTCCCATGTGTATAAAGCATGGAGGGAAAGAAGAATTTCAGGAAGGAGACATGTCTCTCGAAACCTTCCATGCACTCCTGTCGAGCCTGCCTCCTGTTGAAGTGATTGTACTCAATGGCATCGGGGAGCCGCTTCTGCACCCCGACCTCGAACACTTCGTTCGCCTCGCCAAAAGCAGGGTTGCTCCAGATGGATGGGTGGGCTTTCAATCCAATGGTCTGATGATGGACCATCAACGTGCTGTGTCTTTCGTGGATGCAGGCCTCGACCGGATATGTCTCTCTGTTGATTCCATATCGCCTGATGTTTTCAAAAAGATTCGTAAAGGAGGAGACTTTGCGAAAGTTGAACAAGCGCTGGACGTTTTGCATGAAGTGAAAACATTGAACGGCTCGTCGCTCGAGGTTGGGGTGGAGTTTGTTCTCAGGCGCGATAATGTGCACGAACTTCCCTCGACAATCCGATGGGCTGCATTACACGGTGCCGATTTTGCCATTGTTACCCAGCTTTTTCCCTATCATCGGGATCTCGTTTTACAAGCCACCTATGACGCCAATCTGGATTCCTCTGTATCTCTGTTCCAGAAGTACGCGAAGATTGCCAGGGAAGAAGATGTTGATCTCAATCGATATTACGACGTGTTCATGAAGTATGAAAAACGCGGCGACGCAGAGAAGGTCACAAAACTTGTGGATTCGATGGTGTCTGAAGCTTTCCGCCAGGGACTGACGCTGAACCTGAAAAAGCTTTTCTCCATGGATCAGGGTTGGGCGGACAGGCTGGAGACTGTGTTTGCCGAGACCAGGATTGCCGCATCCGAGGCAGAAGTAAAACTCAAGCTTCCAGAGATTGTTCCAAAAAAATCGCGCAGATGTGAGTTTGTGGAAGAAGGATGTGTGTTTGTATCCTGGGATGGGCAGATTCATCCCTGCTATTTCCTTTGGCACCATTACCAATGCTTCATCAACGGAATGGTGAAGACCGTGAAGCCGAAAGTGTTCGGAAATCTCTCCGATTTGAACCTTGTCGAGATTTGGAATGATCCTGCGTTTTTGTCATTCAGGAAGGGGGTTCTCCGTTACGATTATCCTTATTGCTTCAACTGCAGTTTTGCCCTTTGCGATTATGTGCAGGGCGGAGATTTCGAGCAGGATTGCTATGTCAATGCGGAACCCTGTGGAATATGTCTCTGGTGCATGGATGTCTTTCAGTGTCTGAAATGAATGAGTCGGGGGGATGTAATCCCGCAACATTGCGAGAAGATGAGAAATAACAAAACAATTTAACAGGACACAATTGAGTGAGGAGGTCGGATCATGATGGATATGGGACAATATGGAACGGTTGAACAGGATGACGATAAAGATGCAATAGGGATGTCCGATTCAATAACCCGACTCACTGAGGTTACGGTCGATCCTGCAGAGTGCGAGGAAGGAGGAGCAGTGATGGAAGAGCCTATGAAAGTCGTTGTCTATGTCGTCGATGGTGTCGTTCAATGTGTTCTTGCGACGAAAAACGTGGAAGCCTATGTCGTCGAGCATGACATCCGGAATGATCATGGCCGGCATGGTATAAACACAGAACTGTACGGTTTGCCTGTTATGCTGAGCAGACGGAAGAATGTAGTTGCTCCGCGACTAGTCAGAAAGGTTGTGCGGGCCCATCGAGATGCGCATTGCTGATGTCTGTTCTCCGGATGCATTGTTGACCGTGAACAGCTGGCCATTACCCGTTCGATCGAGTCAGGGCTGGGGTCTGAAATGGGTAGTGCAGTATCGGAAAGAGAACCGCTTGCCGGATCTTTTATTGTGAACAATCTATGGACGAACAGAGGCTGCCAGCTTCTGTTGAGGGGGCGCAGATGAATCGAAATTGTTCTCCTGCCGATATGTTGACAAGCAAGCCTGATCATCCTTTTGAAACATGCAGCGTCCGTGAGCTGGAAGACATCATTGAGGCGTCGCATGACGGCTTTTTCATAACAGATGGCCATGGAAATGTCTTGAGGGTGAACAGTGCTTGGGAACGTATTTGTGGTTTTTCCCGTACGGACATTATCGGCAGAAATGCGCAGGAATTGGTGAACGAAAAACTGTATTCGGAATCAGCGGTAATGGCTGCAATCCGTACCCGGAAGGCGATAACAATCCTGCTTGAAATGACCAAGGGTGAAAAAGCCGGCCAGAAAATCATGGCCACGGCTATTCCGATCTGGGATGAATGCGGCGAGATTAAGAGAATTGTTGCCAATATCCGAGATATTACAGAGATACTCTACCTGAAGGAACTTCTTGGGAAAACACAGGAGCTGAATACAATATATGCTGCCGAGCTTGAATATGTGCGTATCCAACAGATGCTCAATCACAGTAATGTCATTGCACGGAGTCAGGCTACCCGGAATATTCTGCAAATGGCTACTCAAGTGGCGAAGGTCGATTCAACCGTGTTGGTCACCGGGGAGTCCGGCGTCGGAAAAGAAGTGATCGCAAATACCATTCATCGCCTCAGTCCACGCTCGGAAGGGCCTTTGATCAAGATCAACTGTGGCTCGATCCCTGAGAATCTGCTGGAGACGGAACTGTTCGGATATGAACCGGGAGCTTTTACCGGAGCCCGGAAGCAGGGCAAGCCGGGTCTGTTTGAAATGGCGCAGAAGGGCACACTCTTTTTGGATGAAATTGGAGATATCACGTTCAATCTGCAGGCAAAACTTCTTAGAGCCCTTCAAGACCGTGAAATCATGAGAGTCGGGGGGCTAAAGCCTGTAGCGGTGGATGTCCGTATCATTGCGGCAACAAACAAGGATCTGGAAGAAATGGTCCGGCAGGGCTCCTTCCGAAACGATCTGTTCTATCGCCTGAATGTTGTTTCCATCCGGATACCACCACTGCGAGACCGGCGCGAAGACATTCCTCTGCTGGCAATACATTTTGTTGAAAAGATTAATGAGAGGTACTCGCTTAATAAGCGTCTTTCTCCCGATGTGATAGACGGGTTCCTAATGTATCCGTGGCCTGGTAACATTCGGGAACTGGAGAATGTTACGGAACAGATGATTGTCATGACCGAGGAGGATGAAGTCAGAACCACCCAATTGCCTGCCTGCATAAGGAACTGTATCATTCCCGGCACTGAAGGAAGCAGACGTCTGGATCGGATGCCATTGAAAGATGCGGTTGAACAAACGGAAAGACAACTTCTCGAACAGGCTCTGAGGAAGCACAGGAGCACCAGAAGTGTTGCAAGGGCACTGGCAGTGAATCAGTCGACGGTTGTGAGAAAAATTCAGAAATACGGACTCTCATCCCTATGTCGGGAGATGGTTGATCAGACGAGCCGCGCTTAAGATTTGAGGACTCGAGTCGGCGTGCTGTAGATGATGATCGTTTCTCTGCCGTGTTTCTTTGGCTATTTCCCATTCAATATACCCAAAATCGCGACTCATGGCGCATGATTCCAACGGCCATGTATCGGAGTATTTTCGATCATTCAATAGTGTGTAGCAATATCAAGTAGTTCATAAGATATCATCATATATCAATCCTCTCCCAATCATTACAATTCAAATTCAAACAGATGGTCTTAATGCATTAATTTTAAGAGCATTATCAATAGATGCGCAAATGAATATCCGATGCCACAGTGCATCATTTGAAATAAATTAATATAAACTTATAGATAGCACTATATCGATTGTTGGTATGTGCTCAAATGATGTCGTATGGCATCATCCGTTATCTTCCTGCTATTAGCTTAAATAGCTGTATTTATTCGCTTAATCAGGAAACATCCTTCCTCACAACTGATGATAATTAATGGCACGGTTCCTGCCTAATAGGGGCACAGATTGGCGGTGTTCCCCGAGTTGGCGCGTAAGGATTTTTAAACCACTAAGAAAGGAAAGGAGGATGGTGAATGGCTGTAGTTATGTCGGCAGGGGAAGCGGTAAAAAATGAAAGATTCGGGGGCACCGCCATTCTTTATACAAATTCAATGAGACGAAAGTAAATACGGAATTCTCTGGAGGATTCTATGGATATGATTTTGAGAATCGATATGGGGGCCGAAGGCGGACCGGCGGCCAGGACGGAGGCGCCGGGAGAATATGCGGGTTACGGAGGGCGGGCGATGACCTCGGCAATCATCTCGAAGGAAGTGCCGCCCCTGTGCCACCCTCTCGGCGCTGAGAACAAGCTGGTCATTGCACCGGGACTTCTTTCCGGTACCGGTGCGGCCATGTCGGGGCGGTTGTCCGTCGGCTGCAAGAGCCCACTCACGGGAGGCATCAAGGAAGCCAATTCAGGAGGACAGGCGGCCCAGGTTCTCGGCCGGCTTGGGTATGCAGCGATCGTCCTGGAAGGAAAACCGAAAGACGGCCACCTCTATAAAATTCTCATCAATAAGGACGGCGTCCGGATCGAAGAAGACAACAGCCTGCGAATGCTCCCCAACTATGATCTGATCCAGAAAATGACGGAACAGTATGGTGAGAAGATCGCCTGTATTTCCATCGGGCCCGCCGGAGAAATGAAGCTTTCCGCTGCTTCCGTTGCCTGCACGGACCCCGAACTCAGGCCGACCCGCCATGCCGGGCGCGGAGGCGTCGGTGCGGTTATGGGAGCGAAAGGAGTCAAGGTCATTGTGCTGGATGATTCCGATTTGAAGAACCGTCAGCCGAAAGACTCTGATAAGTTTAGAGAAGCAAACAAGAAGTTTGTTGCGGGTCTTTCCAGCCACTCCGTAACCGGGCAGGCGCTTCCCGCATATGGAACCAACGTCCTGACGAACATCGTTAATGAAGCGGGAGCCTATCCGACGTTCAACTTTCAGCAAGGTCAATTCCAGGGGGCTTCGAAAATCAGCGGTGAGACTTTCGCCGAACTGGAGACACAGCGTGGTGGTAATCCCACGCACCCCTGTCACCGGGGCTGTGTTATTCGCTGCTCCGGCATCTATAACGACAAGAACGGCAATTATGTCAGCAAGCAGCCGGAATATGAAACCGTCTGGGCTCATGGAGGCAACTGCGGCATCGATAATCCCGACGACATCGCCCTGCTTGATTTCTTGGATGACAACTACGGACTCGACACCATCGAGATGGGAGCCGCCATCGGGATCGCCATGCAGGCTGGGGTTGCACGGTTCGGCGACGCGGAGGCAGCCGTTAATCTGTTGAAGGAAGTGGCGGCCGGTACTCCGCTCGGAAAGGTCCTGGGAAGCGGGGCGGCTGTAACGGGAAAGGTCTTTGGTGTTGAAAATGTGGCTGTGGTCAAGGGGCAGGCACTCCCCGCCTATGATCCGAGGGCGGTTCAGGGGATCGGCGTAACGTATGCGACCAGCACCATGGGGGGAGACCATACGGCGGGCTACTGCATCGCGACGAACATCCTCAAGTGCGGCGGTTTTGTCGACCCATTACAGGCG
>PHBD01000010.1 GCA_002841865.1 Deltaproteobacteria bacterium HGW-Deltaproteobacteria-19
GGCCTCTACCTCGTCACCGACCGGGACCTCTGCGGGTCGAGGACCGTCGAGGAGGTCGTCCGTCTCGCCGCGGAAGGAGGGGCCGTCGCCGTCCAGCTCCGGGAGAAGGACCTGCCGACCCGTCCCTTCATCGAGGAGGCCCTCCGGATCAGGAACCTCCTTTATTCCTTCGGGATTCCCCTCATCATCAACGACCGCCTCGACGTGGCCCTCGCCGTGGGCGCCGCGGGGCTTCACGTCGGGCAGGACGACATGCCCTACGAAGTCGCCCGGCGGATCCTCGGGCCGAAGGCCGTCATCGGCCTGTCCGTGGAGACCTGGGAGGACGTGGAGCGGGCGGAAAAGCTGGACGCCGACTACCTCGGCGTCAGTCCTGTCTTCGCAACGCCGACCAAGACGGACACAAAGGAACCCTGGGGTATCGAGGGGCTGGCGCGGATCCGGGCCTTCTCCCGCCATCCCCTCGTCGCCATCGGGGGACTGAACGCCGGCAACGCCGCCGCCGTCGTCCGGGCTGGGGCCGATGCAGTGGCCGTGGTCTCCGCCGTCTGCGCCGCGGAGGACCCCCGGGAGGCTTCCCGGGATCTGGCCCGGATCATTGCCGACGCTCTGGCGGAAAGAAAGGGTAAGCCTTGACGGAGAAGCTGGTCATCCTGGATTTCTCCGGAACGCTGTGCCTTGCGGCTCCCCGTTTCGCAGCCCCATCGGCGCTCCGGGAGGAACTGGAGAAGAGCGGCCTGACCGCCCTGGGCGTGACTCCGGATGTGTTCTGGTCCGAGCTGGTCAATCCGACGTGGACGGCGGGAAGCACCACCCGGACCGGCTACCGTCGGGTCCTTACGGATCGCCTGGCGGATCTGACCCCGCAGGCCTCAAGGGACGATGTTGCCCGGTCCATCTCCCGGTTCAGCGACGCCTACTTCCAGGCCAACTCCGTCGATCCCCTCTGGTCCCCGTTCCTCGAGACCTGCATCCGGCAGGCCGGCCTGGCCGCCGTCATCGCCTCGGACCACTACGCCGAGGCGACAGAAGCCATCGTCGGGTCCCTGGCCGGAATTGGAATTCCGGCACGCTCCCTGGCGGAGGCCCCCTCGTCATCACCTGATGAAGCCGTCCTGGTGGCCACTTCGGCCGACCTCGGGGCACACAAATCCAGCTGCGAGTTCTGGGACTCCATCCGCCGGTCTCTGAACTGCCGGGAACTGAGAAGGGTTTTGCTGGTGGATGACTTCGGGATCAACGAACCGGAGGGCGACGCCTACGGGGCGTCGGAAAAGGTGCTCCAGCGAAAGGCGGAGACGACGGCCCGCCTGGAGGAGGTCTTTCGGGCCCCCGTTTCCTGCTTTTTCTTCTCGCTCCGGCCCGCCGCCGGGGCCTCCTCTGCGGACTTCCGGGAAAATCGTGTGATCACCCGGATCGCCGAGGCCGAAGAGGCGCTGAAGCAGTTCCTGGCCGCCTGATCGCGCCGCCTCGTCAGCCGTCCGTGTTTCCCACCGTTTCGTCGGCCGCCGGCTCCGGCGTCTTCTCCCCGCGAAACGCCGCCTCCGCCTCTGCGAGGATCTCGTCTTGCCGCTCCCGATACTTCGGAGAAAAATGGAACAGGACCATCCGCCGGACCCCGGCCAGGCGCGCCAGCCAGCCGGCCTGGCAGGCCGTCAGGTGACGCTTCAGAAAGGCCTTGTCCCGTTCTTCGTGCAGGAAGGTGGCCTCGATGAAAAGAAGGTCCGACCCCGCTGCAAGGGCGCAGATGCGACGGACGTTTTCCTGCGTGAAGACGGCATCGGTAATGTAGGAAATGACCATGCCGGAAGATATCTTGACGGCCCGTTCGCGGAAGAGGCCCAGAGGCAGGATCCGCTCCGTCGTCCCCCCCCGGCCGTCCTTCCACCAGGCGCGCACGGGCGTGTCGTCCGGATCCCCTTCCAGGATCATCTGCCTCAGATCCATCAGCCATGACCCCGTCGGCAGTTCCATCTCGTCCAGGACGTTACGCTTGAAGTTGATCCGGTTCTTCTCCTCGAAGCGGAACGCCAGGCAGGGAATGCCGTGGTCGATCAGATCCGCCCGCACCGAGAAAAGCCGCTCCTCCGCCAGGAGGCCGTCGAAGGGGGCCGTCTCCTCCTTCCCTTCGGGCAGGAAACCGGTGCGGCAGCGATAGCGGCGCGTGATCCGCCCGGACCGCCGGACCTCCGTGGCCACCAGGACAAAATCATCCGAATAGTTCTCCACCAGGTTCCATGTGTAGGCCCGGAGTTTGTTCTCCAGGCGGTCCAGGAACCCCGGGGGGCCGTACAGGAAGAGGGGCCGCTCCCGTCCCAGGCGGACCCGGAGCAGGTGGTCGAAGCCGATGAAATGGTCCATGTGGGCGTGGGAGACGAAGACATGCCGGACCTTCAGGATATTCCGGGGAACGAGGTTCCGGATCTCCCCCAGGTCGAAGAGGATCCCGTCACGGCGGTACTTGCTGTCCAGGTAGACGGCAGGGTCATCGAAGGGATCGTTGACGAGAACGGCTCGGAACATGGCGTGAAAGGTTCCTCCGGTTTCACGTCATTGTAGGCAATTTCTTGCCTTCCTGTAAAGCCTCCGGTAGATACGCCGGAAAGGATTGCTCCACCGCGGCGGTGGGAAAGGACGGGAAAACATGGATGAACGCTCACGGCAGGACCTGCTGGAATCGGCGGAGGACATCCGGCTCGCCGCCCTTTACCTGCAGGAGCGGCTCATGCAGGGCGGCGACGAGGGTTTTCTGGAGGCCCGGCAGAAATACCGGGGGCTGGTGGAGCGGTTCCATCGGGATCATCCCGACGCCGTTACCGAGCGGCAGTACAAAAACGCCATGGAGGACCTCGAATATTTTCTCATCCTCGTCGAGGGAACCATCAATGGCTATCGGCGCGAGCCCGGGTCCTGAGGCTCTTGCTCCGGACCGTTCCCCTTCTCTCCCAAGTAAAGCATCCGGACCTCCTCGTTGTCCAGAAGATGCGCCCCCGTGTCTTCCAGGCGCGTGACCCCGAGGTCCAGCACATAGCCCCGATGGGCGACGGCGAGGGCTTTCCGGGCGTTCTGCTCGACGATGGCAAGGCTCACTCCCCTGCGGTTGATCTCCTGGAGCCGGTTGTAGATTTCTTCGATGATCCTGGGCGCCAGGCCGATGGACGGCTCGTCCAGCAGGATCAGCCGCGGCCGGGTCATGACCGCCCGGGCCAGGGCCAGGATCTGCTTCTCCCCGCCGGAAAGATTGCCTGCCTGCGCGCGCACCCGCCCCTTGAGCACGGGATACTCCTCCAGGACCTCCTCCACGGCCCGCCGGACGGCTCCCGCGTCGCCCAGGGAAACGCCTCCCATCTGGAGGTTCTCCAGGACCGTAAGAGACGGGAACACGTTCCGTCCCTGGGGGATGTAAGCCATCCCGAGGCGGACCTTCTCCTGCGGATCGAGGCGTCCCACTTCCTTCCCGGAGAGGCGTACGGAGCCCCGGGTGGGCTTGAGAAGTCCGACGATCGTCTTCAGGAGGGTCGATTTCCCGGAGCCGTTGGGGCCGATGATGCAGACGATCTCCCCTTCCCGTACGCGGATGGACGTCCCGTGCAGGACCTCGATCTTGCCGTAACCGGCGAAGACCTCCTCCACTTCCAGAAGCAACACCGGCCCGTTTTCCCCTTGCGGCACGTTCATCCTCCGAGATAGGCCTCGAGCACCTTCGGATCCTGCTGAATCTCTGCGGGCGTCCCTTCGGCGATCTTTTCCCCGTGGTCCAGGACGAAGATCTTTTCGCACAGCTCGACGATCACGTCCATGTTATGCTCGATGATGAAGAACCGGCCGCCCGCCTCCTTCATCCGCACAATCGTGTCGATCATCGTCCGGATCATGGAGGGATTGATGCCAGCCGCCGGTTCGTCCAGCAGGATCAGCTTCGGCTCCGTCATGAAGGCCCGCCCCAGCTCCAGCAGTTTCTGCTGCCCGTAGGAGAGGTTTCCGGCGAACTCTTCCCGGAGTCGGGAGATCCCGAGGAGTTCCAGTATCTCCAAGGCCTTCTTGCGGTTCCGGACCTCCTGCAGCCGGATTACACCCCGTTTCCAGGCGAGGGACCGCAGGGACTCCCCTTGCTGCCCCCGGGGGGCCAGGAGCAGGTTGTCCAGGGCGGTCATGCCCGCGAAGACCCGGGAGAGCTGGAAAGTCCGGATCAGCCCCAGGCGGGCCATACGATGGGGCAGGCGGCCATCGATCCGGACACCGTCGAAGAAAATCTGCCCGGTATCGGGCTTGAGGAGACCGGAAATGATGTTGAAGAGGGTCGTCTTTCCGCTCCCGTTGGGACCGATCAGTCCGGAAATGGCCAGTCCTTCAAGGCTCAGTGTGCAGTCCGCCACCGCCCGGATGCCGCCGAAGGATTTGCTGACGCCGCGGACCTCCAGCATCACTTCCTCCCCTTTTCCCGGATGAGGCCCTCGGGCCGAAAGACCATCAGAGCCACGAGCAGCGCCCCGAAGACCATCTGCTGCAGGGGTCCCAGGTAACGCGTCCACTCCGGCGGAAGCCGGAGGAACCGCATGGATTCCTGAAGGAAGATGAGGGCAATGGCTCCCACCACGGGCCCCGGTCGAGTCCCCTTTCCGCCGAGGACCACGATCAGGAGCACCACGATCGTCTCGTTGAGCGTAAAATCCGATGGGCTGATAAACGTGGTGTAATGCGCCCAGAGCACCCCTGCCAGCCCCGCGAAGATGGAACCGATGACGAAGGAACGAGTCTTGAAGGCGAAGGCGTTTTTCCCGAGGACCTCCGCCGCCGTCTCGTCGTCCCGGACGGCTCGGAGGGCACGGCCGAAGGGGCTCTCCGTCACCGACCCCAGAATCAGGTAAGTCAGCAGTACCGCGATCACCGCCAGGCCCAGGTATTCCGGGAGGCTCTCGAAACGGACCCCCAGCATCTCCGGCTTCGGGATCCCCGGAAGCCCCATGGGACCCTTGGTCAGCCACACCTCGTTCTGGAAGACCAGTCGGAGGATCTCCCCGAAACCCAGGGTGGCAATGCCGAAGTAGTCTCCCTGCAGCCGGAGGGCCGGGATGCTCAGGAGAAGACCCGTGAGCCCCGCCGCGACGAGGGCCGCCGTCAGGCACATGCCAAAGGGAAACCCGGCGAGACTGAGGATGGCCGACGTGTAGGCACCGATGCCGAGAAAGGCCACGTGGCCGAAGTTGAAGAGCCCCGTGTAGCCCACCTCGAGGTTGAGGCTCATGGCGAAGATCGAGTAGATGGCGATGACGACGCACAGGTGCAGGAGGAGGTCCATCAATCTGTCCTCTTACCCGTCACAAGGTAGGGCCGAGTGAGAAGAATCCCCACCATGATCGCAAACGCCACGGCGTCCTTGTACCCCGGAGAGATGACGAGCACGCTCAGGTTCTCCGCCAGGCCGATGATGAGCCCCCCCAGGAGCGCCCCCCAGAGGTTCCCGACACCGCCGATGAGCGTGGCGGCGAAGGCTTTGACGAGATTGATGACGCCCATCTCGGGGTTGAGGTTCGTGTCCAGGGCCAGCAGGATGCCTCCCGTGCCGGCGAGGGCCGCCGAGACGATCCAGGCCGCCCGGATGGAGCGTCGGGCATTGATCCCGACCACCCGAGCCAGGTCCAGGTTGTCCGAGACGGCCCGCATGGATTTGCCCAGGCTGGTGCGGAAGAAGAGCAGATAAACCAGGATTACGCAGGCCACCGTGACCCCGATGATCAGGATCTGCTGTGCCGTCAGGCTCACTCCCAGGAACTGGAATCCCCGGCTGATCTCGAGGCCGTATGTCCGCACCTCGGCCCCCCAGAAGAACTGGGCGGCGTTCCGGAGGAGGAACGACAGGCCCATGGCGGCGATGAGCAGCGTCAGGCGGTCCGCTTTCCGGAGAGGCCGGAAGATGGCGAAGTCCATGACCATCCCCAGGCAGACGGTGCAGAGAATCGCCGGGGCGACCGCCACGCTGAGCGGCAGGGAAAAGGGTTCCGAGATGAATAGGTAGAGGAAATAGGCCCCCCACATGATCAGCTCGCCGTGGGCGAAGTTGACAAAGTTGAGGACCCCGTAGATGAGGGTCAGCCCCATGGCGAAGAGGGCATAGATGCATCCGGCGAGGATGCCGTTGACAACGGATTGGAGGAAAATGTCCATGGGGTGCTCAAAAAAGCAGGTTCCGGCGCCCCGTGGACGCCGGAACCCGTGCTTCGCGGAACTTTGCAGCGCCTCCCCGCCGGTTCGTCCGGAGGATCACACATTACCGGAGAAGAGCTGGCGGCGGATTGCCTCTATTTCTTGTAGTCGACGATCTTGCCGTCCTTGACGGTCCAGAGTCCCATGTCGGCGTTCAGCATGCCCCGCTTCGCGTCGAAGGTCTTGTCTCCCGTGACCCCCTTGTACCCCTTGGCCACGGCGGGCAGTGCCTTGCGGATGCCCTCGGCGGTGTATCCGCCCTTCTCGATGGCCTTCACGGCCAGGTACACCATGTCGTAGTTATAGTCGCCGAAAATGGGAATCTTGTCGTCGCCGTACTTCTTCTTGTAGGCCTCCTTGAAGGCCTTGTACTGCTTTGTGTCCTGGGGAATGGAGGGATAGGTCCCGATGACCCCCTCGGCGGCCTTGCCGGCCAGCTCCACCATCTTCGGGGCCCGGGCGGCGGATCCGCAGAGCCACTGGGTCTTGATGCTCATTTCATAGGCCTGCTTGAACTGGATAGATCCCTCGTTGATGTAGGTCAGGTTGACGATGGCGGCGGGTTTTCCCTTGTTCGCCCGGAGCAGCTCCGTCCGGTAGTCCGTCTTCTTCTCGTCGAAGGGAATGACGTCCGTCACAACGCCGCCCATCTTCCGGAAACTATCCACGAACCCGTCCTTCAGGTCCAGGCCCCAGTCGTTGTTGACGTACATGACGGGCACTTTCTTGTAGCCCATGTCGAAGGCCAGCTTTGCCAGCCGCTGTCCCTGCTTCGCATTGGATGGGATGATACGGAAAATGTAGGGTCCGGCCTGGGTCAGTTTCTCCGCGGTCCCCTGGGCGGACATCATGACCACCTTGCTCTGCTGGGCCACCGGCGCCGCCGCCATGAAGTTGGAGCTCCCGGCGGGTCCGAAGAGAACGGGCACCTTGTCGACGGTGATGAGCTTCCGGACCGCCATCACACAGTCCTTGGGGGTGCTCTTGTTGTCTTCGTAGACGATCTGGATCTTTTTCCCCTTGATGCCGCCTTTGGCGTTGATCTCGTCCACCGCCAGGTCCACGCACTTCTTGAACCCCTCGCCGTAGACGGCGATGCTGCCGGAAAGGGCGAAGGCAGCGCCGATCTTGATTGTGTCCTGGGCGGCCCGGACGGGCGAGGCAACAAACAGTACCAGGAGCACGATTGCAAAAAGCGCTTTGAATTTCGACATGATTGCGTTCCTCCTCGGGAAAAGTACGTAGTACTTACCGGAGTATCGTAGAACCTGTCAATGAAAAAGCCGGGTTCGGGAACCGGATGGATCCTGGGCTGCAAGCCGGACAAACGCCGGACTGATGATCCGAAAACACCGGCCCCTGTGCTATCGCCCCGCATCCTCGTAAAGGACCCGGACCTCCGCGGGCATCTCCGCCAGCCGCTCCCTGGCCCGCTCCGGCGCCAGGGCCTCCAGGGACCCGTTGCGATCCTGCACGACACAGCCGCTCTCCACGACCATCCGGTGGCGGCGCTTCCGCACCTCCTTGTCGGGATGGCAGGCGATCTGGCAGTGGCCGCATGTCAGGTAGAGGGGATCGCGCATGAGAAGGTGATAGTGGCCGCCGGGCATCCGGGGCCAGCGCCCGTATTTCTTCATGGCGGTCACGATGGCGGGAAGATAGTCGTCGTCCTTCTCCGGGACGGGAAGCCGCCCGGGGGACCAGGTGGACCACTTTTCCGAGGGGTGGAGCCCCGTGAAGCCCCCACAGACATACTCGCAGCGCAGGTAGTTGCGGCGCTTCGCGTATGTGAAGGCATGTCCGCCCAGGGTGACCGTCGTCTCCTCTTCCGGGTCCATCATGCCGGAGGCGCACAGGGCCTGGCAGAGGCGGCAGCGGTCGCAGTAGTTCTTCTCCGGCGGCAGGGGCTCCGTGGGCAGGAGTTCCAGCGCGGTCACGACGGCCCCCAGGATGACGGCGGCTCCGCGGTCGGGATGCAGCACGTTCCCGGAGAGGCCAAAGGCGCCGACGCCGGAGCGGACCGCGAGGTAGCGGAGCGAGACGTCGGGGTGCATGTCGATGGCGCCGCGCCCCGTATCGGCCCGGTAGACCTCGTTGGGAGCCACGGGAACCGAGGGGAATCCCTTCTGGGACAGGTTCTTCGCCAGTCCCAGGGCGATGCCGCCCGCTTGGTTGTTCGTTCGGAAATTATCCCGCTCGTGGGACAGGCGATCCTTTTTGCTCAGGAACGGCTCGATGAGGGACGCGTCCAGGGGAACGGCGAAGGACACGGCGGACTTCGCCTCCGGCAGCACGTAGGAGAGGTCCGTCGAGGGCGGGCCTCCACGGAGAGTTTCGACCGTCACGACACCGGCGGCGCAGGCCCCATCCTTCATCACGTAGTCCATCACGAAGCGGCTCATTTTCTCTTTCATCACCCCTCCTCCTTTCTCTGGCTGCGGATGTCAGCGGCCGGCCGGGCAGACGGCCAGGCAGCGGAAGCACTCGTACTGGAACCCGATGAAGGACGCCTGGTAGAGGCTGAGGAACCTGGGGTCCATGAACATGGCCTTCTGCTCCTCCGGCGCTGCCCCTGCCAGTTTCCGCAGGAAGCCGATGGCGGAGCCGATGCCATAGGGCTGGGACACCCGCAGGCACTTCATGTTCTCCGTCCTTCCCTCCGTCTCGAGGGCCTTGGCCGGGCAGATGTCGACGCAGAGGCCGCAGTCGTTGCAGAGCTCCTCCGTCACGGGCGGATCGGAGGACAGGGGCAGGTCCGTCAGGATCGCCGTGAAGATGAGCCGGGTGCCGAATTTCGGGTGGATCACCAGGTTGTGGCGGCCGAAGACACCCAGTCCCGCGGCCACGGCGGCATGGCGGAGCGACACATCGGCCACGAGGCCGAAGTACGGCGCCCCCATGTTCAGGGGATAGGACAGGGCCACCGCCGCCGCCTTCGCCCGGAAGCGGTTCTCCAGCCATCGGGCCATCAGGTAGTTGTTCTTCTGGGCCACATCCATGATACCGAAGCGCTCCGTCATGCTGGTCCTGGGGTTCGGGCTGTCCAGGGATCCGTCCACTTCCCGGTAGCCCAGAACAACCACGGACTTCACCGAGGGTAAGACGGCGGTTAATTCCGGCGTCCGGGGCGACTTGTAATCCCCGGCGGCGGCGAAGCCGACCACATCCGCACCCAGTTCCAGACCGTACTTTCTGATCTCTTCCTTGCTCATCGCGTCTCCTTTCCCGGGACTGCCTGCCGGAAGTCCATCTCCCGTTTCCGTGAGGCGCCCTTTACGGTTTTTCTGCTGTCTGGCGGTCGTTCGCTTTCGGTACCGCCGGTCACGAATTTCGCGTACGAAATAAAAGGACAAAAATTTTTACGCCTGGAGATCCCGGAGCATCCGCTTCAGGAGCAGGCGCTCTTCCGGCCGCAGGCATTCCATGATCTCTTCGTTGGCGCCGTCCCTGGCCCGGATGAGATCCCCGGCGGCTTCCCTCGCCTTGTCCGTGAGGGAGATCCGGAGGGTCCGCCGGTCGTCGTCGGCGATCTCCTTCACGATCCAGCCTGCCTCCGCCAGGCGGTCCAGGAGCCCCGACAGCGTCGCGTAATCGAGAGTCAGGCGCCGGGCCAGCTCCCCCGCGGACACCCCCTCGCCCTCGTGCAGGGCCAGGATGACCAGGCTCTGCGGCGGTGTCAGGCCGTACGGCTGCAGCCTCTTTTTCAGCTTCCCATGGGCGCGCTGGTAGGCCTTGGACAGGAGGAATACGATGCAGTCTTCGTAAGGGGATGCCATGGATTTGCCTCTTATGTTTCGTGTGCTAAATATCAAGCCGACAAGGTCGTGTCAACGGGATTTTCATTCCGTTCGCCGCCATCTCTCGCAAAGGCTGGCATCCGGCGCTTCGGACGGGGCGCTTTCTCAAGAGCGTCGCAGCGGCCCGAGCCCCGGGACGGTTTTTCATGGTCCCCCACGGGGATCTATGCTACACAAACACGTCTGCTCTCCCTCCGGGAGACGCAGGCTGGGAAAAGCGTCGCAGGGATCAGCCGGGTTGTTCCATTCATCTCAAAGGAGGTAGCGTATGGGAAGCATTTTTCAACTGAAGGTGGAGGACGGCATCGGAGTGGTCACTTTCGACGTGGCGGGCGATGCCATGAACACGTGGACGGAGCAGGCATTCAAGGACTATTTCGCCCTCATGGACGATCTGGCGAAGGAGAAGGGTCTCAAGGGGATCCTCTTTATCTCCGGAAAGCCCGAAAACTTTCTCGCCGGGGCCAATCTCAAGATGATCTCGGAACTGGAGAAACCGGAAGAGGTCCGGGAGGTGCTCGACACGTTCCACGGGGCTTTCGGGAAGATGAACGCCCTGGGAATCCCCATCGTGGCGGCCATTCACGGCCACTGCCTGGGAGGCGGTCTCGAGTTCGCCCTGGCCTGCACGGCCCGGATCGCCAAGGAAGGAAAGAATACCGTCATCGGCCTGCCCGAGTGCAACGTCGGCCTCTTCCCGGGAGGCGGCGGGACCCAGCGCCTGCCGAGGCTCATTGGCTACGGCGCCTTTGAGCTGATCCTGAAGGGGACCATGCTGCCGGCGGCCAAGGCCCTGGAGATGGGCATCATCGACCGCCTGCTCCCGGCCACGGGTGACCTCCTGGCGGAGGCGAAGAAATTCCTGGCGGAGATCGTCGCAGGCAAGGCCGACCTCAAGCGGCCGACCCAGGACTTCTCCCAGGTCGACGCCGTGGCGGACATGGCGAAGCAGGGGGTTCTCAAGGCCACCAAGGGCCGCGAGATCCCGGGTCCCATGCTGGCCCTGGATTCCATGCACCGGGGACTCAAAGTCTCCCTCGACGAGGGTCTGAAAATTGAAAAAGACAACTTCGTCAAGGTGGTCATGGCTCCCCAGTCGAAGGGCAGCATCAACACCTTCTTCATCAAGGGCCTGACGGACAAGCCGAAGAACATGATGTCGAAGGGATTCCAGCCCAAGGCCCTCAAGAAGGCGGCCGTCCTGGGCTTCGGCACCATGGGCCGGGGAATCGTCATCGAGATCCTCCGGAACACCCAGATGCCCGTGGTCGTGAAGGACGTGGAAGCGGCCCTTCAGCCGGGGAAGGATTTCGTGCAGAAGATCCTCACCGGCATGGCGGAAAAGAAGCGCCTCAAGGAACCCGTGGACTCCATCATGAGCCGGATCATCGCGGTTTCCGACTACACGGCGGATTTCAAGGACGTAGACATCGTCGTCGAAGCGGTTTTCGAAGAAATCGGGGTCAAGGAGCAGGTCTACAAGGAGCTCTGTCCCGTCGTCCCGGCGGACTGCGTCATCGCGAGCAACACCTCCTCGCTGGCCCTCGACAAGATGGCCCCCTACGTGACCAACCCGGAGCGCTTCGGCGGCCTCCACTTCTTCTCCCCCGTCTGGATGATGCAGCTCGTCGAGGTCATCCAGGGCGCGAAGACAACCCGGGAGACCGTGGACAACCTGCTGAACTTCGTGGCCCTCATCCGCAAGCGCCCCATCACCTGCAAGGACAACCCCGGCTTCGTCGTGAACGCCCTGATCTTCCCGTACATCATCAATGCGTTCCAGTACGTGGAGGAAGGGAACTCCATCGAGAAGGTGGACAAGGCCATGGTGAAGTTCGGCATGCCCGTGGGGCCCGTCCGGCTGACCGACGAGGTGGGGATCGACGTCCCCGCGAAGGTCCTCAAGGGCATGGGCATCAACCAGAAGACCCTGGAGGCTGTGGTGGCCGACGGCCGCTGGGGCCTGAAGAAAAACGGGAAGGGCTTCTTCGTGAAGGACGGCTCCGTGGACCCGACGGTCCTGCCCCTCATCGCAAAGGCGGCCACTACGCGCGAGCGCAACGATGAGCAGATTCAGGAAGGCATCATGGAGGCCATGTTGAAGGTCGGCAAGGACCTCCTGGACCGCAAGATCGTCGACGACGTCCGGATGATCGACGTCGGCATGATCTGGGGCGTGGGATTCCCGCCGGACAAAGGCGGACCCATGAAGTGGGGTGACCTGACGGGCCTCAGCAAAAAGCTCTTCGGGAAGAACTTCTACTGAGATCGGGCATCATGATCCGCCCGTAACGAACGGGGCCGGCGGGAAACCGCCGGCCCTTTTTCGTTCCTGACCCGGACCTGGAAGGCGCCGGGCGGGGTCGGAGGGGACTCCCCTTCCCCTCCTCTTCAGGGAAGCGGCCGGGAAGAAAAGAGGCCGGATCGTTGGTGGCAACGCAAAACCATCCGACCTTTTTCTGTTTGTTTCACGACCGGATCATGACGAGCATCATCTTGAAGGCCTTGACGGCCTGGAGCGCATGGGGCTCGCCGGCCGGCATGATGATCATCTCCCCGGCCTTCAGCCGATGCGGTTTCCCCGATATGGAGACCTCCGACTCCCCGTCCAGGATCAGGACCAGTGCGTCGAAGGGCGCCGTGTGCTCGCTGAGCCCCTGCCCCTCGTCGAAAGCGAACAGCGTGACCGTCCCTGTCTTACGGCCCAGGATCTGCCGGCTCACCACGGAGCCCTCCTGGTAGGCCGCCAGGGCCGCTGTCTCGAGCACCCTGCCCCGGAGATCCGCCTCTTTTGCATCGATTCGTTCCATGGTTCCACCTCCATCGGGAAACGGGATTGGATGTAATATCCGCCCCCTGTCTAATTGAGGATCGCCGCCAGATCCGCCTCCGCCGTTGTGATGGGCATGAGGCCGAAGTCCTTCACCAGGACGTCCAGGACGCCCGGCGACACGAAGGCCGGCAGGGACGGCCCCAGGCGGATGTTCCGGATCCCCAGGTGGAGCAGCGTCAGCAGGATCGCCACGGCCTTCTGCTCGTACCACGACAGGACCAGGGACAGGGGCAGTTCGTTCACCCCCACGCCGAAGGCCTCCGCCAGGGCCTGGGCGATCTTCACGGCCGAGTAGGCGTCGTTGCACTGGCCGACGTCGAGGAGCCGCGGGATCCCGCCGATGTCCCCCAGTTCGCGGTCGAAAAACCGGAACTTCCCGCAGGCCAGGGTGAGAATGACCGTGTCGGCCGGCGCCTTCTCGACGAACTCGGTGTAGTAGCTCCGCCCGGGCCGGGCACCGTCGCAGCCTCCCACGAGGAAGAAGTGCCGGATCTTCCCGGCCTTCACCGCTTCCAACACCGCGCCCGCCACGGAGAGGACCGCGTTCCTCCCGAACCCGACGGTGACGGACTTCTCCCCCGTCTCCTCCGTGAATCCCGGCAGGGACAGGGCCTTGTCGATCACCGCGGAAAAGGACTCCCGATCGAGATGCGGGATGCCGGGCCAACCGACGGCGCCGGTGGTGAAGATCCGGTCCGCGTATTCCTCCCGGGGCTTCTGGATGCAGTTGGTCGTCATCAGGATCGCCCCGGGGAAGGCGGCGAATTCCCGGTGCTGGTTCTGCCAGGCCGTCCCGTAGTGGCCGTACAGGTGCGGATATTTTTTCAGGCCCGGATAGCCGTGGGCCGGCAGCATCTCGCCGTGGGTGTACACGTCGATCCCCTTCCCCGCACTCAGGCGAAGGATCTCCTCGATGTCTTTCAGATCGTGGCCGGAGACAAGAATGGCCTTCCCCGGCCTCGTTCCCAGGGGCACCCTCGTCGGCACCGGATGGCCGTAAGTCTCCGTGTGGGCCGCATCCAGGATCTCCATGGCCCGGAGGTTGATTTCGCCGCACTTCAGGACAAGCCCCAGGAGGTCCGGCACGCCGAGGCTTTCGTCGAGCGTCGCCGCCAGCCCATCGTGGCAGAAGCCGTAGACGGCATCGTCCTCCCGGCCTAGGATCCGGGCGTTGTCCGCATAGGCGGCAACGCCCTTGAGCCCGTACGTCAGGAGTTCCCGAAGAGATCGGATGTTCAGATCGAGGCTCGCCGCCGTCGGGATGCCGACCTCCTCCCCCTGGCGGACGAGACCTTCCATGGTATCCGCCGGGGCGAACGAGAAGGCCTTTCCTTCCGGCGGCGTGCCGCCCGCTCCAAGAATCTTCTCCCGGAGCGCGTCCCGGCGGGCCGCGCATTCGCGAACCAGCGCGGCGATTCTTGCGGGATCGAAGTTGACGTTGGTCAGGGTCGCAAAGAGGGCCCGGACGGTAAACGGGCCGGCCCCGGAATCGTCAAGGCCCATCCGGCGGGCCGCCAGTACGGTCCCGGAATATCCCTTCAGGGCATGAACCAGCAGGTCCTGCAGGACCGCCACCTCGGGAGGCTTTCCGCATACACCGCCCTTTTCACATCCCGTCCCCTTCGCCGTCTGCTCGCACTGAAAACAAAACATGGCTTCCTCCTGTCCCGGCGCATCGGGGGCGCCGTCCGTTTTGCTCATGCATAACCTGTCCCGCCGCGGCTGTCCTTGACTTAAATCAAGAGTTCTGCTCTTTTCCTCCCACGATCCCCATGAAAGGAGGCTCCATGGAAACCGCCCGCTGGCTGGCAGGGCAGATCCGCGAATTCGTCCGTACGAGCCCGGACAACTCCCTCCGGAAAGGGACCGGCGAGAAGGCCTGGCAGGAGCCGCTGGTGGGCTTCGCCGGCGGGGCGGATCCCCTCTTTGCCCGGCTGAAGGAGGACATCGGTGATTTTTACTGGACGCCCGGGGACATCTTCGCCCTGACCTTCCCGGACCGCCCCGCCCTGCCGGAGGACCTGACCGTCGTCAGCTGGGTCCTCCCCCAGACAAAGGCGACAAAGAAGGACAACCGGCACCTCAAGGAACGTCCTTCGGAGCGCTGGGCCCGGTCCCGCAAGTTCGGCGAGGAGTTCAACGTGCTGCTCGCCCGCCACGTCGTGGACCGGCTCCGGGAGAAGGGGATCGCCGCCGTGGCCCCGTCTCTCGGCTCCCCCCTCTGGGGATGGCGGGAGTCGCCCCGGTACGGATTCGCCTCCACCTGGTCGGAACGGCACACCGCCCACGCTGCGGGCCTGGGCACCTTCGGCCTCTGCGACGGTCTCATCACGCCGGCGGGAAAGGCCATACGCTGCGGCTCCGTCGTTGCGGCATTTCCGTCTTCGCCTCCAGCGCGGCCCTACAGCGATCATCACGCCTGGTGCCTCTTTTTCACGGACGGGACCTGCGGCAAATGCATTCCCCGCTGCCCCGCCGGGGCCATCTCGGAGCAGGGGCACGACAAGGCGCGATGCCGGGCCTTCCTGTTCGAAACCGTGGCGCCCTTCACGAAGGAGCGTTTCGGTTTCGAGAGCCACGGCTGCGGCCTCTGCCAGACGGGCGTTCCGTGCGAGTCGCGCATCCCCCTGAAGGCATGAAGGCGCATCGAACCATCGGCCTGCTCCGGAGCGGGCGGCCCGTCACCCTTGCCGCCCTGGGCGATTCCCTGACCCGGGGCTGGATGGTCCGCAAGGGCTACCTCGACTACCTGGCGGAGATGCTCCGCCGGGATTACCCGGCCTGCGATCTCCGGATCGTCAACGAGGGCCTCCCCGGCGACACGGCGGACTGCGGTCTCTACCGGCTGGAGACGGACATTCTGGACGCAAAGCCGGACTGCGTCCTCGTCCAGTATGCCATCAACGACGCCTCCCTGGGTTTCACGACGGGCCGGTTCAAGCGGACCATCCGGGGCATCGTCGAGAAGATCCGCCGCGCCGGAGAGGCGGAGATCGTTCTCGTCACCTCCAGCTTCATCGGCGACAACCGCGAGAATGCCATCGCCGAGGAGTACTACCAGGTGCTTGCGGATATCGGGGAGGAGGAGGGACTGCCCGTCGCCCTTGTCCACGAGCACTGGAAGAGGAAGGTTGCGGAGGGAGTGGACTGGCGGTCCCTCGTCCAGTTCGACTTCGTCCACCCCACCATGGAGGGCTATCGGCACATGGCCGAGGCCGTCATGGAGATGTTCCGGGAAGATCATGCGGAGGAGCTGCAGAAACTCCCGAAGCGCTGATGGAATCATGACGGCGGCTCGGGCAGACAACTGTAACACCCGGCCAGTGAATTTAAAGGAGAAGCAGATGCCCGGAACAGACTTGATCTTCACACCGGAGGACCGGCGGATCCTGCGGCGAATTCTTACGGCCGGCCGGCATGGCGCCGGGAGCGCCGATGGGGGGGAACTGACCGCCCGCCTGGGCCTCCTGTTCCTGGGCGCACCTTATGAAGCATCCACCCTTGAAGGAAGGAAGGGCTCCCGCGAACCGCTCGTGATCAGCCTGCAGGCCTTTGACTGCTTCACCTTCGTGGAGTCCGTGACGGCCCTGGCCCTGACAGTCCGGGCCGGGAAAACATCTCCGGAGGCCTTTGCCGGAATCCTGGAACGCCTCCGGTATCGCCGGGGGATCCGCGGAGACTACGCCTCCCGCCTCCACTACTTCACCGACTGGCTCGGAGACAACAAACGGCTGGGAATCCTCCGCGACGTGACCCGGGAACTGGGCGGAAGGGCCCTTCCGAAGCCGATCCGCTACATGTCGGACCATCCGGGATCCTATCCACCCCTGGCCGACGGGACCCAACGGGCGGAGGTGCGCCGCGCGGAGCGCAATCTCACCAGGCGCGTCCGGCATTTTCTTCCGACAGATTCCATCAGGGAAGCGGAGTTGTTGATCCGGGAGGGGGACATGATTGGTGTCACCGCCGCCGCGGAGGGCCTCGACGTCATCCACGCCGGTCTGGCGGTGCGAAGGGATGGCCGGATCCATCTCCTCCACGCCTCACGGCCGGCAGGCGGCGTTGTGGTCACGGAGGAACCCCTGCACCGCTATGTTGCCGGACGCAACGACGCCACCGGCATCGTCGCGGGACGGCTGAGATTGCCACAGAAGTCGCTCCCGGCATCCTGAGTCATAACGCGATATACAGACCGTTGCGCCGAGGAGCGAAGGAAAACGGAGGAATCAGAAGCAGAACCCTTTTCAAGGGCTTGTTGACGATGGGGGATGGATGGAAACCGAACTCCTTCAGACCTGAAACCCTGAGGAAACCGCTTTCGGATCTGAAGGAGCTGGATTGAATTGCAGGGAACGGACGCTTCCGGGACGATCAGTCCGTCGATTCCGACTCCGGCGTGGAGGCGCCTGCGGCGTACATGCCCCGCTTCACTTTCCGGACTTTTCCCCGCTTCTCGGCGGCGTAAATGACGCCCCAGATCTGCTGTTCCGAAAGGCCCGTATTGCTCTTCAAGTCCGACGTAGTGACCCCCGAGGGGTTTTTCCGGATCAGATCCAGAACCCTGTCCGTGTTGGAGGATCCACGGACTCTCCTGCCTCCGGCCCGCTTGTTCTGCATTGCCGGTTTGCGCACTTTCTTCTCTTTTCCGGCCTTCTTTGCCTTCATGCCCTTCCCGGCTTTCACGGCTTTCTTCGGTGATCGGCCTTTCTTTCTCCTGGGCTCTTCACGCACCTCCTGCGCCACCGAAAGGATGAGGCTCTGAATCTTGTCGAAGTACGTCTCAACAAACACCTGGCTCCCCTCTATTTCGATTTCCATGGAAGACGGATTGAACTTGATACGATAGTTTCCGCCCATACTTACGCCTCCTTTTGCAGGGAATTGATTGTGCGTTTTCGAGAAGATTAAAAGATGGATTGAGTTTTGTCAATACAATTATCGGCTGATATTGATTATTTATGAAACTCAACGGCAATATCTTGATTCCATCGGTAACTCGCAGGTATCGAATCAATCTCTCTCACCTCTAGTCGGATCAATGAAATGAATCCCCCAGTTACAGGAACATCGATCAATCGGGACGGGTTTGCATTCATATGCGGAACTGCATCATGGAATACCGCAAGCGGGAACGCCGGTCGGGCTTCGGCAGCTTTGAAAATGGCACAGGGACACGGCAAAGGAACTTCTGAAGAAAAGATGCTCCTTGACAGGACACCTGCCGGAAAGACAAGAATGCCCCCTGTCTCCGGACGTCCAGCCGGATGCTTTGATGGGAGGTAGGCAGGTCATGAACCGAAAGGAATCCTTTCTCGAACAGTTTCTCCTCGACGGCCCCCCCCGGAAGGAGGGCTCCTCTCTGGCTGTGATCCTGCGGACGGACCGGCACGCGGAGGGCTGGAACGGGATCCCTCACGGCGGTTTTGCCATGGGCGTCTTTGTCGAACTGGCGCTCCGGGCCATGGGAGAATCATCGTCTTCTTTCCCGGACCCCTGGGCAGCCGAATTCCGCCTGGGCGGAGCGAGCCTGCGGCGTGGAGACCGGGCCGACGTGAACGTCGACGTCTCGGAAAGCGGTGCGGAGGGCGCCATCACCGTACCCTCGGCGGACGCACCCTACATGACAGCGATCCTGCGCCGCGGTGGGACCGACAAAGAGTCGCAGACGGCTTTTCGTTCGCTTCTGCCATCCTCCGTACCGGACCTCGACCGGGAGGTCATCCCCCTTCCCTCTTACGGGAGATGTTTCGTCTGCGGTTCGGAACGGGAAATCCCCGGACTCGAGCGACGATTTTTCCTTCTCCATGCCAGCCCGGGAAAAACCGTATTCGCCCGGGCCGGATTTGACGACGGCGACGGGCGAAGCTTCCACCGCTTCCAGGAAAACGGGATCATCCATCCAGTCACAATCCTGGCCCTCCTGGACGAAACCCTGGGCTGGGGCGGGTTTATGCTGTCCGGCCAGGGAGGCGTCACGGTCCGCATCCGCTTCTCGTTCCTCCGCCGGATCCGAGCCGGTGAAAAACTCATTTTCCTGGCCCGGGGTGACCGCGTTCGAGGTACATCCCCATCACGCATGTTCTTTTGGGCGTCCGGCGGGGCTGCGGCCGTCCTGCCCGACGGCAGGCTGGAACCGGTGGTGACGGCGTCGGGCCAGTTCATGGTAATACAGGAGTTGACGGAGCAGATGAAAACGACGCTCCTCCCCCGTGAATGGACGGAGCGGGCCTTCCGCCTGGCAGGCCCCGGGAAATAAAGCTGACCTATTTCCCCATTTCGACTTTTCCCAAGGGCTGTTCAAAAATGGCTGGATGCAAGGCGCCCGAAATCTCGTATTGGAATGCCGACCTCGATAAAAGCCCGCAGGCAAGGCGCGCAAATCCTGAGGAATGAGGCGTACTCTGTCCGTACGCCGCAACGACGAAGGATGCAGCGCAACGCAGCATCCGGGCGTTTACCGAGGTCGGCCCTCAGATTTTGTCGAAGTGATGCAGATCCGCATATGCGCTGAAATGGCCGCCCCAGCGCCAGCCCCGTTCCAGGAAGGCCCGGACGACGGGGTGGCCCTCTGAGAACGTGCCCGGCGCTTCCGGCTGCCAGGACGCACCGGGAGGGCTGATCCGGCCGTCCCGGTAGACCACAGGGTTCAGGAAGGGGTTGATGTCAACGGCCCGGCCGAAGGCATGATTGGAGAGGCGGGCGGTCCCCTCGACGAAGCGGTAATTGAAGGCGGAGGAGTTGTTGTCCGCCATGGAGGCGTCGTCGGACCAGCCGTAGCGGACGACTGGAACAGCCCGGCCGAGGGGGAAGCGGAGTGTCTCCATGAGCCGGAAGAGATCCCGCACCTCCGCCTCCAGGGCCTCTTGGACGACCATCTGGCCCCGATGATCCCGGCCGTCCAGGCCGAGGTATTCCAGCTCCAGCAGGCGAAGGCTCTGCAGCACTTCCTCCGGCGCTGCCGTTCCCGCCACGGCATCGCCAAACGTCATGGCGCTGTCCACGATCACGCCGGCCGGCCCGCTTTCTTCCCGCATCAGCCTTCCTCCGGGCATTTCCCGGCGCAGGAAACCGACGACAGGTAATGCTCCCGGAAGGAATCCAGGACCTTCTCCACGGCCCCGGCATCGGCGGACACGTCGCGATAGATCTGCCGAATCAGGGCCTCGTTCATCCGTAGGAAGTCCGCCTCCCGGGGAGTGATGATGGTCCCCGCCATCTCCACGGTTCCGGGGCTCACGAGGATCTGCTCCTCTCCTTCCCGGAAAAAGACCTCCGGCCGGCCCTGCCGCCGGGGAAACAGGAACAGGGTCCAGCGGCCGTCGCGGAAGCGGCCGAGCAGGTTCATCATGGGCTTTCCCGGTGTCGGGGGGACGCGCTCCATGGCGTCGACGACCTCGATGAGGATCCGGGAAAGCGGCTCCTCACGGGCGCCCTCCATCGTCAGCAGTGTCCTGCCGGCGTGGGTCCCGAAAGACAGGACGACCCCCTCCCGCTCGTGTACCGTTTTCAGATTCCAGACGGACGGGGAGTCCGTTTCGACGGGCAGCGCCCCCGACGGAACGGCCTGGAGGTGCAAGTGGTCCGGAGCGGAGGCCCCCGACAGCGGTCCGTTGAAGAACACGGACCACACCGGGGAGAGCCTCCGGGCCAGGCCCGGCAGGACGCCGAGAATCCCCCGGATATCCTGGAGGCGGTGTTCCCGGTGCACCACGGTCAGGTGGCGGGGGAAAATCGGGTAGGGGTTGCAGAGGATCAACCATTCGCCCAGGTACAGGATGCTCTCCTGCTCCCGCGGCCGGTTCTCCGGACAGAGAAAGCAGGGCCGCCGGGCCACGGCGGCCGGATCCGTGTCCGCTTTGGTGCTGTTGATTCGGCCGGGATTGAAGACAACGTTCACCGTTCCGCCGTCCAGCCCGAACGCCCGTTCACAGACGCTCGCGAGGGCCACGCTGTTCTCCGCCAGAAGCGGCCAGGTCATCATCTGCCCGGCGTGGAGGCGGAGGCACAGGTCGGGAAGGGATTCCCCGCCTCCGTCCCCGGGGTAGGCCATCGTCTCGTTCGCATCGTCCATTCGTTCCATCAACGCTGTTCCTTTCGCCTTTCCGCAGTCCGACGGTTCTTTCGCCGGCGGGCCGTGATTTCGAGGGTCCGGAGCCGGTCCTTGTAGGCGTCGTTCCGGTTCGCCGCCTCCACGGAAAGCGCGGCGTCGGTGTTGCCGCCCCACCGCCGGCACAGGTAGAGGGATTCGTAGATCCGCCCGATCCGGTAATCCCGGGAGATCCGGAGGGCCACGGCGTAGTCCTCCCCATAGCCCACGTCGGGAAAGCCGAAACGCCTCAGGATGGCCGTGTCGAAGGCCCGGGGAGCCCCCAGGCCGTTGATCCGGAGGGCGTTGTTCCGGCCGTTGCCGGGGGTCCACTCCCGGTGATCGATCAGCCCCGGAGGGATCTCCTCGAGCCGCTCGTTCACGAGCCGGTAGGAGCCGACGGCCATGGCGTACGGGCCCTCCCGGAGGAGGTCCACGATGCGCTGCAGCGCGTCCTTCCCCTCGTAGAGGTCGTCCGAGTCGAGCTGGACGGCATAGCGCCCGCAGAAGGAGGAGCGGACCGCTTCGTTCCAGCAGCCGCCGATGTTCAGATCGGTGCGTACCGGGACGATGTGGCAGAGCGCCGGGTTCCGCCGGGTCAGATCCGCCAGGATCTTCGTTGTGCCATCGGTGGAATGGTTGTCCACGACGAGTACGTTGAAGGGGAAATCCGCCTCCTGGCCCAGGGCGCTGGCGGCCGCCTCCCCCACGGTCCCCTTCCGGTTCCTCACCGGGATGATCACACTGGCCAAGACCGGAAAGTCCTCCCGGGACCGGGGAACCGGGCGGAAAACCGGCGGCAGGTATGCCCCGAGCCGTTTCAGGTGGGCCGTCGCCGCCGTCTCGAACTCGACCTGGGCCTCCCGGTTCCGCGGATCGACGTAATCGAAGTGCCGCTCCACCGCCGCTCCGGTCTCCGTTGCCGAAGTCACGGTCGGCGTCCGGAAAAAAAGAGCGCGGTCCAGGCGGCGGAGCCTGTGGTCCAGGGACAGCTTCAGCCGCAGGTCGCAGAAGCCGGCAACGCGGCAGTCCGGAACGGGACCGTATCTCCCGATGGCGTCCCGGCAGGCGGCCACGGAAAGGAGGACCGCCGGCCCGAAATCGAAGCCCTCCCGGATGCTCCCTTGCTGACAGGCATTCACCGGATGATCCGTCCATCCACCGGGGGTGGAATCCCGGTAGCCGCCGTAGGCCATCCCGGTCCCGTCCCGCCGCAGTGCCTTCCTGAGCGCCGTGAGGCTCCCGGGGAGCGGCAGGACCACCGCGTCCGGATCGAGGACCGCCAGGGCCTCCTCCGTCCGGACCACCTCGATGATCCGGTTCCAGGTCCCGCCGGCATGGAGGGATTCGACTCGCAGGGAATCGACTCCCCGCTGCCTGAGCGGCGGCCGTTCTCCTCCATGGAGGATGAGGATCCGCGCCACCTCCGGCGCGGCGGAAAAAGCCTCGACCATCCGGCTGAAGGCGTCTCGGTTGCCCCGCGGCAGAATGACGGTCATTCCGGTCATGATTCCTGCTCTCCCGATCCGATTCCCTTGCTCCCGTTCCGCACCGAGCGACGCGCCGACTGCGCTAAAAGAAGATCCGAGGCCTCTCCGGCTGTCTTCAGCGGCCCCTAAAAATTGGATGACGGGCCGCGGCGAAGGACACGATGCGGCTCCCCAGGGCCCCGTATGAATACCCGGCGGCCTCGGCAGAGCACGCCACGCTGGCGTCGGCGCTGATGTCGGCGTTGGGATTCACGTCCAGGACGTAAAAGACGCCGTCCCGGAGGCGCAGGTCGATCCGGGCGTAGTCCCGGCATCCCGTGGCCCGGTAGGCCTCCCGGGAAATCCCCTCCAGGGTCTCCAACTCCGCCGGATCGAGGGGCGCCGGGAGCAGGGTCCGGATGGCCGTGTAGTGAAAGGACCCGGGGACGAACTTGGCCTCGAAGGTGCAGAGGCGGTCCTGGAGGCGGCCGATGTCCGAGTAGTCCATCTCCACGGCGGGGAGCATCTCCACGGGGCCGTTGCCCCACAGGACGGCCCGGAACTCGCGGCCGTCGATGAACTCCTCCACCAGGGCCGGCTGCCGCCAGGTCGAGACGACGAAGTCCACCCTCTCCAGGAGCTCCTTCTCGTTCGTGACGACGGCCTCGGCGGTGATCCCGGCGCTGCAGTGCTCGCGAAGGGCCTTCACGATGGCCGGGAACCGCCTCCAGCGTCCCCGCTCCGGCGCCTCGAACAGGGCGCCCTCGGGAACGGGGACGCCGCGCTCCCCCAAGAGGTCCCGGACGCGGCCCTTGTCCTCACAGAATACCAGGGCTTCCGGCGCCGCACCGGTATATACGAAGCCAGCCCCGCCGATCCGCCGGGCCGCCTCGGCCTCGCTCCGGGGCAGTCCGGGGATGGCCTCACACCAGTTGAAGACAATCCACTCGGAGGGATCCAGGACGGACAGGGCCTGCAGGTCCTCTTCCCCCCGGACGGGAACCTCCCGGACCCGATGGCCTTCCAGTTCCAGGGCTGAACCGAGTCTCCGGGTCTCCCGGAGGACCTCCTCCCGGGCGGTCTCCTCCCAGGTGCCGTCGAGGTTATAGACCAGAAGCACCGGCTCAGGCAGGCGCATGGATTCCCCTTTCCGCCAGGGCTTCCCGGCACCGCGAGAGCAGGTCCTCCAGCCGGGGAAAGCCGCCGTGCCGCCGGGCTGCGTCGGCAAGGTTCAGGAAACCCCGGGGGATATGGTCCAGGAATTCCCGTTTCCCCTTCCGGAGCCCCAGGAATCCGTAGGCCCCCATGGCCTGGAGGAGCCGCTGGACCGAGGCCTCCCGGAAGCGGGACGCATCGTCTTCGGCAATCTCCGGCGACCCGCCGAGCCCGGCATACCAGAACAGCATCTCCATTCTCTCATCCTCGTTCAGCGGCACATAGGGATCGTACAGGAGCGATCCCAGGTCGTAGAGGGGATTTCCGAGGCGCATCCCCTGGAAGTCGATCAGAACCGGCTCTCCCCGAAGGATCATGACGTTCTTCGACTGGAAGTCCCGGTGGACGAGGCAGGGCGGGACCGCAAGCAGCCGCTCCGCCAGGGCCGACAACTCCTCCTCCAGGGCCTCCCGCTCCCTGCCTTCCGGCCGGATACCGCAGACGGCATAAACGAACGATTCGAGAAAATACTCCCGCTCCCAGCGGTACAGGTCCGGTCCGAAGGACGCCATCAGGCCGAGCCGTCCCGCGGCCTCCTCCGGCCGCGGATATTCGTGTAGATGGAACGCCGCCTCCAGGGCCTTCCCGTAGAGGGCGCGGCGGACCTCCCAGGGGGCGTCGCGGAACGACCAGAGATCGGCGTCGCCTGCATCCTCCAGCAGGACAAAGCCGCGACCTGGGTCCTCGGCAAGGATCCCCGGCACGGGGACGCCGATTCCCAGGAGGAACCGGGCTGTCGCCGTAAAGATCGTGTTTTCCCGGCCCTCCGGCCCGTACTGCATCAGGACCGTCGACGATCCGCCGGGTCCCGCCACCCGGTGGAAGGACCGGTCCGATCCTCCGCCCGCCAAGAGCGTCAGCTCCACCGTCTCGTCCGCTTTCAGGGACAGGGCCTCTCTCAGCCAGGATTCGGCTTCCACGGAAATCGTCGTCATCGTCTCAGGAAACCTTCCCTTCCCGGGCAAACGGAGCGAAGGGCCGTTCGCCTCGCCACACTGTGCGCTACTTGCGGAACGCCCCGGCACCCCGGGAGGCAAACTCCGCGTCCAGCCGGCTGTACGACTCGATCGTGCCGATGTCGTACCACGACCCCTCGTCGATGACCACCGAGCCGACGGATCCCGGCCGACACCGGATCATTTCCACAAGCACGGGAACCACCGACTCGATCCGCCCTGCCTCCAGGCGGTCGAGGAAAGCCCGTTGCACCACGTAAATCCCGGTGAACAGGCATTGATGAGTCCCGGGATTTCCCAGGATTCCCCTCATGTCGCAGATCCGCCCCTCCCCGTCGACGCTGACGTTCCGGAGGCCGCCGGAGCTGCGCAGCACCAGTGTCGCCTCCGGTCGGCTCCGGAAATGGGCATCCAGGAGCCTCTCCAGGGGGAGATCGCTCACCACGTCCCCGTTGTACACCAGGATCGTCCCGTCGTCTTCGTCCAGGAGATCCTCGATGTTCTTCAGCCCACCGGCCGTATCCAGGAGCACCGGCTCGTGGCGGAATGCAATCGGGATGCCCCGCCAGGTCCCCTCCGGGAAGGCGCGGGCGTACGCCTCCGCCCTGTGATGGGTGTTGACGATGAACCGCTCGATGCCCACTGACCGGAGGTGATCCATGGCATACGTGATGATCGCCCTGCCTCCCAGGGGCAGGAGGGGCTTCGGGCAGTCCTCCGTAAGGGGGCGGAGGCGCGTCCCCAGCCCGGCGCCCAGGATGAACGCGGTCTTGACGGCGGGCCGCTCAGTCATAGCGCCTCGTCAGGGATGTCCCCGGGAAATAGTGGGCCAGGATTTCCTCCGCCTTGAATCTCCGGCAGGCCATGGCGGCGGCACCGATCTGGCAGAGCCCTACCCCGTGACCCCAGCCTGCCCCGTGCAGGATGAACCGCTCGGGCGGACCGGACGGCGGGCCTTCCGTTTCCACGATAAAGGCGCTGCTGTAAAGGTGGCTCCGGGAGAGCCAGCGGCGGATCTCCAGTTCCTTCCCCACGACGGCGGTTCTCCGGGAACCCTCGACGCGCAGGCGGACGATCCGTCCCGACGGCCCCCGCTCAAGGGGAACGAGACCCCGGAGATCCCCGAAATCCAGACCCGATTTCTCCTTCAGGATCTCCTGCAGTTCATCCCGGCCGTACTCGACCTTCCAGCGGAAGAAATCCGGCGTCTCGCGGTCGAAGTCGGGCAGCACGCTTTTCAGGACTTCGGTATCGCGGACCCGGCAGCAGGCCTCCGGCTCCGAACGGATCCAGCGCGTCGCTTCCTCCTCGTTCGAGATAACCGGGAAAGAAACCGGTCCGTCCGCCACCGAAACGAGATAGGGAACCGGGACGTCCTCCCAGGCGCTCTCGAAACGCTCCGTCCAACCGCCGCAGCACTTGGAGTACCGGGCGTCGCAGACCTCGCCCCGCCAGGTGAGGACCCGGCCCCGGGTCGCTGCCACGGCCTCCCGGGCCTGCTCCGTCACGGCCCCGACGCCCTGGTAGCGCTGGCAGTGGTCATCGGCGCAGACGTCGAAATGCTCGTGGTCCTCCCGGCCGTACCAGCGCCGTATCTCGACGGTGCGACCTTCCGCTGCCGCACTATCCGGTCCGGCGATGCTCACGGTTTCTTCCCGCGCGGCTGCGTCCACGGGGCTTGCCGCCTTCCGTTCCAACATGGCCAGGAGCCAGCTCCGGGAGAGGACCGCGTGGGCCTTGAGAAACTCCGGGGGGGCACCGGGGCTCATCTCCGAGGAGATAACGCTCTCCAGGTACGCCTCCAGGGGAATCTCGTTGACCGCGGTCAGGAGGCCCCGCCTGCACTCCAGGACGAGGTCGCCCCGGAATGCCTGTTCCCGCCTGCGCTCCCAGTGAAATGCAACACCGATCGTCACGTCCCGGAGAACGAAGGGGGCACTGCCGGAAATCCGGCAGCGGATGCAGCGAGCGACGATCCGGGCGCCGCTTCCTTCGCCGCTCAAGGCCACGTTCTCCCCGTCCGCAACCGCCTGGAACGGACCGGCCGGAAAATCCAGTCCGTTCGCGGACACCGTTTCCCGAAAGGCTCCGGTTACGGCTTCTGCACGGTCGATGATGCCGACGGTTATGGTGGGTTCCATCCGGATCATGTTCGCTCCCCGTTCCGGCCGCAGGCGGGATGCGGCGTCAGGAAGACTAGGGTCTTTTTGCAGGTCCGTCAAGGCTGGAAATGGGCTGGACGCATCGTTCCCGATAAACTATAAGAAACGCGTTTCTAATGGCCGGGGATAGATTCGGATCTGTCCCCAGATCCCGGGAACCCCTTCTCAACGCTGTTTGCGGGGGCGCGGCCGGGGGTTTCCAGAGGAGCATTCAGGAAGCTTTTCCATCCCTGCGGCATCGAAAATCCGGCAGGCTGTCCGCGGAAAAGCTTCCGCGACGGCGGAAGCCCCCGTGACAGCCCCCGCGGCAAGGTGCGAACATCAGGCAGGGAAAGTAATTTTCTATCCTCCTTGATAGGCACGGAACAAGGGCAACGCGGCAGACGCCCTTTTTCAACAGCCGCACACAGGGAATACCCCATGGAGAACCACCCCCTCATCGGCCTCAACATGTCCGTCCTGGAGCAGGAAGGGGCGGACGTCCTCCGGGTCCACCTGGACTATCCGGATGCCGTTGCGGCCGCCGGCGGTTGGCCCCTCTGCCTCCCGGCGCTGGATGATCCGGACTTCCTGCGGGAAGTCCTGCCGATGCTCGACGGCGTGCTCTTCGTCGGTGGTGCAGACTACGATCCCGGACATTACGGGGGACACCCCCAGCCGGTGGAAGAACTCGTTGCACCCCGCCGCGACCGCTTCGACCTGGAGCTTGCCCGGCGCGTCCTGGAGGATACGGACCTCCCCGTCCTGGGGATCTGCGGCGGCTGCCAGCTCCTCTGGATCGCCTGCGGGGGCGGCCTCGTCCAGGACATCCGGACCGAATGGGCGGTCTCCGGCGGCGGCCCGCCGCTTCCCCACGCAGGAAAAGACCGTACCGGAATCGATCCGGGCCCGTATCGCCATGACGTTTTCCTCACTCCGGACAGCCTCGCCGCCACCGGTGTCGGGAATCCTCCCGGCAACAGGGTCGAGACCAACTCATTCCACCACCAGGCGGCCGACCCGGCCCGCCCGGCCCGTCACCTCGTCGTCTCGGGACGCTCGGAGGACGGCGTCGTGGAGGCCGTCGAGCCCGCTCCCGATACGGACTGGAAACGATCGGGACGGTTTGTCCTGGGTGTCCAGTGGCATCCGGAGCGGATGCGTCACGAGGAGTACCAGCGGCGGCTGTTCGAGGCCCTCGTTGCGGCGGCCCGGATCCGGAAGGCGCGGGCGCGGGGCGGGCGGTAGCATGCCCGGATCCGTCCACGCAGGCAGGCAGCGGAACTTCACACGCCGGGAGACACGACTCGTCCCATGATGAACCGCCTCCGCATCGCCCAGGTCTATTTCTCCCCCCGGATGCTCCTGATGCTCGTCCTGGGATTCGCGTCAGGGATGCCCCTGGCGCTCTCGGGAGGAACGCTCACGGCCTGGATGGTGGCGGAGGGCATCGACATCCGGACCATCGGCGTCTTTTCCCTGACGGGCCTGCCCTACGCCTTCAAGTTTCTCTGGTCTCCCCTGATGGACCGGTACGTCCCGCCTTTCCTGGGCCGCCGGCGGGGCTGGATGCTGGTCACCCAGATCCTCCTGGTCGTCACCCTGGCCACCCTGGGCTTCTTCAATCCCTCGTCGAACCTGCCCCTGGTCGCCCTCCTGGCGGTGGCCGTCGCCTTCTTCAGCGCCAGCCAGGATATCGTCCTGGACGCCTACCGGACGGAGTACCTTTCTCCACAAGAGCGGGGCGCCGGCGCCGGCGTCTGGATCATGGGATACCGGATCGCCATCCTGGTCAGCGGGGCGGCAGCGCTGATCCTGTCGGACCACCTCCCCTGGCGGACAGTCTATGTCCTCATGGGCGGCCTGATGACGATTGGCTGCCTCGCCACGCTGATCGCCCCGGAGCCCCGGCCGGAAGACCGGGAAGGGCGGGCCGTCGTCCCGCCCGCAAGCCTGCGGGAAGCGGTGGTGAACCCCCTCGTGGAGTTTTTCCGCAGGCCCGGATCGCTGGAGGTCCTGCTCTTCGTCGTCCTCTACAAGATCGGCGACGTGGCGGCGGCCCAGATGACGACGCCCTTCATCCTGCAGCACATAGGCTTTTCACGGACCGAGTTGGGGGCCGTCTACAAGGGGCTCGGGATGGTGGCCACCATCGTCGGGACCCTTGCCGGGGGGGCCTTGATGATCCGCTGGAGCCTGAAGCGGTCCCTCTTCGTGTTCGGCGTCCTGCAGGGGGTCTCGACCATTTCTTTCATCCTGCTGGAGTTCACGGGCCGGCAGGTCTGGGCACTGGGAGTCGTGATCGGGATCGAGAACGTCACCAGCGGCATGGGCACGGCGGCCTACACGGCCCTCCTGATGGGACTGTGCAACACCCGCTTCACCGCCACCCAGTACGCCCTCCTGAGCAGCCTGATGGCCGTGAGCCGCTATGTAACCGGTGCCCCGACAGGATACCTGGCCGCGGCTGTCGGCTGGCCCGCCTTCTTCACCGTCTGCACCCTCCTGGCCGCCCCCGGCCTTCTCCTGCTCCTGCGCTACCGGCGCTGGGGCGTCAACGCCGAGCCGGACGCAGGTCTTCCTCCCGGCAACTGATTGCCGGATTTCTTCCGCTGATTTCCTATGGGATAGAAAAAATGAAATGGGCGAAGCGTCCCTAGATTTTGGACAGGTCCTCCCGGGCGAGGAGGGCGGCCCCGAGGGCGCCGGTGAGCTGACAGGAGTGTGCGATCCGGATCTCCGTTTTGAGCTCCTTCTCCAGGGCCCGGACGACCCCGCGATTCTTCGCCACGCCGCCGGTGAGGACCACGGGCGGACGGACGCCGAGACGGGAAACGAGCCCGGCGACGCGCTTCGCCACGGACTGGTGGATTCCCGCCAGGACATCCGGCACGGCCTCCCCGCGGGAGAGGTGGGAGATCACCTCCGACTCGGCGAAGACCGTGCAGATGCTGCTGATGGAGACCGTGCGGGCGCTGGTTTCCGACACCTCCGCAAGTCCTTCGACCTCCAGTCCCAGGACCCGCGCCATCACCTCCAGGAAGCGCCCCGTCCCGGCGGCACACTTGTCGTTCATGACGAAGTTCCGGACAAAGCCCCGGTCGGGATCCACCTCGATGGCCTTCACGTCCTGGCCGCCGATGTCGATGATCGTCCGGGCCTCCGGCATCCGGTGGAGCACCCCCCGGGCGTGGCAGGTGATCTCGCTGACCTGCCGGTCGGCCCCCTGCCAGGTAACCCGCCCGTAGCCGGTGACGATTGTCCGCCCCACATCCTCCGGCGCGATTCCCGCCTGTGCGAAGGCCTCGCGGAGCGCCCGCTCGGGTCCCGTCGTGCCGGTTCCCACCGGGATAACCGCCTGCCCGGCCACCTCCCCGTCATCCCTCAGAATGACCGCCTTCGACGAGGCGGAGCCGATGTCGATGCCCAACGTATACATTCAGATCATCTCCGCGAAGGACTGAAGACGGGTCCGGGCCTGCTCCAGGGACATCCGCGGCTCCACCTCCAGGTGGAGGACGGGGACGCCCGCGGCATCGAACTCCTTCCGATAGAGGGGATAGTCCATCTCCTCGGGATCGCAGAACTGCATCATCAGGACGACGAGGCCCCGGGCCCCGGAATTCCGCACGAGGTCCAGGAGGATCCGGTTTCGCTCCTTTCCCGGATCGAAGGCCAGGGAGCAGCCCTCGACGAGGGACCAGCGGCGGGCGAGGCGTTCCAGCGGATCGCCCCCGTCGGGCACGTCGGTCCGGAAGGCCCTGGATTCCTGGGCCAGGTCGTCCGCCGCGATCTCCAGGCCGACCTCTTCGAACAGATCGAGGAGGCCCTCCGGCTCCGCCATGATCCCTGTCACAACGACCCGCTTCCCGGCCCCGGACTCTTCCGGCAGCGACTTCAGGAGGCCCGTCAGCTCGCCGACGAGGGCGGCATGGTCCGCCTTGTCCATGTAATAGGCGCTTTTCGCCACGGCGTGCCGGACACGGGGAGAGACGAGGGACGGATGCCGGGGCGCTTCCTCGAGGAAAGCCCGCATGGCCCGGCGATGATCGTTGAAGATCCCGATGGCCCGGTCGAGGTCCGCCGCCGTGACCTCCCGCCCGGCAATCTCCGCCAGCCGGTCCCGGACCTTTTCATACTCCGCCCGGAGATAGGCCACGCCCTCGGGAGTCCGGCGGTTCTGCGGGTGCACCACCGGCACGAAGGGGATGTCCGGCCGGGCGGCCCGGAAATTCTGGCCAAAGAAGGTCAGGCTCTCGCAGAGGGCCGGAACGATCATGGCGGCAAGGCCGTCGTAGACGCCCCGGAGCGCCAGGTCCAGGGCCGACTTCACCAGGGGACAGGCGAAGGGCGGAAAATAGTGGCCCGCCATGGACGCATCCGCCGTCCCGCCCCAGACACCCACGGGAAGCATCCCCGCGGCATGGGCGATCTCCTCGGGGGCGTAATAGGGCAGGACGCCGACCAGGGGCTTCCCCTTCTCCCGCGTCAATCTCTGTGCGGCCTCGCCGGGACGGGCGGCCACGACGGCCAGCCCGGCCAGGATGGCCCGGATCCGCTTCTCTCCGCTCATCGCTCCGCCTCCTTCCGGGACTCCATCATCTCGACAAGGGCCTGGACCCTCGTGTCGAACTGGGCGGCGACAAAGACCCGCGGGTCCGCCTGGTCCCCGTCGAAGGTGATGTAGGGCGCACCGGTCTCGGCGAAGACCCGGCGCTGCACCTCGTAGGTCGTGAAGTCCATGACCTTGCAGCTCCGGTTCATGTGATAGACCGCGCCGTCACAGCGGCCCTGCCGGATGATCTCGACCCGTTTCTCCACCGCCCGCTCCAGGCTCATGTTGTTACAGACGGACGCGTAGGCCCGGGCCATGCCGTCCAGGTCGCCCGTCTCGTACTGAACGGCCCAGCCGTCTGGGTAGTTGGAGCCGGTGATGTTGATGCCGTAGGAGCGGAAGACCTTGGCCGTGTGGGCGAGCTGCGGCCAGCAGGCGATGCCGTCGAACATGATTCGGTATTTCTCCTCGGCGTCCCGGAACGGTCCCTCACCCCGGGCGATCTTCCCCTCCATCTCCCGGATCCACAGGCGGAGGACCTCCGTCGTCTCGGCACGCCCCCGCATGAAGACCATCAGGGTGAGGTAGTTGTAGAAGTCGAAGCCGTTCGCCGGCGACGGCACGTGGCCCACCAACGCGAAGGCCTGTTTCCACAGCCGGGCGTTCTCCCGCGAGATCTCCATCACCTCGCGGAACCGTTCCCGATCGAACGAGCGGCCCGTCAGGTCCTCCAGCTGCCCGACGAGGCGGTCGAACTGGGCCCGGATGTACCGCACCCGCGCCTCGTCCACGGCGCCCTCCGGGTTGTAGGGCATGTCGATCATGAACAGCGGCACCCCCAGCTCTTTTGCCAGGTTCTCGTACCACTTGACGATCATGGTGCAGTAGTTGTTGCAGCAGACGACGAAATCCGGGACCGGCGCCGGCGGCACGTCGTCGTCTCCCCGCGCCCCGTCCAGGAGGTAACCGAAGTTGACCCGCATGTACCCGCAGACGTCGGCGTGATAGCCGTATCCCTCGGCCCGCTCCAGGAACCCGAGGGCCCGTTTCCGGGCCGAGATGACCGCCGAGTGGTTCTCCGGGTAGACGAGGGGCAGGTCCATGGTCTCGAAGAACTCCTGGGGCACGATGGCCGTGGACCAGCCGACGGGCCTTCCGGCTGCCTTGGCCTCCGCGGCGTCGGCGTAGACCTTCCGTGCGTAGTGGTCCAGGAGCTGTTTGGAAGTAACGTTATCGCTCATGCTGCATCCTTTTCTTTCAGGACGGCCCGATCCCTGAGCCGGACAGACCGTTTCCCCGCATATTCATTCGCACTCTTCACCGCCGCTCCGGCAGCGCAACATACAGACGCGCCCCGTCGTGGAGGGCCCCTTCCAGGCCGATGACGAATCCGTTTTCATCCCGGACCGCAACGTCGCCGTCCAGAGCCGGCCCGTACAGGTCGCCCCCGGCGGCGATCAGGGCGTGCTTCACCGTCAAACCCCGAAAGACCATCACGGGCCGGTCGTTCACGAAGACCTCGATTCGCTCCTTTTCCATGAGTTCACCTCCCCGCCGCCTGCGCCAGGCAGCGTATTACGATCAAGAACAGAGGAAGCCGTTCAGATCCCCCTGACCTCGATGCGCCCCTCGATCCGGGGCCGGACGGGGGAATGCTTTTTCAGGTAAGCCGCCGCGACGTCCCGGATGTCGTCCCCGTACGCGACATTATTCCCCTCCCGGAACCCGGTGAACTCGTCTCCCCCCGCCGCCAGGAAGTCGTTCGTGACAACCCGGTACATCTTCTCCGCCGCGAGGGGCCTGCCGCCGATCTCGACGCCTACGATCCGCTGTCCGGTAGGCCGCGTCAGGTCCGCCGTCACCCGGAGTCCCGAGATCTGGAGGATCCCGTGGAGCCCCCGGGCGCTCTCCTCCAGGATCTGGAGAAGCTGCCGGCCAGTAAGGTCCATGGAGACCAGGACGTTGTCGAAGGGCAGGAGGGTGTAAAGCTGCTCCAGCGTGACGGCCCCCCGGGGGATGTCCGTCCGGATGCCGCCGCTGTTCATCAGAGCGATGTCGGCCTTGGCGGTATCCCGCATGGCATCGGCGATCAGGTTGCCCAGGTTCGACTCGCCCCGTGAATACCGTTTCAGGTCGACCTCCGTCGAGCCGATGACGGCGGCGAAGCGGTCCCGAATCCGGTCGTCGTAGGACGCCACGATCCCGGCGATCGCCGGATCGAAGGAATCCTTCGGCCCGGAATAGACGACCTTCAATTCCTTCCGATCCGTGAAGTGCTCGATCCTGCCGCTTTCCGGGTCCACCGACAGTTCCAGGACACCCAGGTACTGGCCGTAGCATCCCGCCTGGACGATCACCGTCTTCCCGACAACGACGGGGTCCACGACGGCCGTGTGGCTGTGGCCGCCGACGATGACGTCGATGCCCGCCACCTCCCCGGCCATCTTCCGGTCGGCGTCGAGTCCGCAGTGGGAAAGGACGACGACGAGTTGCGCCCCCTGCGATCTCACTTCCCGGATGATTGCCGGCAGGACATCCCAGGGCTCCCGGAAGGCCAGGCCCGCCACGTTCCGGGGGTTCGTCGTCCAGACCGTCTCGGGGGTCGTGATCCCGATGACGGCGATCCGGATCCCCTTCCGCTCCGTGATGATCCATGGCTTCACACCCGGCAGCGCCTTTCCCTGCCCGTCGACGATGTTCGCCGCGAGCCAGGGGGTGCGGGCCGCCGTCCGGAGCCTCCACAGGGTATCCATTCCCCAGTCGAATTCATGATTGCCGATAGCCATGGCGTCGAAGGCCAGCGCGTTCATGATCTCCGTCACAGGGGCTCCCCGGAAGACGTTGGAGACCGGCGTCCCCTGGAACATGTCGCCCCCCGAGAGGAGCAGCGTTCCCTTCGGGTTCTTCGCCCGCTCATCCTCGATCATCTGCGCCAGCCAGGCGGCGCCGCCGACGGGCCACTCGGGGTCCACCGTTTTTACGATGCCGGGCAGGATATGGCCGTGGGTGTCGTTGACGTGAAGGATGGTGATGGCGACGCGCGGACGGGCGTCCGCCATTGCAGGAGGCTGGAAGCCGGCGGTCAGGCAGAGAAGAAGGAACAGGAGCAGGGCCGTCCCGGGAAAAGAGCGGATCCCGCCGGTTCCCCGTGCCGATTTCTTCGAATTCATGGCGCCTCCCTGGCGAATGGTCGTTGAAAGGTCCGTATTTCCAGCGTGCAGGACCCCCATTACAGGACGATCCTGACGGCCGGGTGGTTTTTCAGCAACTCGTAGAGGCTTGTCCGGACCTCCTCGTCGACCACGGTCAGTTCGACGTTCAGGCAGCAGTACCGGCCGGTGGCGCTTGTGTTGGAGAGCGCCACGGTATGGGGTAGATCCTGGACCACCTGGGTCACCGCCTCCCGGAGGGCTGCCTCATCGGGGCCGATGACCTTGTAGACCCATTGGCAGGGATATTCGATGACCGGCTTCCGGGGCTCTGCACTCATATCGAACCGTTCCTTTCTCCCGGACAGGCATGGCTCCTGTCCGCCGGCCCCTTATCGCATGAACGGGCTTACACTGAAAAGCACTATGATGCGTCATGCCGATGACCCGGAGGGAAGGCCTCAACAGTTCTAGGAATATTACGCGGTAAGGTTTCATGGAGGACGCCGGCGGGATCAGTGCCGCCTGCAGGAGCCCGTTTCAACCGCCATTTGGTCATGCACGTCCTTCCATCCTGTGATAGAAGGCGGAGCAGGAAATGTTGGAGGACCAATGGAGTCGAGGTTTCCCCAAACCCCCACCTGTCTGGAAATGGATCGTCTCGGGGACGCCTGGCCGTGGAAGTGCCGGCAGGCCCTGGTCGTGCGGGCCGATGGATGGAAGGCGACGGAAGGCATGATGCGGCTCTGCTCCCGGGAGGATTCGCGCTCGCCCTGGCGCTTCGAGCCCGGAAACCTGCCGGTCATGCTGGGGAAGCACGGCCTTGCCTGGGGGTGGGGGATCCATCCCCTGATGGAGGAGGAAGAGCGACGGAAGCGGGAGGGTGACGGGAAGGCGCCGGCGGGGATTTTCAGGATCCGACGGGCCTTCGGGTACGCGGAGCCGGAGGAAGTCCCATGGATCCGGCTCCCCTACCGGCGGATCACGCCGGAGACCCTCTGCATCGACGATCCGGCATCGGCTTGCTACAACCTCATCCTGGACGAAACAGACGCCATACCGGACTGGAAAAGCCGCGAGGCGATGCTCCGGGAGGACGGTCTATACCGCCTGGGAGCCGTCATCGAGCACAACGCCGGTCCCGCCCTGCCGGGGGCCGGCTCGTGCATCTTCCTGCACCGGCGGCGGGGACCCGCTTCGCCGACGGAGGGATGCACGGCCCTGGCAGAAAAGGACCTGGAGCGGGTCCTCCGCTGGCTCCTGCCGGAGGCCCGGCCGGTTCTGATCCAGATGCCGGACGGGGAATACGAAAGAAGGCGTGCCCCCTGGAGCCTGCCCTGAAAAACAGGGATCGGCCCCAGCGGTCGCTGCAGGCCGAATGCCCGATCCTGCTTCACCGGCAATAAAAAAGGGGCGCGAACGAACGACCTTCCGGCCTTCGCTCGCGCCCCTGTCCGTTTGCCGATCCGGCTTCCCTACTGAATGCTCCAGGTCGTTCCGGACGGACCGTCTTTCAGCACGACCTGCCGGGCCGCCAGCTCCTTCCGGATCTCGTCGGCCCTATGCCAGTCCTTGTTCTCCCTGGCCTCCCGGCGCCCGGCGATGAGCCGCTCGATCTCCGCCACGTCCAGTCCCCGCTTGGCGGCCTCTCGCTCCCGGTCCTCCAGAAGATAACGTTCCGGATCGACCAGGAAGAGGCCGAAGACCCGGCCGATCCCGTCGAGGGTCTCCCTTGCCTGGTGCAGGACGGCCATGGAGGCGGAATTGACGATGAAGGTCTTGTCCAGGAGAAAGCCGTTCAGGTGACGGATTGCGTCGAAGACGTAACCCAGCGCCCGTGCTGTGTTGAAGTCGTCGTTCATGGCCTCGGCGAACCGTTCCGGCAACCGGGAAAGGACCTCCGCCAGGTCTTTCTCCTTCCCGGTCAGCACCGCCGGGGCAGTTTCCGCCGTACCCTCGCCCGCCTTCAGGGCGTCCTGGAGCAGCTTCAGCGTGCTGTAGCACCGATCCATCCCCTGCCGGGCCTCGGCCAGTGACTCCTCGGAGAAGTCGACGGGGCTCCGGTAATGGCTCTGGAGCATGAAGAAGCGCAGGACCTCCGGGGCATAGCGCCTGAGCATCTCCTCGATGGTGAAGAAGTTCCCGAGGGACTTGGACATCTTCTCGGAATTGATCCGGACGAAGCCGTTGTGGAGCCAGTAGTTGGCGAAGGGCTTTCCGTAGGCGCCCTCGGACTGGGCGATCTCGTTTTCGTGGTGGGGGAAGATCAGATCCTCGCCGCCGCCGTGGATGTCGAAGGTCTCGCCGAGATAGCGCTGGCTCATGACGGAACACTCGATATGCCATCCCGGCCGGCCGGGTCCCCAGGGGCTGTCCCACCAAGGCTCCCCTTCCTTGCTGCCCTTCCAGAGGGCGAAGTCGAGGGGGTTCCTTTTCCGTTCGTTCACGTCCACCCGGGCGCCGGCCAGCATGTCTTCCAGGTTCCGCCCCGAGAGTTTCCCGTAGCCGCGGAATCCCTCCACGGCATAGTACACGTCCCCGTCCATTGCATAGGCCAGCCCCTTTTCCTCCAGGGTCCGGATGAGGCGGATCATGCCGTCGATGTTCTCCGTTGCCTTCGGTGTCACTGTGGGCGGCTCGACGCCGATGGCGGCCATGTCCTCGTTGTGCCGGGTGATGAAGCGCTCCGAGACGTCGCCGATCGTCGTTTTCTCCCGATTGGCCCGTTCGATGATCTTGTCGTCCACGTCGGTGAAGTTCTTGACGTAGGTGACGTCGAAGCCGGCATAGCGGAAATAGCGGGTGATAACATCGAAGACCACGGCGGAGCGGGCGTGGCCGATGTGGCAGACGTCGTAGGCGGTGATCCCGCAGACGTACATCCCCACCTTCCCGGGCGTGATGGGTTTGAATTCTTCTTTCCGTCTCGTCAGGGTATTGTAGAGTTTCAGGGACATGAGAAATCCTCCGTGAGCAGGCGATCCGTCAGGAAAATCTTTCAGCGTCCCGCCTGCAGGATTTTCAAAGCGGTTCATTCGTGCGGTCCGGTGAGCCGGGCATTGAAACGCCGGGCCACACTGTGGACGGGCTTCAGGGGAACACGGACAGCATCCCGAGTCCCGCGCCCTCCGGGAAGCCGCACATCAGGTTCATGTTCTGGACGGCCTGTCCCGAGGCCCCCTTCACGAGGTTGTCGATGGCAGAGAGAACGATGACCCGTCCCGTCCGTCCGTCGGCGACAACGCCGATGTCGCAGAAATTGGTTCCCTTGACCGACGAGATGTTGGGAATGCTGCCTTCCCGGTAGATCCGGACAAAGGGTTCCTTCTCGTAGAACCGGCGGAAAAGCTCCAGGAGCTCTGCCGTGGTGGTTTTTTGCGTCAGGCGGGCATAGAGGGTGCTCAAGATCCCCCGGTTCACAGGCAACAAATGAGGGGTGAAAGAGAGAAGAATCTCCCGGCCGGCAAGAACGCCGAGTTCCTGCTCGATCTCGGGCGTGTGCCGGTGCTGGCCTACCTTGTAGGCCTTGAATCCTTCATCGACCTCGCAGAAGAGCGAGCCGATCTGGGCCTCCCGTCCGGCGCCGCTCACGCCGGACTTGGAGTCGGCGATGAGCGTTTCCGTATCGATCAGGCTGTTTTTCAGGAGCGGCGCAAAACCGAGGATAATGCTTGTGGGATAGCAGCCGGGATTGGCGACGAACCGGGCCGCCCTGATCTCGTTCCTGTACAACTCCGGGATTCCATACACCGCCTCTTTGATCAGGCCGGGGGCTCCGTGCTTCTCATACCAGGCCTCGAAGGTCTCCACCTTCCGGAGGCGGAAGTCGGCACTCAGGTCGACGACCTTCTTCCCGGCATCAAGAAAAATTGAGGCCACTTTCATCGCCCCGCCGTGGGGGAGAGCCAGGAAGATAATGTCCGCCGCCGCGGCTACTTCTTCCGGCGAGGCATCGAGAAAGACGAGGTTCGTCCGGTTTGTAAAGACGGGATAAAGATCGGAAACCGCCATTCCCTTGTACTGGCGGGACGTGACGGCCGTTACTTCCACGTGGGGATGATTCAGGAGGATCCGCAGAAGCTCCTGGCCCGTGTATCCGCTTGCTCCGTAGATTCCGACTTTCATATTTCCGCCACCAGGATCTTCCGGCTTCGGAGGACGCCGGACAGAGGGAAAAGGATGCCCGGGAGGGGGCGAAAAAAAAGGGAGGCCCGAAAGCCTCCCTCTCCATTTAACGCTTGGAGAACTGGAACCGTTTCCTGGCTCCCGGCTGACCGTACTTCTTTCGTTCCTTGATGCGGGAGTCCCGGGTCAGGAAACCGGCCCGCTTCAGGACGGAACGCAGATCGGCGTCATAATCGAGGAGCGCTTTCGCGATTCCGTGTTTGACGGCCCCTGCCTGGCCGGCGCTGCCGCCGCCGTTCACATTTATGTAGAAATCGAAACGGTCCTTCTTTCCGGTGATCTCCAGGGGCTGCTGAATGAGCATCTTCAGGCTGTCCCGGGTGAAGTAATCGTCAAAGTTCCGCTTGTTGATGATCAACTGGCCGCTGCCTTCCTTCATGTAAACCCTGGCGATGGCCGTTTTCCGCTTGCCCGTTGCATAGAAGCGTTTTTCCATGTTCCTCTCCAGATCGAATCTTCCTTGCGATAGCCTACAACTCGAGCGTCCTGGGGCTCTGGGCTTCGTGCCCATGCGTGCTGCCCTTGTAGATCTTGAGCTTCCTGAGCATCTGCCTTCCCAGGGTGTTCTTCGGAAGCATACCCTGGACGGCAATGCGGAGCACCTCTTCCGGCCGGGTCTGCAGCAGTTTCTCCGCCGTGATGGATTTCAGTCCTCCCGGGTAGCCGGAGTGGGAGTAGTACATCTTGTCGGTGAGTTTTCGGCCCGTGAGGACCACCTTCTCTGCATTCACGACGATGATGAAATCCCCCGTATCCACATGGGGCGTATAGACGGGTTTGTGCTTGCCCCGCAGCCGCGAAGCGATTTCGCAGGCCAGCCGGCCCAGTACCTTTCCCTCGGCGTCCACAACGTACCAGTCCCGCTGTACGTCTTCCTTCCTGGCGCTGTATGTTTTCATTCGATGATCACCAGCCATATAAAATTGAAAGGTGGAACCTACGCAATCCAGGCTGGTTTGTCAAGGAAAAAACCTTGCCTGGGACATTTCCGGCACAGTATACGGACCCGTCCGGAAGGGGCAGGCCCAACCACCGTCAATACGGCCTAAAGGCCGTAGAGGGTGAGCTTGACGGCGTAGACCCGGTCCGGCTCCTCCACCCCGTTTGCCAGGTAAGTCACGTTGTCGGAAAAGCTGACCTTGATCTCCCAGCATTGCCGCCGGTATTGGACGCTGTATGTTCTCTCCACGTCCTTGTTGTCCAGGCGGTTCCGGCGTTGGATGTACATCACGTCCAGGGAAGGCGTGATCATCGCCTTGAGGGTCAGGTTCACCTCCTCCAGCGTATCCTTCGTGTACCGATACCCCACCGTCGCCGTATCTCCCCGCGCATCGTTCAATGACAGATCGTAATTGGTCTGCGTCCATCCTCCCGTGTTGACATCCAGTTTGTTTCGGGCGGCGAAGGTAAGGTAGGATATCGGCGTCAGGTCAAGTTCCATATCCACCACACTGAATGGCCGGTTTCCCTTTGTCCCCGTCTCCACCGTCCGCTTCGCCTCGATGATGTCGAACGTCTGCGCCAGTTTCAGACGGACCCATTCCTGGTAAGTTGTCTTGCCTGTTTTCAAATCCTTACGGCGGGCCGTAAGGGTGTTTGTCACGGCATATTGAACGGAGTTCTGCTCGCTGATTGCAGTGGCAAAATCAGGGAGATTCGTTTGGGATGTATTCGGGATGAAAGTGTAGATGACCTCCGGCTTGATGGCATGGCGAACCTTGTCAACACCAAGCAGATTGACGGCATAGATCTTCTGGACCTCCGTGGACACGGCGGCCCCCATCTGGAACAACTGCCTCTCGCCCTGACGGGTATCGGTGGTCAGGCTGACGTCGTCATCCCGGCTCCAGAACGTCCCCTGCCAGCTCATGTAGGGCGTAAACTGGAACCGGTTGAAGAGGGTCTTCGGCAGGGAGATGGTCGGCTTGATGTCCAGCAGGTGCCCCTTCTGCCCGGTGTTCCGGTAGAAGTAGTCGTAAACGCTGCCGAGTTCGAAATACAGCGGCGTTTGCAGAAGCTGCTGCTTCGTGGTTGTGAACGTGATTTCCGGGTAACGCTGCAGCGTTGCAGCGTTGGTGGACTTCGTGAAATCGTCGGTGTACCGGATGGCAGCCGTCAGATTGGCATTGGTCCAGTCCTTGACATAGCGGACAGTGGAATCCAACTGGGTAAGGGATTCCGTCGCCAGGAAGGAGACTCTCCGGAAGCGGTCCGACTGATCGCTGGAGTAGGAGCTGAGAAAATAATTATGGGACGAGAAGTCCCGAAAGTACCAGGAATCGGAGACTTTGGCGATGTCCGCCCGGATGTAGCTCTGGTTGCTGAAGCGGGTCTCGTGATTCCACCAGAGGGCCCACCGGCGCTGTCCCGATGTCCAGTTCCGGCTCATGAAGCCCAGACTCTCGGTGACCTCTTTTCGGTCGCTGAGAACATCGCCGTAGATCGTGCCGAACGATCCGCCCGATGTAACATAGCGGGTTTCCAGCCCTTCCTGAACTCCCCGTTTGGACATGAAGCGCGTATAAAGAGTTGCATCGATGTTCTTCGTCGCAGCCCAGTAGAAGGGTACCTGCACGTCCACGCCCAGTTTGTCTCTTGAATAGGACATGTAGGGCAGGAGGAAACCGGTCTGTCGGGTGGTCTTTGCCGGGAAAAGCAGAAACGGGGTGTATATCACGGGCTTGTTCAATACCTCGAAACGCCCATGATAAATCTTGCCATACCCGTCGACGGTAACATCGAGTTCCCGACCGGTGAATCGCCAGTCAGGCTTTTCTCCATCGCAGGGCGTGGCCGACGCATTTTCCACCCAGTAGGTGGCTTCGGCCCGCTTTTCGATCCGGTCCCCCTGGATGTACATATGGTTCTTCGCCAGGAACAGGCGGCCTTTGTATATAACGCCCGTCTTGGCCTCGAGTTTGAGTTTCCCCCTGTCTCCCTCCAGGATGTCTCCGTCACCGAGGACCAGCACGTTCCCTTCCGCCGAAGCCTCGTCGGTGATCCGGTCGATGCGGACCTTCTCCGCTACGAGGATCGTGCTGTCATAGGTGATGAAGACATTACCCGTTGCCAGATACGCTTCGGGATCCTGCTCGTAGCCGAACTGGTCCGCCTCAACCTCAACGGGACCGGCCTTACCGACGGGCGGGGCAGTGCTTGTTTCATCAGGGTACAGAACATGGCGCTGCGGTCCGCCCGCAACGGGACCGCTGTGCTCCGGCCGGGAAATGAAGAGGGGCAGATACCCCGTCCGGGTGACCATGAGTATAAACGGCTCGCCGTGGGGGCTGGAGATGGAGAAGCGGCCATCGCGGTCGGTCAGGACCCGGATTTCGGGTCTGTGAACCAGTTCCACCAGGGATTCCGCAAGGGGCTTTCCGAATGGATCCGTTACCGTTCCGGTGAAGGCTTCATGGGCTGCCGCCGTCGAGGATTCGCTTCCCGTGTCGGTCTTTTCCCGCTCCGTGGGCTGTCCTTCCGTCCGGTCACCCTTCGCTTCCGCCGCAGTTACAGCTTGCAAGGATTCCGGTTGAGGCCCTTCCGGAACAACGGCCGCAGGCGCCGCGGAAGCGACGGCCTTCAGGGGACATAAAAGATAAAAAAAGAGGAAAAGAAATAAGAAAAGCGGGATGATGCGTCTGGATTTGCCTGCACCCATGGGACCCTGTTCCTGGTTGTAAGGGGATATCCTTGTACAATCCTGCATTTACGGAGGGCTATCCGTATCATATTCTGCTGCAGGAGGGAACAGCTTTTTCATGGCGCCAACCAGATAGAGTGAGCCGGTCACACAGACCAGACCTTGATTCCCTGCTTTCTTCCGAGCCTTCTGCAAGCCCGCCTGCGGATCCGGGCAGACCTCAACGGGAACCGATAACAGACGGGACGCGAGTTTCTGAAGCTCTTCCAGAGAGAGGCCGCGTTCCGACAGGGTTTCCGTGAGAATCACCCCCGAAGCCACGTTGCGCATTTTCTTCAGCATGGATGCAGCGTCCTTGTCCCCCAGCACCCCGAAAAGAAAGACAATGGGCCTGGCGGCCGCCTCCTCTTTCAAGGCCCGGCAGAGAACGGACATCGCTGCGGGATTGTGGGCCCCGTCGAGAATGACGGGCGGACTTCCTGGAATCGTTTCCATCCGTCCTTCCCAGCGGGTCATCGCCAGGCCGGATCGAATCGCCGCCCCGTCCACAGGAAAACCCCGATCGGCCATGACCTCCAGGGCTGCGAGGGCCAAAGCGGCATTATCGATCTGATGCCTGCCCCGGAGTGGACACGGCAGGAAGTGCTCCTGCCAAAGCCGGCCCTGGTAGGAGAATTTTCCCCGCCCCAGGGAACGGGCTTTGAACTCCTGACCCAGCCTGAGGATCGTCGCTTTTTTCTTCTGGCATGTCTCCTCCAGCACGCGCCGGACCGAAGCCTGGCGGACGCCTGTAATGCAGGTTCCTCCTTCACGGATTACTCCTGCTTTTTCCCCGGCAATATCACGGAGTGTCCTGCCCAGGTAGGCCGTGTGCTCCAGCCCGATGGTCGTAATCACGGACACGACCGGATTCGCGACCAGATTGGTGGCGTCGAGCCTGCCGCCCATGCCCACCTCCAGAATGGCGACATCAGCGCCGGCCCGGCGGAATTCGAGAAACGCAACCGCAGTGACAAATTCAAAATAGGTAAGGGTATCCTCTGCGAGCACCCTCCGGATCTCAAGGACATGGCGGCAGAAATTCTCCTCCTCAATCCAGTTGCCCGCAACCCGGATTCTCTCCCGCAGGTCCACCAGGTGAGGGGACGTGTAGAGACCAACGCGGAGCCCTGCGGCATGAAGAACGGATGCCATAACGGCGGCGACGGACCCCTTGCCGTTTGTACCCGCAATGATCACCGCAGGGCAGGCGTCCTGGGGACGGCCCAGGTGCTCCAGAACTCGGCACAGGCGACCGAGGCCCAGCCTGATACCCATTCCGCTGAGATATGCAAGATACCGGACGGCTTCCTGATAGGACATGATCACAAAGGACCGCTGGGAATGATAAGAAAAAAGCCATGAACCCGGCGGATAAAACACGCCAGCCCATGGCCTTCCTGAACCTGGTGATGATCTGCCCGGCTATTCGACCTTGAAGACCTCGTCGCCGGGTCGGACCCGATCGGCCACCTTGATGCCGATGTAATCACCCGCTACGGCCTTTTCCACCTTCTGGTTGTTTACCTCCATGGAATCGATCGCCATCGTCAAATCGGTTGTGTGGCCAAAAAACTTGATGGATTCCCCGACCTTGAGTTCCCCGTCCGTGATCTTGACGGCGGCGACGCTTGGCTTCGCAAAAAACTTCACAACTTCTCCAATCTTGATATCCGCCATGGTACCTCCTTTCGTCGGCTATCCTTTTCGGGATCAACCCGGTTTTTCCTGCGTTGGATAAGTATCTCCGAACCCGGAAAAAGACAAGAAAAAAAGAGGCAGGCTTGATCGGCCTGCCTCTCGTCAGTTCTCAGGGCAACCATCCGACCGGAACTGTCCGGCCGCGTTTCATCAGGCGGTTTTCTGCTTGCCCTTCTGGGTCTTCTTGGCCTTCTGGGCCTTTTCCTTCTCTCCCCCGACGAATTCGATGAGGGCCATGGGGGCATTGTCGCCGGTCCTGTAACCGGTCTTCACGATTCTTGTGTAGCCGCCCTTGCGCTCCTTGAATCTTGACGAGATCTGCTCGAATAACTTCTCCACGACATCCCGGTCCCGCACATAGGCCAGAGCTTGCCGCCGGGCATGGAGATCACCCCGTTTTCCCAGGGTGACCATCTTCTCCGCGACACGCCGCAGTTCCTTCGCCTTGATGTCCGTTGTCTCGATCTTCTCGTATTTCAAGAAGGACGTAACCATGTTGCGGAACATGGCTTTCCGGTGGCTGGATGTTCTTCCAAGTTTCGTTGTCAGTTTCCGGTGACGCATGAGTCCGGTCCTTTCCTCGACGGATGGTTAACTGTCCCGGCCCCCGCCTAGCTCATCCGCTTCGGCGGCCCGGTTCCAGGGTGGGAATTCGAGTTTCATCCCGAAATTGAGGCCCATTTCGTCCAGAATCGTCTTGATTTCGTTGAGCGATTTCCTTCCGAAATTCTTAGTCTTGAGCATCTCCGCTTCCGACTTCTGGACAAGCTCCCCGATGAGTTTGATGCCTGCGTTCTTCAGGCAGTTGGCAGAACGCACGGAGAGTTCCATGTCGTCAACGCTGCGGAGCAGCATTTCGTTGACATCCCGCTCCGGTTCCTGCGCGGGCGCCTCCTCTTCCTCCACCTCGTCGAAATTGATGAAGGTGTCCAGCTGATCCTTGAGGATCTTTGCGGCATACGCCACGGCGTCCTCAGGCAGGACACTCCCGTCGGTCCATACTTCCAGGATCAGTTTGTCGTAATCCGCTACCTGGCCCACACGGGCGTAAGTTACGGTATAATTGATCTTCTTCATCGGCGAGAAGATGGCGTCAATGTTGATCGTCCCTTCCGGCTGATCGACATCCCGCTCCCGCTTCGCCGGGACATATCCCTTCCCCATCTTCACGACCATGGAGGCCTTAAACGGCGCCTCCCCCGACAGGGTGGCGATATAATGCTCCGGATTGAGCACCTCTACCGTTCCGTCCGTTGTGAGGTCCGCCGCCGTGACGGTTCCACCCTTCGAGCGGTCAATGGTTACTGTTCGGGGACCATCCCCGTGCATCTTGAAACGGACACCTTTAATGTTGAGGATGATGTCCGTTACATCCTCTTTTACACCCGGAATTGTGTCAAATTCATGAAGGACACCGTCGAACTTTACGGAAACAACCGCCGCTCCCTGAATGGATGACAGGAGCACCCTTCGCAGGGCGTTGCCCAGCGTGATGCCGAATCCTCTCTCCAAGGGCTGGCAGGTGAACTCTCCATAGGAACGGGTATGCGTGCCCTCATCGCACTCGATACGCTTGGGCCGTATCAGACTGCGCCAATTGCTTTGCATAGACGTGATTTCCTTTCCGCCATTTTCAAGCCAAGTCATCAGCTGTTATTTCGAATACAACTCGACGACCAGCTGCTCCTGTACGGGCATGGTGAGTTCTTCTCGGCTGGGAAGAGCTTTGACGCCCCCCCGGAAGTTCTCCTTATCCAGTTCCAACCAGGTAGGAACTCCCCGCCTGGCTACCGTCTCCATGGCCTCTACAATCCTTTCAACTTTTCGGCTTCCCTCTCGAACTTCGATCGAGTCGCCTGCTTTGACAAGGTATGAAGGAATATTGACCGGCTTGGAGTTCACCAGGAAATGGTTGTGCCGGACCATCTGGCGAGCCTCTGTTCGTGAAGTGGCAAATCCCATCCTGAAAGCCATATTATCCAATCGGCGCTCCAGAAGAACCAGAAGGTTGGTTCCGGTAATTCCTTTCTGTCGATCTGCCATCTCGAAATAGCCGCGGAACTGCTTCTCCAACACCCCATACATCCTCTTGAGCTTCTGCTTCTCCCTCAACTGGACGCCGTAATCGGAGAATTTTTTCCGAATCTGACCGTGCTCGCCCGGTGCATAGCCACGCCTTTCATAGGCGCACTTTTCGCTGTAACAACGGTCTCCCTTGAGGTAAAGCTTCAGTCCCTCTCTCCGGCACCGCCTGCATGCGGATTCCGTATATCTCGCCAACGGTTCCTCCCTCAGCTCATCTGCTAATGTTAATGGAAATCTGCCTGGACGAATCTCACCCAGGTCTTACACACGCCGCCTCTTGGGCGGACGGCATCCGTTATGTGGGATCGGGGTGACATCCCTGATCAGGCTGATGTTCAAACCTGCAACCTGGAGAGCCCTGAGTGCCGACTCCCGACCAGCACCGGGACCACGTACATACACCTGAACGGTTCTCATCCCGTGTTCCTTAGCCTTTTTAACTGCGTCTTCCGCCGCCATCTGCGCCGCGAAGGGCGTGCTCTTCCGGGAACCCTTGAAACCCTGAACTCCCGCAGAGGACCAGGCGATCACGTTCCCGCTGAGGTCAGTAATGGTGATGATGGTGTTATTGAACGTCGACTGGATATGGGCCACCCCTTCCGCAATGTTCTTTTTTTCCTTCTTCTTGCCCGTCTTTCGCGCTGGCCTAGCCATGATTCCTCCGTGAGCGCTTTGTCGCTACTTTTTCTTGGCCCCGACGCCTCGCCTGGGACCTTTCCGGCTCCTTGCGTTTGTTCGGGTACGCTGTCCCCGTACGGGCAGTCCCTTCCTGTGCCTCAAACCGCGGTAGGAACCCAAATCCATCAGCCTCTTGATGGCCATGGATATATCCCTGCGAAGATCGCCCTCTACCTTGTGTTCCCGGTCGATAATATTCCGGATGGCGGTAATCTCCGCGTCCGCGAGTACATCCGTCTTGGTCTCGGGAGCTATCCCCGCTTCCTTGAGGATCTGCAGGGACTTCGTCCGACCGATGCCATAGATGTAGGTCAGGGCAATCTCCATCCGCTTGTTTTTCGGCAAATCCACTCCGGCAATGCGCGCCACTGAAAACCTCCTGGTACGAATTATCCCTGACGCTGCTTATGCTTCGGATTCTCACAGATGACCCTGAGCACGCCACGCCTCTTGACGATCTTGCATTTATCACAGATTTTCTTCACGGAAGACCGTACTTTCACGACACTCCCTCCCTGCTGTCAGATTCCCTGTCGTTTTTCGATCCGGGGCGATCCGCCAGCCTTTCATTTTGCCCGGTATATGATCCTTCCCCTGGTCAGGTCATATGGTGAAAGCTCCACGGTGACCCGGTCCCCCGGTAGAATCTTGATAAAATGCATCCGCATCTTTCCGGAAATGTGGGCCAGAACGCGATGACCGTTCTCCAGCTCCACCCGGAACATGGCGTTTGGCAAGGGTTCAACGACCCGGCCTTCCACCTCTATGGATTCTTCCTTTGCCATGTCTCCGTACCGGCTCCTTCAAATCCTCTGCTGAAGAGTCCGCTCTCAATGAATGCGGCTCAAGATCACGGGACCGTTTTTCGTAATGGCGATAGAATGTTCGAAGTGAGCGGACAGCCTTCCGTCCGCTGTTACAACCGTCCATCCATCGTTCATCACCCGAACCCGCCATCCCCCCTGATTAACCATGGGTTCGATGGCAAGCACCATTCCCGCCTTTAACTCAATCCCGCGCTTCTCTATTCCGTAGTTCGGAATCTGAGGTTCCTCGTGAAGTGTCTTGCCGATTCCATGACCGACAAAGTCTCTCACGACAGAAAAGCCTGCGTTCTCCACATGTTTCTGAATGGCCGCGGAAATATCACCCAGTCGCTGACCACTTCTTGCTTGTTCAATCCCCTTATAAAGGCACTCTTCTGTTACACGAATAAGTTTTTTTGCCTCTTCGGAAACCTCACCCACGGGAACCGTAATGGCAGCATCGCCGTAGTAACCCTTGTACAGGGCTCCGAAGTCCAGTCCGACAATGTCACCCTCCCGGAGAATCCGGTCCGACGGCATCCCGTGGACTACCTCTGCGTTTACGGAGGCACAGAGAGAGAAAGGGTAGCCCCTGTATCCCTTGAAGGCCGGCTTCGCACCCCTTTTCCTTGTAAGCATTTCCGAGTGACGGTCCAACTCCCGGGTCGTGATCCCCGGTTTTATCATTTTCTCCAGTTCGCTGAGTATCTCCGCCACAATCTGATTGGCGCCTCGGATAGTCTCGATTTCTTCCGGCGATTTCAGGATAACCATAACAGCCGTCGAAACTTTCTGGTCTCAACGCCGCTTGGCCAGACGGCCTTTTTTCAGGAATCCTTCGTACTGCCGTGTCAGAAGGTGCGTCTCGATCTGACCGGCCGTATCCAGGGCTACACCAACCACAATCAACAAAGCCGTCCCACCAAAATAGAAAGGAACGTTGAAGTTACTAATCAGAATGCTCGGCAGCACGCAAACCGCAGAAACATAAATCGCGCCTCCGAAGGTCAGCCTCGACAGTACGGCATCGATATATTCGGCCGTTTTCTTTCCCGGTCGGATTCCGGGAATGTACCCGCCGTATTTCTTTATGTTATCCGCAACATCAACGGGATTGAAGACAACCGCCGTATAAAAATAACAGAAGAAAACGATGAAACCTATATACAGAAGTTCGTAAGCCATCCTACCCGGAACAAGAGCATCTGAAACGACTTTCATCCAGGGATGGGCGATGAAGTTGGCCAGTGTCGCCGGAAACATGATGATGGAGGACGCAAAAATCGGCGGGATAACGCCGGCCGTATTTACTTTGAGCGGGAGGTGCGTTGTCTGCCCACCGTAAACCTTTCTCCCCACAACCCGTTTCGCGTACTGGATTGGAATTCTCCTTTGCGCACTCTCCACAAACACGATTACGCCAACCACACCGACCATCAAAATGATTAGCAGGAGAATGAAGAAAACTCCCATTTCACCGCTGGAGAGCAGGCGGAATGTGTTGAAGATCGCTGCCGGAGCCCGGCAAACGATCCCGGCAAAAATGATCAGCGAGATCCCGTTACCGATTCCCCGTTCCGTAATCTGTTCCCCCAGCCACATGATAAATGCAGTGCCTGCCGTGAGGGTGATCATGGTCATGAGGCGGAATCCCCACCCAGGATCGAGGACGATAGAGGCACCATTGGGGCCGGCCATGCTCTCGAGTCCCACCGCGATTCCGAAGCCCTGAATTATGCTCAGCAGTACTGTCCCGTAACGGGTATACTGGGTGATTTTTCTTCTTCCCGCCTCCCCCTCCTTGGAAAGCCTCTCCAGATGAGGAATGGCAATGGTCAGAAGCTGCAATATGATGGAGGAACTGATATAGGGCATGATGCCCAGCGAGAACACGGAGAAATTGCTCAGTGCTCCTCCGGCAAACATGTCAAAGAGCCCCAGGAGTGAACCCCTGGCTTGTTCGAAAAACGCAGCCAGCGCTACAGAATCAATTCCGGGGGTTGGGACATGAGCCCCGATCCGGTAAACCGACAACAGCAAAAAGCTGATGAGGATCCTTTTCTGGAGTTCCGGGATCTTCGGGATATTTGAGAACCCGCCTAACAAGATCAGGCCCCCTCGACGACGGAGCCGCCGGCGGCAAGAATCTTCTCCTTGGCCCCCCGACTGACCATTTCAAGTTTTACCGACAGAGGCCTGTCGACCAATCCTTTCCCGAGAACCTTGATTCCGTCACCAACGTTACGGACGAGGCCGCTCTGGATCAGTAGCGATTCGTCAATGATTGTTCCTTCGGGGAAGCGGTTCAACTGGCTGACGTTGATAATGGCTATATCCTTGCGAAACGGATTCCGAAATCCTCTCTTGGGAATTCTGCGATACAAAGGCATCTGTCCGCCTTCAAACCCCGGATTCCTGCTGCTTCCGGAGCGTGCGTTCTGCCCCTTGTGACCACGACAGGATGTCCCGCCATGACCGGATCCTTCTCCGCGGCCAACTCGCTTCCTTTTCTTTCGCGAACCCTCAGAGGGTTTTAATGATCCAAGATTCATGATTTGTGGACCTCGATCTCTTCCACCGCGACCAAGTGGATCACCTTTTGCACCATTCCACGAATGGCAGGCGTGTCCTCCAGAACGACGGCCTTGTTGATCCTCCCCAGCCCGATCCCCTTGAGAACCTTGCGATGGGCCTCCGGCCGCCCTATATAGCTCTTTACCTGCGTGATTTTCAGTTTCTTATCCACGGCTGTATCTCCCGGCTCCTCAGGATTTTCCCCGCAGGGCCGCAATGTCCTCCGGCCGCCTCAACTGGGAAAGTCCCTCCAGCGTGGCCTTCACCAGATTATGCGGGTTGTGGGACCCCAGGCATTTCGTCAGAATGTTGTGGACCCCTGCGCATTCAAGGACGGCCCTTACGGCGCCGCCTGCGATCAAGCCGGTCCCTGCAGAGGCGGGCTTCAGCAGAACCCTGCCCGCTCCGAACTGACCAACGACCTCGTAGGGAATGGTCCCCTGGATGACTGCAACGGGAATCATATTCTTCTTTGCCTGCTCCATGCCCTTGCGAATCGCTTCCGGCACTTCGTGCGCTTTCCCGAGGCCGGCCCCAACCGAACCCTTTCCGTCACCCACAACGACGATGGCACTGAAACGGAACCGCCTTCCGCCCTTGACAACCTTTGCCGTACGGTTGATGGTGATGACGCGGTCGAGGAGATCCGACTCCTCCATGCCTCTCTTTTCCAAGGATCCCTTCCTTCCTTCAAACTCTCGGCTCATATTAGAAATCCAGACCGGCCTCCCGCGCCGCATCGGCCAAGGCTTTCACCCGGCCATGAAAGAGATAAGCCCCTCTATCGAATATAACCTGCCTGACTCCCAGATCCATCAGACGGCTTGCCACAAGCTTGCCAACCTCCCGGGCTGCGTCCTGCTTTTTCAGGTCCGTTACGCGGCCGCGAAGATCCGCATGCAGCGTGGATGCCTCCACCAGCGTTCTACTTTCCTGATCATTGATGGCCTGCACGTAAATGTGCTTCGAACTGCGGAATACAGAAAGCCGGGGCCTGGCACCTGTACCAAAGATCTTGCCCCGAACCCTCTTCTTCCGCTTATCCTTGACCTGCTGAATCCTCTTGGACGACAATGGTTCACCTCTCTGCCGCGACGCCTCGGCGTTTTACTTGGAGCCGATGGATTTCCCAACCTTCCTTCGTACTGTCTCGCCCGTATACCGGATCCCTTTTCCCTTATAAGGCTCCGGCTTTCGGAGCGCTCGGATCTCGGCGGCTACGCGGCCTACCAACTGCTTGTCAATACCCGTGACAAGCAGGTTCACCTGCTTGTCGATTTTTACGCTGATTCCTTCCGGAATCACGTATTCCAAAGGGCTGGAGTAACCGACAATGAGTTTCAACCGGTTGTTTTCAACCAGTTCGGCCCGGTATCCAACGCCCGCGATCTCCAGTTTTTTCTCAAAACCTGCGCTGACACCCGTCACCATGTTAGCGACAAGTGTTCTCGTCAACCCGTGAAAGGATCGATCATAGCGGTTGTCGGTATTTCTCTGGATCGTGATCTGCTTGTTTTCCACGATCATCTGAATTCCCTTTGGAATCGATGCTGAAAGAACTCCCTTCGGGCCATCCACCCGAACGGCGTCTCCCTCCTGATGCACCTTCACCCCGTCGGGAAGCGCTATCTGTTTCTTACCAATCCTGGACATGGAATGCGTTCTCCTGCACCTTGCTTTCTGCCGCTTACCAAACGCTGCAGATGACCTCACCACCTACGTTCTGTTCCCTCGCCTCCCGGTCTGTCATGACGCCCTTTGACGTAGACAGAATTGCGATGCCATAGCCGTTCAGAACCTTCGGGATCTTTTCACAACCTACGTAAACCCTTCTTCCGGGTTTGCTTACTCTCTGAATGCCGGTGATGACCGTCTTTCTGGGATCAGGATATCTGAGATACACCCGAAGGAATTCCATCCCGTCGCTGTCTTTCTTCACGTCGAATCCACCAATGAATCCAGACCGCTTCAACACCTTTGCAATATCCAGGTTGATCCGGCTAAGCCGCACATCAACACTCTTAAAATGAACCCGGTTGGCATTTCTGATCCGGGTCAGCATATCCGCAATCGGATCCGTCATCCCCATCGTGAAGACTCCTCGAATATTGGGTTACCAGCTGGATTTGATAACGCCTGGAACATCCCCTTTCAGGGAAAGGTTCCGCAGACAAATCCTGCACATGTCGAATTTGCGGTAGTACGCCCGTGGTCTTCCGCAAATCGGACAACGGTTATACTGCCTAACCGAAAACTTCGGTTTCCGTTTTGCTTTGGCAAGCAGGGACTTCTTCGCCACGCCCGATCCTCCCGAACTCCTCTTTTGGTTTCTCTCAGTTTCTGAAGGGCATCCCCATGAGCTTCAACAGGTATCTTGCTTCATCATCCGACCTGGCGCTCGTCACGATCACAACGTTCATCCCTTTGATCTTGTCGATCTTGTCGTAATCGATTTCCGGAAAAATGATCTGCTCTTTCAGCCCCATTGCAAAGTTCCCTCTCCCGTCGAAGGACTTCTGAGAAATCCCGCGGAAGTCACGAACCCTGGGAAGCGCCACATTGACAAGCCGGTCGAAGAACTCATACATCCGCTCGCTTCGGAGGGTTACACAACAGCCAATGGACATCCCCTGCCGCAATTTAAAGGTGGCGATGGATTTCTTGGCCTTCGTGATAATGGGCTTCTGACCGGTGATCAGGGCAATCTCCGCGGCTGCACTTTCCAAGATCTTCACGTTCTGGATTGCTTCTCCCAGTCCCATGTTTACAACGATCTTTTCAATCCGCGGAACCTGCATCTTGTTCCGGTACCCGAACTCCTTCATCAGAGCCGGGATAACTTCCTTGTTGTAATGTGTTTTCAGTCTTGCCATCACCATGACCCTATGCATCCAATATCTCTTGGCATTTTCGGCAGATGCGGACTTTCTTCCCATCCTCCAGGACCTGATGTCCGATTCGAACACCCGTGTTGCATTTGCTGCAGAGAAGCATCACGTTGGAGGCATCAATGGAACTCTCCTTCTCCAGAATCCCGCCCTTGCCCTTCGCATCCGGTCTTTTGTGCCTTTTTACGACATTGACTTTCTCAACGACGATCCGATTTTTTTCACCGATCGTTTTGAGGATTTTGCCGGTTTTCCCTTTTTCCTTTCCGGCAATAACCTTTACCATGTCGCCCTTCTTCAACAACATATCATGCATTGATCGTTCCCCAGAATTTCATACGGAGCCGGTTCAGAGAACTTCCGGAGCCAGCGAGATTATCTTCATGAACTGCTTGGCCCTGAGCTCCCGCGCCACAGGTCCGAAAATACGGGTGCCGATGGGCTCCATCTGGTTCGAAATCAGAACGGCGGAATTATCATCAAATTTCAAGTATGAACCGTCCTGCCGCCGAACCTCTTTCACGGTCCTCACTACCACCGCCTTCATTACGTCGCCCTTCTTCACCTTGGAGTTTGGAAGAGCCTCCTTCACGGAGACGACGATAACATCCCCTACACGGGCATATCTTCTCCGCGAGCCTCCAAGCACCTTAATACAGGCAACCTTTTTGGCTCCCGAATTATCGGCTACATTGAGGACTGTCTGCATCTGAATCATGACTTCACCCCGCTGGACTTCTTTCCGCTTCCTGCCGGTCGCAACTACTTGGCTTTCTCAAGAACTTCCCGCATGCGCCACCGCTTCCTCCGGCTCAACGGCCTGGATTCCACGATCAGTACCCGGTCTCCGATTCCGCATTCATTCTTTTCGTCTTGGGCCATGTACTGGGCATACTTCCGAACGTACTTTTGAAAGACAGGATGCTTGACCAGCCTTTCGGAACGGACGACGATCGTCTTGTCCATCTTGTTGCTGACGACGACCCCTTGAATGGTCCTCTTGTTATCCCGCTCCCCCATGCTATCCGATCGCCTCCTTCTCCCTCAACACCGTCTTGACCCGGGCGATATTTTTCCTGACATGGACCAGCGAGGCAGGCGACTCGAGCTGTCCAGCCGCATGACGCATCCGAAGACGGAATTGTTCCTCCCGGAGGTCCTTCTCCTTCTGCTTCAACTCATCAAGCGACAAGTCCTTGATATCTTTATTCTTCACTGGACAACTCCCTTGTCAGGAACCGCGTGCTTATAGGCAGTTTGTGGGCCGCCAGCCGGAATGCCTCCTTGGCCACATCGCCGTCAACGCCTTCCATTTCATAGAGCACCGTTCCGGGCTTGACCACCGCCACCCAATCTTCGGGAGCTCCCTTCCCTTTTCCCATACGGGTTTCTGCAGGCTTCTTGGTAATGGACTTGTGAGGAAATATCCGAATCCAGATCTTGCCCCCTCTTTTCACGTGACGCGTCATGGCAATACGTGCCGACTCGATCTGGCGGGCTGTAATCCATCCGCATTCTGTAGCCTGAAGGCCAAATTCTCCAAATGCCACGGAATTTCCACGGGTCGCCTTTCCCGACATACGGCCTCGCTGAAGCTTCCTGTATTTTACCCGTCTCGGCATTAACATCGTTCTTATCTCCCTGTCTTGCCCTGTCTCCCATCACTTCGGGTTACCTCACCACTCTTTCCCGAAGCAACGGAGCCCCTATCCCTTCGGCTGTTCTTTCTTTCCCGGCAACACCTCGCCGTTAAATATAAGGACCTTTACACCGATCGCACCATATGCCGTGCGGGCTTCGGCAAAGCCCCAATCGATATCGGCCCGCAGCGTGTGCAGGGGCACTCTTCCTTCCCGATACCATTCGGAACGGGCCATTTCCGCTCCTCCCAGCCGACCGGCGCACATGACGCGGATCCCTTTCGCCCCGAATTTGAGAGCCCCGGTCACACACTTTTTCATGGCCCGCCGGAACGCTACGCGACGCTCCAGTTGAAGGGCGATATTCTCTGCGACGAGCTGCGCATCCACTTCCGGTTTTCGTACCTCAAGTATGTTTACAATGACCTCGCTCTTGGAAAGTTGCTGCAGATCCTTTTTGAGCTTCTCAACCTCAGAACCTTTTTTGCCGATGATTATGCCTGGGCGGGCCGCAAAAATATTAACCTTCGCTTTGCTTGCAGCGCGCTCGATCTCGATCCTCGACACACCAGCCTGATAGAGTTTCTTCTTCAGGAAGGTCCGTATCCGGATGTCTTCGTGAAGGAGATCATGATAATTTTTATCGGCATACCACTGCGAACGCCACGTCTTGATTCCCCCCAGCCTGAAGCCGATCGGGTTTACCTTCTGCCCCAACGGGTCACCTCCTTGTTCTTCATCGCTCGTCCAGGACAACGGTAATATGGCTCATCCGCTTTTTGATCCCGGCCGCCCTTCCCTGGGCTCTCGCCCGCCATCGTTTCAGGGAAGGTCCCTGATCCACGAAAATCTTCTTCACATACAGGACGTTCTCGTCGACATTCGGGTTCTGCTTTGCATTAGCAAAAGCGGACTTGAGAACCTTCTCGACCATTCCGGCTGCCTTTTTCCGTGCAAACTTCAGTATGTTCTGTGCTTCTTCCACGCTCTTGCCACGGACCAGATCAACTACCAGTCGCGCCTTTTGCGGTGATATTCGAACGTATTTCGCAGATGCCTTCGCTTCCATATATTGATTACTCCCGACAACCGGCCTCGACCGGCAACGTTCACTTCTTCACTTTTGATTTCCGGTCCCCGGCATGGTTGAAGAATGTCCGGCTCGGTGCGAACTCACCTAGTTTATGCCCCACCATGTTTTCCGTCACAAAGACAGGAATAAACTTCTTCCCGTTGTGGACGGCAAACGTCTGGCCGATAAATTCGGGCGTTATCGTGGACCGGCGCGACCATGTCTTGATGACCGCCTTGCTTGCCGAAGCTTCAACTTGCCGAACCTTCCGGATCAGGCTCTCTTCGACGTAGGGACCTTTCTTGATTGAACGTGCCACCGCTCGCTAACCCCTTTTCTTGACAATGTACTTATCGGATCGCTTGTTTTTTCTCGTCTTGTGCCCCTTCGTCGGAATTCCCCAAGGGGTACAGGGATGCCGACCGCCGGAAGACTTTCCTTCGCCGCCACCCATGGGATGATCAATTGGATTCATCACCACTCCACGCGTGTGCGGGCGCCGGCCAGCCCAACGGGAACGGCCCGCCTTGCCGATGCTGATGTTTTCGTGATCCGTGTTGCCCACCTGTCCGATGGTTGCCCTGCACTCCAGCCTGATTTTCCTGACTTCTCCGGAGGGTAGACGCACCTGCGCATATCCTCCTTCTTTTGCCATCAACTGACCGTATGTTCCGGCGGAGCGGATGAGTTGTCCTCCTCGCCCAATCTTCAACTCGATGTTATGAATCAGGGATCCCAGGGGAATGTTTTTCAGGATAACAGAGTTTCCCGGCTTGACATCCGCCTTCTCGCTGCTGACTACCGTGTCTCCCACCTGGAGTTTGTCGGGAGCGAGAATGTATCGTTTCTCGCCATCAACATACTTCAGAAGGGCAATTCGCGAAGAGCGGTTCGGATCATATTCGATGGTTGCCACTTTCGCGGGAATGTCCGTTTTATCCCTTCGGAAATCGATCAGGCGATAACGCCTCTTGTGTCGACCACCGACGTTCCTGCTCGTCATCCGCCCCTTGTTATTCCGTCCCCCTGTCCTCGGAAGCGACTTGAGGAGAGACTTATCCGGATCCGAAGAAGTGATTTCCCGAAAATCCGAGCAGGTCTGGAACCTCCTCCCGGGCGACGTGGGTTTGTACTTGACGATTCCCATGCTTCAGTTCCTCTCCCCCTACACCCCTTCGTACAGTTCAATGCGACTGCCCGGGGCCAGAGTAACAACTGCCTTCTTCCAGGATTTCCGCCGGCCCAGAATTTTTCCTGTGCGCTTGCTTTTTCCCTCGATATTCATGACATTGACTTCCAGAACCTTCACCTTGAACAGCCTCTCGACAGCCTGGGTGATCTCGATTTTGTTTGCCCTCGGATCCACTTCAAAAACATACTTGTTGGCCTCGTCCTTTGCGACAGTGCTCTTCTCCGTCAGGATGGCCTTCTTGACGATTTCATAGTGTTCCATTATGAAAGCAGTGCCCCCTCTATCTTCTTCACGGAAGGCTCCAGCAGAACCAGGTGCTGGTATTTCAGGATATCGTACACATTCAGGCCTTCCGAACGGATCATCTTGATCTCCGGGATGTTCCGGGATGACTTTTCAAGGACCACATTGGCCTGGTCCAAGACAAACAGAGCCGTTTTCAGACCGAGACGTTCTACGACTGCCTGAAACTTTTTTGTCTTGATCTCATCCAGGGGAAAGTCATTCAGTACGAGAACCTTTTCTTCCCGGATCTTCAGACTCAATGCGGATCGTAGAGCCGAGCGGCGCATCTTCTTTGGCATCTTGAAAGAATAATCACGCGGGTGGGGACCGAAAACGACGCCTCCCTTCCGCCAAATGGGAGAGCGAACATTCCCGACACGGGCGCGCCCTGTACCTTTCTGGCGCCAGAGTTTGCGACTGCTACCCTGGACATCGCTCCGTTCCTTGGTCGACGCCGTGCCGCTTCTTCGGGAAGCCATCTGCATCCTCACCACTTCATGAAGAAGAGCTTCGTTGACATCCGCCCCGAAAACAGCTTCATCCAACTCGATCTCCGAGACCTTCTTAAATTCAATATCGTAAACATTCACCAGCGGCATGCTTTCACCCCGGACCTATCTAACTCGCCATTCTATTCGATTTTTTAATGAGAATATAACCCTTCCGGCTTCCAGGAACCGGCCCCTTCACAAGCAGAAGATTCTTGTCCGTTCGAACCGCAACAACCGTGAGGTTCTGGACTGTCTTCTGAATTCCACCCATCTGGCCCGGAAGACGCGTCCCTTTGAATACACGGGATGGATACGCACTTGCACCGATTGATCCAGGAGCCCTGTGAAACATGGATCCGTGGGTCGCTCTCCCTCCACCGAATCCGTGGCGCTTGATGACACCGGCGAATCCTTTGCCCTTCGTCGTTCCAATTATATCGACATGATCGCCGGCGGAAAAAAGATCCACCTTCAGTTCCTGGCCGATCTCGCAGGGCTCTGGGAATGCCTTTACCTCCCTGAGAACTCTGAAGTATCCACGGTCAGCCGCCCGGAAGTGACCCTGCAACGGTTTCGTAAGACGCCCCTGTTTCACCCGATCAAAACCCAGTTGAACCGCCTCATAACCGTCTTTTTCCAGGGTCTTTTTCTGTATCACCACAGACGGCGTTACCTCGATGACCGTTACCGGAACGGCAACGCCATCCTCCGAGAAAATCTGGGTCATCCCCAGCTTTTTACCAATCAGTCCTGTACTCATGTCCATCCCAGTCTTCCGTTGCCGAAACGAAGCGCAATTCCTCTCGCTGTTCCGGACGGTTACAGTTTGATCTCCACGTCCACACCGGCGGATAGATCCAGCTTCATAAGGGCATCCACCGTGGACTGGGTCGGCTCGATGATGTCGATGAGCCGTTTATGCGTTCGGATCTCAAACTGCTCCCGTGATTTCTTGTCCACATGAGGGGACCGGTTGACGCAGAATTTGTGTATGTCCGTTGGAAGGGGAATCGGACCGGCCACCCGGGCGCCCGTCCTCTTCGCGGTCTCCACAATATCTCCGACAGATCGGTCAAGCAGCTTGTAATCGTACGCCTTCAATCGAATGCGAATTTTCTGATCTTTCATGTGCAGCTCAATGACCCTTCATCTACTCGATGATCTTGCTCACCACACCAGCCCCGACAGTCCTTCCGCCTTCCCTGATGGCAAAGCGAAGCTGTTCTTCCATGGCGATGGGGGTGATAAGTTGAACTTCGATGTTGACATTGTCGCCAGGCATGACCATCTCCACGCCTTCCGGAAGAGTGGCGACGCCGGTCACGTCGGTTGTACGGAAATAGAACTGAGGACGATACCCGCTGAAGAATGGCGTGTGCCTTCCACCCTCTTCCTTCGTCAGGACGTACACAGCCGCGTTGAATTTCGTATGCGGCGTGATGGAATTCGGCTTGGCGACAACCTGCCCTCTCTCCACGTCCTCGCGCTTGGTACCCCGGAGGAGAACGCCGATGTCGTCTCCCGCACGCCCTTCGTCGAGGGTCTTGCGGAACATTTCGACGCCCGTGCAGACGGTCTTGAAGGTCGGACGGATTCCGACGATTTCGACTTCGTCGCCTGTATGAATAATCCCGCGGTCAACCCGGCCCGTCACGACCGTACCACGCCCGGAGATGGAGAAAACGTCACCGATGGGCATCAGGAAGGGCTTTTCAATATCCCGTGCCGGCTCCGGAATGTAGTTGTCTACCGCTTCCATGAGCTCCCAGATCGACTTCACGTCTTCGGATTCGCTGTCATCCGACTCGAGGGCTTTGAGGGCCGAGCCACGGATGATGGGAATCTCGTCTCCCGGGAACTCGTAATTGGAGAGGAGCTCTCTCAGTTCCAACTCGACGAGATCCAGAAGCTCCGGGTCGTCCACCAGGTCGACCTTGTTCAGATACACGACGATGCAGGGAACCCGCACCTGCCGGGCAAGGAGGATGTGCTCCCGGGTCTGGGGCATCGGACCGTCGGAGGCGGCAACGACGAGAATGGCTCCGTCCATGTGGGCGGCGCCTGAAATCATGTTCTTGATGTAGTCAGCGTGGCCCGGGCAGTCGACGTGCGCATAGTGCCGCTTCGCTGTTTCGTACTCCACGTGGGCGACGTTGATGGTGACTCCCCGCTCCTTTTCTTCAGGGGCATTGTCGATGGAATCAAAGGGCCGAAATTCAGCAAAACCCTTCCGCGCGAGGTGCTTCGTCATCGCCGCGGTGAGGGTCGTCTTGCCGTGGTCAACGTGCCCGATGGTGCCGACATTGACGTGCGGTTTGGTCCTTTCGAATTTCTTCTTTCCCATCTCACTGTACCTCCTTATGCTCTGAATGGTTCGATTTGTTTTCCCGGATGCCCCTTATGGTCTTTCTTATCCGTCACGCCTCGTTGCCCGAACCCGCTCTCACGGCGTTCCGTTAGAACCGGTAGTGGGCAAAGGCCTTGTTGGCTTCGGCCATCTTATGGACCGCTTCGCGCTTCTTGATGGCGGCCCCGCGGTTGTTTGCCGCGTCGATCAACTCCGCCGCCAGTTTCTCGTGCATGGTTTTCTCGGCACGGTCCCTGGCATTGGCAATCAGCCAACGAATTCCCAGCGCGAGACGCCGATTCGACGGCACTTCCGTCGGCACCTGATACGTGGAGCCACCCACTCTTCTCGACTTCACTTCGATCATGGGCTTCACGTTGTTGACGGCCTTCTCGAAAACGTCAACCGGTGGGGCATCTTTGACACGCTTTTCAATAATATCAAATGCTCCGTAGAGAATGGATTCCGCCGTACTTTTCTTGCCCCGTTTCATCAGGCTGTTGACAAACTTTGCCACCAGCCGGTTGTGAAATTTCGGGTCTGGCAGGATCTCCCTCTTGGTTACTTCTCTTCTTCTCGGCATGGAACGGTCCCCGTGTTAGCTGGGTTTCTTGGATCCGTACTTCGATCTCCCCTGCCTGCGGTCCTGTACACCCACCGCATCAAGGGTACCCCGGACAATGTGATAGCGGACGCCAGGAAGATCCTTGACCCTCCCCCCTCGGACCAGAACCACCGAATGCTCCTGGAGGTTATGGCCAACGCCGGGGATATAGGATGTCACTTCATAACCGCCCGTCAAGCGAACCCTTGCCACTTTGCGAAGCGCTGAATTCGGCTTCTTCGGCGTCGTGGTGTACACCCGGACACACACTCCCCGCCTCTGGGGGGAGCCGGCAAGAGCGGGTGAATTCGATTTTCTTTTCAGCTCGGTCCTTCCCTTCCGGATCAGCTGGTTGATCGTCGGCATGCTTCCCTCTCGAATAGTTGATGACCCTTGTTTTTCGGGCCGTTCAAAAAGATCGCCTCAATATCAATTGACGACCTCTATGTCAAGCACTTTCTCACTTTCCGCGGCTTCTCCCTCATGACTTTCGACCCCGGGAAGTTCTTCGGCTGTCCTGATCCCAAGCTTCCGGTAAATTCCAAGCCCTGTTCCCGCCGGGATCAGCCTTCCCATGATCACGTTTTCCTTGAGTCCTCTCAAGTAATCGACTTTCCCAGCCAGGGCCGCCTCGGTGAGTACTCGCGTCGTTTCCTGGAAGGATGCCGCCGAAATAAAGCTCTGGGTGGACAGCGAGGCTTTGGTGATCCCCAGGAGCAAGGCTTCTCCCGTGGCCGGCCGGCCACCGTCCGCCATCACCCTGGCGTTCTCCTCCTGGAACCGGAATCGTTCCACCTGCTCGTCTGCAATGAAGGTCGTGTCTCCCGGATCATTGATCCGGACCCGCCGGAGCATCTGACGGACAATGATCTCCATGTGCTTGTCGTTGATCTTGACTCCCTGGAGGCGATACACTTCCTGCACTTCGTCCACGAGATAGCGGGCAAGTTCCTTCTCTCCCTTGATGGTCAGGAGATCGTGAGGGTTCTGGACCCCGTCCATGAGGGCTTCCCCGGCTTTGATCCGGTCTCCTTCCTGAACGCTGACGTGCTTGCCTTTCGGGATCAGGTATTCCTTCTCCTCCCCGATGTCGGGAGTAATGACCACCTTCCGCTTGCCCTTGGCATCCTTTCCATAGAGCACAACTCCGTCGATTTCACTGATGACGGCATATTCTTTCGGTTTGCGTGCCTCGAAGAGCTCCGCAACCCGGGGAAGACCGCCCGTGATGTCCTTCGTCTTCGTGGTCTCACGGGGAATCTTCGCGAGAATATCACCGGCCCGTACCACATCTCCTTCGGTTACAACGATGTTCACCCCGACCGAGAGAAGGTGGCGCGCAACTGCGCTACTGCCGGGCACCTTAGCGGTTTTGCCTTTCTTGTCCTTTATGGAGATACGTGGTCTCAGGTCCATGCCCTTGAATTCGACGATCACCTTCCGGGACAGGCCTGTTACCTCGTCGACCTGTTCCTGCATGGTTTTCCCTTCGATAATGTCGCCGAACTTGACGATCCCCTCCATTTCGGAAAGAATCGGAATCGAGAACGGATCCCACTCGGCAATCAGGGTTGGCTGCTTCTCCACCCCCGTCTTCGGATCCTTGCCGGGCCCGAAGACCTTCTGGCCCTCCCGGATCTTGAGGTGTGCTCCATAGGGCACGGGATAACGGCCACGGGCCCTTCCCTGGTCATCCACCACATGGATTTCCCCGTTCCGGTTCATGACCACAAGGTCCGCACGCCGGGCTTTCCCGTCGGTTTCACCCTGATCCGGATCCACCACGTGGAGGCCTTCGAACTTGATGGTTCCGTCATGCCGGGCCTCCAGCGTGGAATGTTCCTCGAACTTGGCCGTTCCGCCGATATGGAAGGTCCGCATGGTCAGCTGTGTTCCCGGTTCGCCGATGGATTGCGCAGCGATGATACCCACCGCTTCTCCGATGTTTGCCAGATGACCGTGGGCAAGATCCCGGCCATAACACATGGCGCAAACCCCGTAGGTGGATTTGCAGGTCAGAACGGAACGGATCTTGACTTTCTCAATCCCCGCATTGTCGATCTTCTCGGCCAGAGCCTCATCGATCGCTTGATTGGCCGGGATGAGAACTTCACCCGTAAAGGGATCCGTCACCTCTTCCAGGGTTACACGGCCAAGGACGCGTTCTCCTGCGGTCTCGATGATTTCGCCTCCTTCCATCAGGGCGGAGACAAAGATGCCGTCGATGGTTCCACAGTCGGTTTCTGTAATGATGCAATCCTGAGCAACGTCCACGAGTCTCCGGGTGAGATAACCCGAGTTGGCTGTCTTGAGGGCCGTGTCGGCGAGCCCCTTCCGGGCGCCGTGGGTGGAAATAAAGTACTGGAGGACCGTCAGCCCCTCCCGGAAGTTGGCCGTGATCGGAGTCTCGAGGATCTCCCCGGAGGGTTTGGCCATCAGGCCACGCATTCCGGCCAACTGCCGGATCTGGACGGCGCTTCCCCGGGCGCCGGAATCGGCCATCATGTAAATCGGATTGAAACTCTCCGACTTTTTCCTGGCTCCTTCCTTGCCGTCCAGAATCTCATTTTCGATCCCTCCCATCATCTCCAGGGCAACCCGCTCCGTCGCCTGCGCCCAGATGTCGATGACCTTGTTGTAGCGCTCTCCGTCCGTGATCAAGCCATCCATATACTGCTTCTGGATCTTGAGGACTTCCTTGTCCGCCTTTGCCACGATGTCCCGCTTGTTGGCCGGAATTACCATGTTATGGATGGCAATGGAACATCCCGAACTGGTGGCGTATTTGAATCCCAGGTCCTTCAGGCGGTCCGCCAGCAGAACCGTCGTTTTGTCGCCCAGATTGCGGTAGCAATGGTCGATCAGGTTCGCCAGTTCCTTCTTGTTCATGACCTTGTTGACAAGATCGAAGGGAATTTCCTTGGGAATGATCTCGAAAAGGAGCATGCGCCCCGCCGTCGTTTCCTTCAGCACGCCTTCCAGGCGCACCCGGATCTTTGCCTGAAGGTCCACTTCACCGGCATCGAGTGCGCAACGCACTTCCTCCGGTCCGGAGAAGGTCATACCCTCCCCCTTGATTCCGGACCTGTCCCTGGTCAGGTAATAGATCCCCAGGACGATGTCCTGACTGGGAATGATGATGGGCTTGCCATTGGCCGGAGAGAGGATGTTGTTCGTCGACATCATGAGGACGCGGGCTTCCGTCTGGGCCTCGATGGAGAGGGGAACGTGGACCGCCATCTGGTCCCCGTCAAAGTCGGCGTTGAACGCGGTGCAGACGAGCGGGTGCAGCTGAATGGCTTTGCCCTCAATAAGAACGGGCTCGAAGGCCTGGATGCCAAGCCGGTGAAGGGTGGGAGCCCGGTTCAGCATGACGGGGTACTCCCGCACGACTTCGTCCAGTGCATCCCAGACCTCGGCGGATTCCCGCTCCACCATCTTCTTGGCGCTCTTGACGGTGGTCACGTAACCGCGGTCCATGAGCCGGTTATAAACAAAGGGCTTGAACAGCTCGAGGGCCATCTTCTTGGGCAGTCCGCACTGGTGAAGCCTCAGATCCGGACCGACGGTGATGACCGAGCGGCCCGAATAATCGACCCGCTTTCCCAGCAGGTTCTGGCGAAACCGGCCCTGCTTCCCTTTGAGCATATCCGAGAGGGAGCGCAGCGGCCGCTTGTTCGTCCCGGTGATCGCCCTACCCCGCCGGCCGTTATCGAACAGAACGTCCACGGCCTCTTGGAGCATCCGCTTTTCGTTGCGGATGATGATTTCCGGAGCGTTGAGTTCCTGGAGCCGTTTCAGCCGGTTGTTCCGGTTGATGACGCGGCGGTACAGGTCATTCAGATCCGACGTCGCGAAACGTCCTCCATCGAGCGGCACCAGAGGCCGCAAATCCGGAGGAATCACCGGCAGGACGGTCAGAACCATCCACTCCGGCCGGTTGGCCGATTTGCGGAGGGCTTCCACAACCTTCAGCCGTTTGATGAGTTTTTTCTTCTTCGTGTCGGAGACAGAGGTCTTCAACTCGTCCCGGAGTTCCTCGTAAAGCTGCTCCAGGTCTATCTCCTCCAGAAGCTTCCGGACCGCTTCCGCTCCTATCCCCGCAACAAAAGAATCAGCGCCGTATTCCTCGCGTTTCCTGAAATACTCCTCCTCGTCAAGAAGCTCTTTTCTCTTGAGGGGGGTATTTTTCGGTTCCAGGACGATCCATGACTCGAAATAAAGAACTTTCTCCAGTTCTTTGAGCGTCATGTCCAGGATGTTTCCAATTCGACTGGGAAGGCTCTTCAGAAACCAGATGTGCGCCACGGGCGTCGCCAGGGTAATGTGCCCCATGCGTTCCCGGCGAACTTTCGATTGAATGACTTCGACGCCGCACTTTTCACAAACGACGCCTCGATGCTTCATCCGCTTGTAACGGCCGCAAAGACACTCGTAATCCTTCACAGGACCAAAGATCTTGGCGCAGAACAGACCGTCCCGTTCCGGTTTGAAAGTCCGATAATTGATCGTCTCCGGCTTCTTCACTTCCCCTTTGGACCAGGAAAGAATCTTTTCGGGTGAAGCGATGCGCATTCGAATCGCGCTGAAGCGGATAGGATCCTTCGGTTTCTCGAAATAGCTGAACACGTCTTCCACGGATTAATATTCCTCCGTTTGCCTGTTGGGGGCCTGCCCCGTCACTCTTCCTCGATGAGATCCACGTCGAGGCAGAGACTCTGCAATTCCTTCACGAGGACATTGAACGATTCGGGGAGCCCCGGTTCCAGCGTATGCTCGCCCTTCACGATCGCCTCATAGATCCGGGTCCGGCCGGCCACGTCGTCGGACTTGACCGTCAGGAACTCCTGAAGTGAGTAGGAAGCGCCGTAGGCCTCCATGGCCCAGACTTCCATTTCACCCAGACGCTGACCGCCGAACTGAGCCTTCCCGCCCAACGGCTGCTGGGTTACCAGCGAATATGGACCGATGGAACGGGCATGGATCTTGTTGTCAACCAGATGGTGAAGTTTCAGCATATAGATCATGCCGACCGTGACCTCCTGGTCAAAGGGTTCCCCGGTACGGCCATCGAACAGCAGGGTCTGTCCCTTATCGGGCAGGTTGGCCGACTTGAGCATATCGCGGATCTCGACCTCCTCGGCCCCATCGAAAACCGGCGTGGAGACAGCAATCCCCTTGCGGAGCCGGGCGGCGAAATGGCGGATATCCTCGTCCGTCGCCCCGTCGACGAAGCGATCGAACTCGGGGGTGGAATAGATCGTCTTCATTTCCCGCTTGAGTTCATCAGTCGAGGTTTTGCTCCGATAGAGGTTATAAATCTTTTCTCCCAGGCCTTTGGCCGCCCACCCAAGATGGGTTTCCAGGATCTGGCCCACATTCATTCGGGATGGAACACCGAGTGGGTTGAGGATGATATCCACCGGGGTTCCGTCGATGAAGTAAGGCATATCTTCTTCCGGAAGGATGCGTGAGAGGACGCCCTTGTTCCCGTGTCGACCGGCCATCTTGTCACCGACCGACAGTTTCCGTTTGATGGCCACATACACCTTGACCATCTTGATCACACCCGGTGGTAGTTCGTCACCCGCCTTGAGCCTCTCGATCTTGTCCGCGAAATAAGCCTCCACGAGATCAATCTTGCGCTCCAGGTTCGCCATCAGGACGCTGATCTTTCGTTCCGTCTCCTCATCCTCGGGCAGGGTGATCCCCTTCCAGAGGCTGAAGGGAATACTCTCCAGGAATTCCGCCGTGACGGCATCCCCTTTTTTGAGGACGATCTTTTTCTTTTTCGGATCGACAATCTTTGATCCGGAGATCTTCCCCTCCACCATGGAGGCGATCTTCCCCCTCACGTTGTCTGTGATGATCCGGATCTCGTCATCCCGGTCCTTGAAGATGCCTCGCACGGCCTCTTCCTCTATATACTGGGACCGGGAATCCCGCTCCGCCCCTTTCCGTGAAAAGATCTTCGCGTCGATGACGGTTCCTTCCACACCCGGCGGCACGCGCAACGAGGTGTCACGGACATCGCTCGCCTTCTCCCCGAAAATGGCCCGCAACAGCTTTTCTTCCGGAGACAGCTGCGTTTCTCCCTTGGGGGTGATCTTGCCGACCAGGATATCTCCCGGTTTGACGGAAACACCCATTCGAACAATTCCGCTGTCGTCGAGGTTTTTCAGCGCCTCTTCCCCGACATTTGGAATGTCCCGGGTGATTTCTTCCTTTCCAAGTTTTGTGTCCCGGGCCATCGTCTCGAATTCCTCGATATGGATTGAGGTGTAGACGTCTTCCTTGACGATTCGCTCGCTGACCAGGATCGAGTCTTCGTAATTGTAGCCTCCCCAGGACATGAAGGCCACCATCACGTTTCGGCCCAAAGCAAGCTCACCGTTATCCGTTGCCGGGCCGTCGGCGATGATATCCCCCGCCCGGACCTCGTCTCCCGGATTGACGATGGGTTTCTGGTTAAAACAGGTATCCTGGTTGGAACGCTGATATTTTGTCAGATTGTAGATATCGACGCCCGTATCCGTTTCATTCTGATCATGGACACTGCAGCGGATTACGATCCGGGAGGCATCCACGCTTTCAACTGTTCCATCCCTGCGGGCCGCCACGACCGCACCGGAATCCCGCGCTACAACGTATTCCATACCGGTCCCCACGAGGGGCACCTCAGGCTGCATCAGCGGCACTGCCTGCCGCTGCATGTTCGAACCCATGAGGGCGCGGTTGGCGTCATCGTGCTCCAGGAACGGGATCAGGGCTGCCGCCACACTGACCAGTTGGTTGGGCGAAACGTCCATCATCGTGACGTCGGAAGCGGCGACCGCCATGTAGTTCCCCCCCTTTCGGGCGGAGATCAGATCGTCCTGGAAGTTGCCTTCCGTGTCTAGATTGACGTCGGACGGGGCGATGATCCGGCTTTCTTCCTCGATGGCCGTCAGGAACTTCACATCTTCCAGCACTCTCCCCTCATTTACGAGGCGATACGGCGTCTCGATGAAGCCAAACTCGTTGACTCGGGCATAGGTGCTGAGCGAAACGATGAGGCCGATATTCGGACCTTCCGGCGTTTCTACGGGACAGATCCGGCCGTAGTGCGTGGGGTGAACGTCCCGCACCTCGAACCCCGCGCGCTCTCTCGTCAGGCCGCCGGGTCCCAGGGCGGACAGGCGGCGCTTATGGGTAATCTCGGAGAGGGGATTCGTCTGGTCCATGAACTGGGACAGCTGACTGCTGCCGAAGAATTCATTCACGACAGCCGAAACCGGTTTGGCATTGACGAGATCATGGGGCATCATGGTCTCAATATCCTGGAGGCTCATCTTTTCCTTGATGGCCCGCTCCATCCGGACGAGACCGATGCGATACTGGTTCTCGATCAGTTCCCCCACCGAACGGACGCGTCGGTTTCCCAGGTGGTCGATGTCGTCGACACTCCGGTCCTGAACGCCATTCTTGAGATCGATCAGGTATTTCACTGCTGCGAGGATGTCCTCGTTCCGGAGAACGGCCACATCCGTAGGGACATCCAAGCCAAGTTTGTAGTTCATTTTCGCCCGGCCGACATCCGAGAGATCATACGTTTCCGCCTCGAAGAAGAGGCTGCGGAAGAACTTGAACGCCGTTTCGGGGGTCGGCGGATTGCTGGGGCGCAGTCTTCGGTATATTTCGATGATCGCGTCTTCGGCCGAGTCTATCCGGTCCATGATCAGGGTATCCCGGATGGACGCGGACGTCGTGTCTTCATCCAGGTGGATCAGCCGGATTTCCGGGATTCCCTTTTCCCGAATCAGTTCCAACCCCTGGCTCGTCAGTTCCTCGTTGCACTTGAGCAAGACTTCACCCGACTTGGGATCGAGAACATTGGAGGACAGGATCCGACCCAGCATGTCCGTTTCTTCGACAGGAATCCTCGTGATTCCCGCTTCGGTCATCCTCCTGATCAGCTGCTTGTTGAGCTTTCTTCCCTTTTTAACAATGACATCCCCGCTCTTGAGATCCTTAACATCCTCCAGCACCTTTTCACCGATCAGGGCTTCGTCGACATCAATAAACAGATCATCCGCCTCCAGGTGCACCCTCTCCACGCTGTAGAAATAATTCAGCAGGAATTCGGTTGAATTCCCCATCGCTTTCAGCAGGATGGTGACGGGCATTTTCCGGCGCCGGTCGATGCGGACGTAAAGAATGTCCTTGGAGTCGAACTCCAGGTCGAGCCAGGATCCACGTATCGGAATGAGCCGTGCAGAATAGATCAGTTTTCCGCTTGCAAGCGTCTTCCCTTTGTCATGATCGAAGAAGATGCCCGGCGAGCGATGGAGCTGGCTGACGATAACCCGCTCCGTGCCGTTGACAATGAACGTGCCGTTCCTCGTCATGAGAGGAATCTCGCCGAAGTAGATCTCCTGCTCCTTGATGTCCCGGATCGCCCTGTTGTCACTGCTGCGATCCACGTCAAACACCCGGAGTTGGACGACGATCTTCAGGGGTGCCGCAAAGGTCATACCCTTCTGGACGCATTCGTTCACGTCGTAGCGGGCCTGTCCAATCTTATAGCTGACGAACTCGAGAGTGCATTTTCCGCTGAAATCGGAAATCGGAAAGACACTCCTGAATGCGCCTTGAAGGCCGTAGTTTTTCCTCTTGTCCGGCTCGATATCCCATTGCAGGAATTTTTCGTAAGACCGCAACTGAATATCGATCAGATTCGGGATGTCGAGGATCCTTTTGATCCGGCCGAAACTCTTTCTGAATGCTCCCATAATTCCTCTTCAGAAGTCCGTGTTCCAAGGTGGCAGGCTGAAAAACGGGGGTGCAGGAAACCTGTTACCCCCGTCACAGTCAGGTTTCCTGCTACTTCACTTCCACGGTACCGCCGACTTTCTCGATCTTGGCCTTGATGTCCGCTGCCTCGTCCTTGGAGACTGCCTCCTTGACTGGCTTGGGCACACCTTCCACGAGGTCCTTGGCTTCCTTCAAGCCCAGTCCGGTAATGGCGCGGACTTCCTTGATGACCTGAATCTTCTGGTCTCCAAAGCCGGTCAGGATCACGTCAAACTCCGTCTTCTCCTCGGCGGGTGCCGCTGCTGCAGCGGGACCCGCGGCGGCCGCCACGGCAACAGGTGCGGCGGCTGAGACGCCGAGCCGGCTCTCCAGCTCTTTGACCATCTCGGAAAGCTCCAGAACGGTCATGTTCTCGATAAACTTGATTACGTCTTCCTTCGTGATGTTCGACATGTTCAACCTTCCTTCCTGTATGTTTCGATGATTGTTTTTTACGAAGCGCTTTCCTTCTTGTCCCGGTATGCGGCAAGAACCTGAACCAATCCGCGGGACACGCCACTGAGCGCCGTCACCAGACCTGTCTGGACGCCGATCATGACGGACAGCAGCCTCGCCTGCAGAACCTCCCGACTGGGCAGTTCCGACAGGGCGCCGATTTGCTGAGCCGTCAGAACCTTGCCTTCCAGCATGCCCGTCCGGAGTTCCAACTCGGCATTTTTCTTGGCGAATTCAACAAGCACCTTGGTACACTCAACCGCATCGCCGGCATTCAAAGCCATGACAAGGGGTCCCTTGACCTGCCCTTCGAGGGCGCTGAAAGGGGTTCCTCTGGCCGCGATACGCCACAAGGTGTTTTTGATCACCTGGACATCCGTGTTGGTCTTTCGCAGGGCGTTCCTCAACTCCGTCATCTTCGCCACATTCATTCCACTGTAACCGGCGAGAACGGCGAGTTTGGCATCCTTCAATTGTTCACGAAGGGAAGCGACCACCTGCTCCTTGGTTTTCCGATCCAATCTCCAACCTCCTTTCCTCTCAAAGTCACCTACACCCGGGAAGCCCTTTTTTGCTTCCCCAGGAAAGTCGGAGACAGGTATCATCATACAGGAAAAATCGACCAGCATGACCTCTCGGCCATCCTGCACGGAACACTTGAACCTCGTCTCGGCAGGCCGGGCATAACCCGATTAAACGTTCCCTGTACCTGCTGTCTCCGACTGTTTCTGATCTGGTCAGTGATTATGTTGCCTTAACATCCTGAGGATCCACCTTGATCCCAGGACCCATGGTGGTGGAAAGGGATATGCTTTTCAGATAGGTCCCTTTGCTTGATGCAGGTTTCAGTTTGATGATCGTTTCGATAACAGCCTGGATGTTCTCCATGAGCTTTTCCGGTCCAAAGGAAACCTTTCCCACGGGCGTATGGACGATCCCCGCCTTTTCCACCCGGAATTCAACCTTCCCCGCCTTCAGTTCCTTGACCGTCTTCCCAACGTCAAAAGTCACCGTGCCGACCTTCGGATTGGGCATAAGCCCTCTGGGTCCGAGGATCTTGCCAAGTTTTCCAACGCTTCCCATCATGTCGGGAGTGGCAATCACCCGGTCGAACTCCAGCCAACCTCCCTTGATCTTCTCGACGATGTCGTCCGATCCGACCACATCGGCACCGGCGTCGGCAGCTTCCTTTTCCTTTTCTCCCTTTGCAAACACGAGAACCCGCACCGTTTTACCCAAACCGTTCGGCAGGACCACGCTGCCGCGGACCATCTGATCGGCATGGGCAGGGTTCACACCCAGGCGAATGGCTGCATCCACCGTCTCGTCAAATTTGGCGCGGGTGGTGCCAACAAGGATTTCAACCGCCTCCTTCAGGGCATAACGCGTCCCCGGGGTGACCTTCTCTTTCACTTCCTGATAACTTTTCCCTCTGCTCGGCATGACCGTAACCTCGTGAACGATTCTAACCCTTGATGTCGATACCCATGGATCTGGCCGTCCCCTCAATAATTCGAACGGCACCCTCCATGTTTACGGCATTCAAGTCGTTGAATTTCAACTCTGCTATTTCCCGGATCTGTTTCTCAGTCACCGCGCCAACTTTCTCTTTCCTGGGGTTGTTGGATCCCTTGGCGATTTTTGCCGCCTGTTTCAAGAGGACGGAAGCCGGTGGCGTCTTGGTTATGAACGTGAAGGACCGGTCGGCGTATACCGTAATGATCACGGGTACAACCATGCCCTCCTGATGCTGGGTCATGGCATTGTATGCCTTGCAGAACTCCATGATGTTGACCCCGTGCTGGCCGAGGGCCGGACCGATGGGCGGCGACGGCGTCGCCTTCCCGGCCTTGATCTGCAGTTTGATGTTTGCGATGACCTTTTTTGCCATGTGGAAACCTCTTCCTGTGAAATACCCGGCAGGCATTGGGCCTCCGGGACCGGGCGAATCAGCTCTGCACGACCTGAACGAAATCCAGCTCCACCGGGGTGGAACGCCCGAAAATGCTGACGATAACTCTCAATTTCCCCTTTTCCGGTTTGACTTCATCGATGACACCGTCGAAGTTCGTGAACGGCCCGTCAATGATTCGTACATGGTCCCCTTCCTCGAACTTGAATTTCGGCTTGGGTTTCAATGTACCCTCGTCAATGCGGGTACGAAGCAGATCGACATCGCCGTCGGGAATGGGAGATGGCTTATCCTTGCTGCCAATGAATCCGGTTACTTTCGGCGTTTCCTTGACGATGTGCCAAGTCTGATCATTAAGCTCCATCTGGACCAGGATATACCCGGGAAAGAACTTTCTTTTGGAGGTCCGCTTCTCACCGGAGATCAACTCCACGATATCCTCCTCGGGAATGAGAATATCTGCGAACGAATCCTGCATATTCGCCGCTTGGATTCGCTCCTGAAGGGAGTGTTTCACCCTGTTCTCGTAACCGGAGTAAGTATGGACTACGTACCAGCGGAACGCCATTGAATTCAACCCAATATAAGCCGCAGGATCTTGACCAGACCGAAATCCACCAGTCCGAGAAACAGGGACATGACGACCACCACGACCAGCACGACAGATGTGGATGCCAATGCCTGCTTCGGTGTCGGCCATGTAACTTTCTTGAACTCCGCTTTGGCCTCCGCAAGGAATACCTTTACCTTTTCGAAAGCCTCCTTCACCTTATCCATGAAAGGCTCCTGCCAGAGCGCTCGTCAAACAGAAACAGATGAAATGGCAGGCCAGGAGGGACTCGAACCCCCAGCATCCGGATTTGGAGTCCGGCGCTCTATCCATTAGAGCTACTGGCCTTTCCCGAACATCACACAACGCAAGCCACCTACTTGGTTTCACGATGGACCGTATGTGTCTGGCAGAACTTGCAATACTTCTTGAGTTCAAGGCGGTTCTGCATGGTCCTCTTGTTTTTCGTGGTGGTATAGTTCCTCTGCTTGCAATCGGTGCAGGCCAACGTAATGATGTTTCGCATAATTAGTCCGACCTTCTAAAGAAATCTGGAGCCCACGACCAGGATTGAACTGGTGACCTCATCCTTACCAAGGATGTGCTCTACCGACTGAGCTACGTGGGCGATCATCATCCGGCAGCGCCGAATCCCTATCTCCCATCCATGACGGACGGTCGATCCGCAACCGCCTTCCTTTCTGGTCTGGAGCGGGAAACGGGATTCGAACCCGCGACCCTCAGCTTGGAAGGCTGACGCTCTAGCCACTGAGCTACTCCCGCTTTAAGAACGAATGGTGGAGGGGGGAGGGTTCGAACCTCCGTAGGCTCCGCCGGCAGATTTACAGTCTGCTCCCTTTGACCGCTCGGGAACCCCTCCGATATCTTATGCTATATGGAGCTGGCGATGGGAATTGAACCCGCAACCGGCTGATTACAAATCAGCTGCTCTACCGTTGAGCTACGCCAGCCTATTCAAATAAGCGATTTTCAAAGAAAAATGCCGTTGCTCCCAACTTCCGGGAAAACACGCGGTTTTCGCCTGTCAAATGCGAATTACGGAGACTATTCTCTGGTATGATTTTTGTCAAGAATTTTTTAATCATTGGTACGGGCAATCTTCAGAACCATTTCATACAGGTCCCCTCCGCAGGCATCGTTGACCACAATCAGGGGAAAGTTTACGATCTCAAGCCTGAGCACAGCCTCCGGCCCCAGGTCTTCATAGGCCAGAAGAGATACACTTCTAATACACCTTGACGTTACGGCGGCAACCCCGCCGGTGGCGGCGAAATATACCCCCTGCCGCTTCCGGATGGCCTCCACGACCTCCGGAGAACGCCTTCCCTTCCCGATCATGCCCCGGAGCCCTGCTCCCAACAAAGCTGTTGTGTAGGGATCCATGCGACCGCTCGTCGTCGGACCGATGGATCCGATGACCCGCCCGGGCGGGGTAGGCGTCGGGGCGGCATAGAAAATTGTCTCGTCCTGAAGGGAAACGGGGAGCCTCCCCCCCCTCCGCAGGGTGTCCGCGAAGCGGCGATGGGCAGCGTCCCTCGCGGTCAACACCGAGCCGCTCAACAGGACACGATCACCGGCGGATAATTCACGGCAGACGTCTGCCGTCAGAGGGGTCCGCAGCGATATGACGGATGCCTGCATCATCACAGAATCGCCTCCATGTGCCGCACCGCATGGCACTGAAGCTGGAAGGCAACGGGCAGAGAAGCGATATGGCAGGGCGCCATCTCCACGTGGACGGCCAGGGCGGTGGTTCTGCCACCGAGCCCCTGAGGGCCGATCCCCAGCGCATTGATATCCGCCAGAAGAACACGCTCCAAGTCACGGAGGCGCTCATCCGAGCCGTTCGGGTCTCCAATTGTCCTCAACAGGGCCCTGCGGGCAAGGACCACCGCCGTTTCCATTGCTCCCCCGATGCCGAGCCCGACGAGAACCGGGGCACAGGCATTGGCCGCCCCCTGCGCCACCTTCTGCAGAATGTGTTGCCGGATCCCTTCCCATCCCGCTGCCGGAAGAAGCATGGAAACGCCGCTCATGTTCTCGCTTCCCCCTCCCTTCGGCACGGCGATGATGCGGATCTGATCCCCAGGCACGATCTCCGTGTGAAGAATCGCCGGTGTGTTGTCGCCCGTGTTGGCCCTGGACAGGGGATCGCAGAGAGACTTTCGCAGGTATCCATCCCGGTAGGCCTGCCGGACGCCTTCCCGGATCGCCAGCGAGAAATCGCCCCCTACGACATGGACATCCTGACCGATTTCGGCGAAGACAACGGCAAGTCCCGTGTCCTGGCAGAGAGGCAGGCTCTCCCGACGGGCAACGTCGGCATTGTCCAGAATCTGATCGAGAATCGAACAGGCCACGGAGGAGGTCTCCGCCTCCCGGGCATCCCGGATTGCCTTCAGGAGATCCGGAGGCAACTCCGTGTTGGCCGCGATGAAAAGGCGGCGGACTGTTTCCGTGATCTCATGGCAGGGAATCTCGCGGACCTGCTCCATTGTAATCCTTACATCCCCCTTCGGAATTCAAGGGCTTTTCCCAATGTCATCCTGTCCGCATACTTCAGTTCTCCTCCGACGGGAACCCCCTGGGCGATCCGGGTAATCGCCACCGCGGTCTGGCGGAGCAGTTTTGTGATCAGGAGGGCCGTCGATTCCCCCTGGACATTGGGATTGGTGGCCAGGATGACTTCCCGGATCCCCCCCCGGACGATGCGGTCGATCAGTTCCTGAAGCCGCAGCTGTTCCGGTCCGACACCGTCCAGGGGCGCCAACGCCCCATGCAGGACGTGATAGGTGCCTCGATAGCTCTGGCTCTCCTCGATGGCGATGAGGGCATCCGGCTCCTCGACGACGCAGACGATGCTTTGGTCCCGGGAAGGATCGGCACAGATGGGACAGATGTCCCCCTCGGAGAGGTGAAAACAGACAGAACACAGGTGAATCTTCCGTTTGACATCGACGATGCTCTCAGCCAGCCGCTGAGCATCCTCGCGAGTGCCACGGATGATAAAGGTTGCCAGGCGGGTGGCCGTTTTCTCCCCGATGCCGGGAAAGCGGGACAGTTCCTCAATCAGGCGACGGATGGGCGGAGCATAACCGTTCATGGACTTCCCTGTTTACGCCATTCCCGGAATGTTGAATCCACCCGTGATCTTGGACATCTCCGTCGCCATCATCTCCTGGGATTTCCGCATTCCCTCGTTGACGGCGGCCAGGATGAGATCCTGCAACATCTCCAGATCTTCCGGATTGACAACATCCCGCTCGATCCGGATGGACAGGAGTTCGTTCCGTCCGTTCACGACTACGGTAACCATCCCTCCGCCTGCACTGGCTTCTACGGTTCTCAGGGCAAGCTCTTCCTGGAGCTTGGCCATTTTTTCCTGGATCTTCTTTGCCTGTTTCACGATGTTGCCAAAATTTTGAGACATGAATGTTCCTCCACCGCCGCCGCGGCCGATTATCTCGATATGATTTCGCGCACTTCCGCGCCTTCAAACAGATCCAGGACTTTTTGCAGCATCGGAGAATGCAGGGCTTCCTGCCTTTTCTGGTTTCTCTCGCCGTTCTCCACCCGTTCCCGGCTCCCGTTGGATGCAGACACGTCCGGGGCCACCGATTCCAGATGAACCGTCATCTGTCCGCCGAAATAGGTGCCCGCCAATTCCTGCAGGCGGTTCTTCTGGAGTTGGAGGTCTTCCAGAAAGACGTAATCCATCGGAAAGCCGATCACGATGCGCTGGTCCTCAACGGCCCGGACCTGGCCGGATTCGATTTTCGACCAGAGCGGATAGCTCTGGTTCTTGATGTACTGCTTCAGTCCCTCCCAAAGCCTCGCCGGATCCCCATCCACCGGCAGGGAACCTGAATACAGCCCACCCGGCGTTCCGGCCTCCGGATCCGTTTCCCGCACGGTCTCGTGGATGGCGGAATCCATCTTGGAAGGCCTCCGATCCATGGCTCCCGCTGTCGATTCCCTCCGCGCCGACGCCGAGCGATTTCCCCCTCCGCCCTCACGCGGGCCGCCTGACAGGCGCGACTCCATGCGCTCCAGCCTCTCCAGGACCTGTTCGATGGGCAGCAGCGGCTCCAGATAGGCCATCCTGACCAGGATCGTCTCCAATGTCAGGCGGGGGTTGCCGCTCTTCCGGACGCTCTCCTCTTCGGCCAGCAGGATGTCCGCATAGCGCTGGAGCTCCTCACGACCAACATCCTGCACCTGTTCGGCCAGGCAGGCTTTTTCCTCCCGGCTCAGTTCCAGGACCTCCGTCTCCGCTCCCAGGATCTTCACCAGAAGCAGGCTCCGGAAATGATCCAGGAGGGCACCGAAGAACTTCGCCATGTCAATCCCCGCGTAGTAGCCATCATGAAGCATCCGGAGGCATGCGCCCGCGTCCCGCTGGAAAACGGCTGCGGAAAGCTGGGGCAGGAATTTCCGCTCCGTGAATCCAAGCAACTCTTCCACCTGGACATCTTCGATGGACATCCCGGCATAGGCAATCACCTGGTCGAAAATGCTCTGGCCGTCCCGGATGCTGCCGTCGGCCGCCTCGGCGATCCACCGGAGGGCCTGATCACTCAGGCTAACACCCTCCGCTCCGGCAATGGTCTTCAGGTTTTCGGCGATCCGGCCGATCGAAGCGCGGCGGAAATCGTGACACTGACATCGGGAAAGGATGGTGGCCGGGATCTTGGACGTCTCGGTGGTGGCAAAAATGAACAGGGTATGCCCGGGAGGTTCTTCCAGGGTCTTCAGGAGGGCATTAAAGGCCTCCCGGGTGAGCATGTGCACTTCATCGATGATGTAGATCTTGTACCGGCAGGACACGGGAGCGAACTTGATGTTCTCCCGCAGTTCACGGACTTCATCGATGCCGCGGTTGGAGGCCCCGTCAATTTCCCGGACATCCAGTGACACACCGTCCCGGATTTCACGGCAATGGACACATTCATTGCAGGGCGTCTCCGTGGGTCCCTGCTCGCAGTTCACCGCTTTGGCCAGGATGCGGGCTACGGTCGTCTTTCCCACTCCCCGGGGCCCGCTGAACACGAATGCGTGAGCCAACCGCTGGTTGCGAATGGCGTTCCGGAGTGTTCGGACGACCGGCTCCTGTCCGACCACATCTTCAAAACGCTGGGGGCGCCATTTCCTGGCCAGGACGAGGTAATCCACAGGTGTCTTTACCGAAAATTAAAAGGATAGCCAGGTTTACCCGCGGCACACGTCGGTTACTGATACCGCTGCTTCCTTCCGGACCTCACGGGGTTCACAGTCCGCCGTTGCACGGGACCCGGCTATCCGTTCCGAATTCCGAAGAATGTATGTTCCCTCTCGGAAGGAACAACCGATTACTCCATCTGCAGAGCACTGGATCATACGGCAGGGGTAATGAGAATGTCAAGAATTTCGTCCGGAGAAACGCACAGAATCGCGTCCGGCGGCCCCTCTGAGGATTCGGCCGTTCCCGCCCGGGCGGCCGGCACCTCACAATCGAAAGGCAAACCGATGGCCCGCATTTTTTTTGACACAGCAAAATAACTGTGAGAAAAGAACGGTTCACAAGAAGAAGTGACACCTGATGATGGAGGAATCATGGAAATCACGACCACCATTGAACGAGACACCATTACTGTGGAACGGGACATCATCACTGTCACACCAAAAGGCCGGGTTGACGCGGTGACGGCGGCCGACTTCGAGAAGGAACTGATTCGTCTCGCCGATCAGGGATACCGCTATTTCCTGCTGGACCTGCACGCCCTGGAGTACATATCGAGCGCCGGACTCCGGAGTATCCTCGCTTTCGCCAAGACACTGAAAGGGAAAGACGGCCGCCTGGTATTCACCTCGCTTCAGGGACCAGTCAAGGATGTCTTCCGGATTTCCGGCTTCGGATCCATCTTCAAGCTCTGCGAGACGAAAGAGGAAGCGTTCCAGGAGTTCTGACGCCGGCCTCGCACGGCGCGATCGGTGCAGATGGAATCATCCAGCAGATTCTTGTGGTGACGGCATGAAGGTGTGGCTGCGATGCAAGGCCTGCGGTTTCATCGCGGAGGAAAAAGAACTCCGCGACGTCTGCCCTGCTTGCGGCGTTCCCCGCAAGATGTTCGAGCCTTACCAGCATCCGGTCTCCGAATCGAGGCGGCGCATCCTCGATCTTCACCTGCATCCCGTGATCGTGCATGCCCCGCAGGCCCTGGCCTTCCTTCTTCTCGCCCTGACGGCGCTCCTGCTCCTGGTCCGAGGCTCGCTGCAGGCGGACCTGGCGGCTTCCGTCCGGATCATGGCCGTCTGCCTGCCCGTCACCATCGCCGCCGCCCTTGCCTCGGGCATCATCGACGCCCGGGTGCGGTTCCGCAGGGTCGGTACGCCGATCCTCAAGAAGAAAATCGCCATCGGCGCTCTGTTCGGCATTATCTCCCTGGCGCTCCCGCCGATTGCCTGGCTGCAGCCTGCCGATTCCGCCGGCACGGCAGTGACGCTCCTGGTCTTGGAAGGGATGCTGCTCGCATGCAGCGCTGTCCTCGGAAAGATGGGAGTGAGGCTCCTGGATGCCAGATTTCCAGGATAGACCGCCTACCCGGACGCTCGCATTTCCAATGTTTCCCTTATACGGCTCCTCCGTTCCCGGAAGCCCCGCTGTCGGAAGCGGGCGGCCCCGTCCAGCGAACCGCGAGGACTGTGATGTCATCCGACTGGGGCTCTGTATCCGCAAACACCCGAACCGATTCGACGACCCGTTCGACCAGCCTCACCGGATCCGCATCCTCTTTTTTTTCATCCACGATCCCGAGCAACCTGGCGTCACCGTAAAAGAGTTTCTCCGGATTCATCGCCTCCGTCACTCCGTCCGTGTAGAGAATGACCTCATCACCCGGATCGAGGTGGATGCGCTCCGTCCGGTAGGCGGCATCCTCGAACACACCCAGCAGAACCCCCTCCGGAACCTGGAGCCACCGGGCGTTGTTTCCACGAGAGCGCAGGACCGGCGGGTTGTGGCCGGCATTGGAATATCGCAGTTCCCCTGTGCGGACATTCAGGATTCCGCAGAACACCGTGACAAACATGAGTGAATCGTTTTCCTGGCAGAGCTCCCCATTGATTCGCTCCAGGATGTCCGAGGGATCCGTGTTCTGCCGGGCGATTCCCTTCATCAGGGTAATCGTGACAGCCATGAACAGGGCCGCGGGGATTCCCTTGCCCGAGACGTCGCCGACGGCGAAAAAGAGGTGATCGTCGTCGACCAGGAAGAAATTGTAAAGGTCACCTCCCACTTCCTGCGCCGGTGCCAGGGTCCCGTAGATCTCAACGCCGGCGCCTTCCGGGAGACGATGGGAGCGCTTCGGGACGAAACTCATCTGAATGTTCCGGGCGATCAGGAGTTCGCTCTCCATGCGCTCCTTGGCGGCCGTCGTCTCCCGGAGATTCCGGATATAATCCTTCAGAGACAGGCGCATCTCCTCAAAAGAGGCTGTCAACTCCCCCACTTCATCCCGCGCCTCGAGCGGAGGCAGAGGAACGTCCAGATCTCCCTTCGAGATGGCGCCGGCCCGGACTGCCAGTTCCCGAATGGGACGCGTGATGTTCCGGGAGACACCGACCACCAGGATGAGCAGGGCGGACAGGCCGATCGCAGCGATGGCCGCGCCGGCCAGGGTAAGGCGGTGAATGCCCGACAGCAGTTCCCGCTCGGGAATGACGATCCCGATGGACCATCCGGTTGACGGCAGCGGCTCATAATAAAGCCATGACTTCTCCGGAGTGAAACCATCCGGGGCCGGCATAAACCCGGTCTCCCCCCGGACCATGCGGCGTCCCAGTTCCCGGAGCGCCGCATCGCCCTTTTCCTCGGCGATGCTGAAGATGCTCTCCCGTAGGATCAGCTTCCGTTCCGGATGACTTACGAAGACGCCGTTGCGGGACAGCAGGAAGGCGTAGCCGGAGGGGGTGATGGAGATGCGTGAAACGACTTCCACCAGCCAGCCCAGGGAGATGTCCGCCGTGACGACCCCCCTGAATTTTCTCCGTCCCCCGGGCCTCTGGAAGAACGGGGCGGAAAAGGTCGACATCATGATCCCCGCGCCGCCCTCATCGAAATACGGCTCGCTCCAGCCGTCCTCCCTCATCTCCCGGGGAATCTGGTACCAGTCCCACTGGTCATACCGGTAGGCCTCGTTTCCCAGATCCCGCCGCTTCAGGAAGCGGCCTTCCCGAAAGTAGAATGGGGCGTAGTATTTCCTGGAGGGGTCAAAGACATACGGCTCAAAGGCCACGGCAGAGCTGAAAATGTCCGGATTGGCATCCAGCATTGAACGGATCTGGTCTTCCAGCTCGGCGCGGCTCAGGGCCTTCTTTTCCAGCATGGACGCCATGAACAGGGGAGCCTTCTCGATGCCCTGGACGTACAGCTCAATCCGGTTGACGACGGACTGGGTCAGGTACCGGGCGTTATCCTCTACATAGTGCAGCGCCAGCTGGCGGGAATAGTAATAGCTGTACCCGAAGGCCGCCAGGAAGATGACGGCCGTTCCGGCCAGGATCGTGAGCGAGAGCCGGTAGGCAAGCCCCCGCCGCCTATTCTTGCCCGGGGTCCTGGACATGAACGTCTCCGTAACGGGGAATAGCTCGGATGATTCCGGCATCGGCGAGGGCTCGCGCCACCCGGTCATAGTCCCCCCGGTCAAGACGCCCGGGCGGGCGGTTGAGGTCCGCCGGCCGGATAAGGTCTTTCATCCGGGCAAGCATCCAGCGCTGATGGGTTCTGCTGCTGTTGATCTTGGCCTCCTCTACGTATTTCATGACAATATCCAGCGCCTCCTCGGGGTTCTCGAAGGCATACCGCCACCCCTCCAGGGTCGCCACCGCGAAAGCCCGGCAGTTCTCCGGGCTCCGGACACAGAGTTCTTCCCGGCACCAGATTCCATCTTCGGGAAAGTCCAGGCCGTGATCGGCCATGGCAAAAACCGAGAGCTCCTCCTCATTCAGGCCCGCATTGAGCAGGGTATGATACTCGTTATACACCATGGCGGACGCGGCATCGACGCCGCCCCGCAGGAACAGGTTCGGCGTGAAGGTCTGCCGCACGATGTCCGGATGAACATTGTGTTTCCGAAAGAAGGCCAGCAGCTGAGTCCGGGAATGCTCCCAGAGGCTGACTTTTTTCCCCTCGAAATCCGAAGGCTTGATGATACCGCTCGATTTCCTTGCCACCAGAAGAACCCCTGAACGTTGCACAACCTGGGCAACAAGGACAAGCTTCACCCCCCCGGCGCGGAGGCGGATCCCTTCAGCCAGGAAGAGCGTGGTGAAGTCCGCCTTTCCTTTGCGTAGCGCTTCCTCCGGCGACAATCCGGGCCCGCCGCGAAGCAGAACCGGATCGATTCCATGGTTGCGGTAGAACCCCTTCTCCATCGCAACGAAATGTCCGGCGAACTGGGCCTGGGGAAACCACTGGGGCAGAAAGGTCACCCGCCTGAGGGAGCCTGCATCGGCGGTCGTCAGGGTTGCGATCCAGAGAAAAGCAATTGCCGCAGCCGTAACGAGCAGCCTCCTTCCGAACGGTGATCTTGACCCGCGGGGGACGGACAGCGCTGGCAGCACGGATTGACAGCCTTCAGGGGAAGTGATCCCGCGGCGGAGACAACGGCGCATTGCCTGCCGCAGACGGGGAAAAATGAAATGGCGGAGAGAGGGGGATTCGAACCCCCGGTACACCTTTTTGGGGCATACACACGATTTCCAGTCGTGCCCTTTCGGCCGCTCAGGCATCTCTCCGCTTAAAGATCAGAACCGGCTTTTCCTTGGAACGGGGGCTTGCGCGTGGCGAGACCGTCGGCCGGATACGGGATGAATGAAATGGCGGAGAGAGGGGGATTCGAACCCCCGTGGGAGCTTTTGGCCCCCAAATCGATTTCGAGTCGATCCCGTTACGACCACTTCGGTATCTCTCCGCTCAGTCTTGTTTCGGCTGTTCCGAAATGTGGGGGTTTTTTACCCTTTTCCCTCGGAAAAATCCACTCATAATTTCTCCGCACCGCGCCTGCAGAACGCCTCCTGTCACCTCGGGCCTGTGATTGAAAAACCCGTCATCAAAAAGCCGCCACCGGGAAACGACAGCTCCCCCTTTCGGGTCGGCGGCACCGAAGACGACCCGGCGGATCCGGGCATGGACAATGGCCCCCACGCACATGACGCAGGGTTCCAGCGTAACGTAGAGGGATGCCTCCGTCAGGCGATAGTTTCCCAGGGCTTCGGAGGCCCTGCGGAGGGCGAGAATCTCCGCATGGGCGGTCGGATCCTTGAGCCCCAGCGGCTGGTTGTGTGCCCGGCTGACCGGTTCTCCTCCGATGGACACAACGGCGCCGACGGGAACCTCGCCCTCCGCCTCCGCCAGGAGAGCCTCCTCCAGGGCCAGGGTCATGAAGATCTCGTCGTCGTGCAACGCCTCTTCCTCCACAGGGTTCACCGGCCAGGACGCGCAGTCCCCGGCTTCTCAGCGCCCGGGAAGGGCGGTTCCCAGGACCCGGTTCAGTTCGGCGATGCGGTCCCGCAGGTCCGCCTGCTCCCCCCAGTTCGCAGCATCCAGGACCGGCCTGGATTCTCGGAGGCGTGCCACCGTCGTTTCGAGCTCGGCCATCAGCAACTCCCAGTCCACCTTTGGTGCGGCCGTCTCCGGCGATACCCGGGCTTCAACGGCCTCTCCCGGGACGAGGGTCACTTCATCCAGGTAATCGGGAATGTGCGCCCGGATGCCGAAACGCTCGCGGATCTTTTCCGCCAGGACCTGCTGGGCTCCGTATTCTCCGTGGACGAGAAAGATCTCCATGCCCCCGGTCTCGAAGTGGGAAAGCCAGTCGAGGAGTTGAGACTGGCCGGCGTGGGCGGAAAAGCCGTTGATCGTAAACACCTTCGCCCGGACGGCTACGTCTTCCGCAAAAAGACGGACCTTCTGCGCCCCGTCGACGATGCGGCGCCCCGTCGTTCCCTGGGCCTGGAAACCCACAAAGACGACGCTCGCCCCTTCCCGCCAGAGATTGTGCCGGAGGTGGTGTTTGATCCGCCCGGCGTCGGCCATGCCGCTGGCCGAGATGACGATGGCCGGTCCGTCCTGCATATTGATGGCCATGGAGGCCTCCGTGGTCTCCGTCAGGCGGAGGTTCGGCACGGCCAGGGGGTTTTCCCCCCGCTTCAGCATCTCCTGCGAGTCTTCATCAAAGTAGGACGCGTTCCGGTTGAAGATCTCCGTCGCCCGGATCGCCAGCGGGCTGTCCACGTAAACGGGGATGCCCTTCGGGAGGCGGCCACTCTTCGCCAGCAGGTGGATGCAGTACAGGATCTCCTGGGTCCGCTCCACGGCAAAGGCCGGAATGATCACCTTTTCACCGCGCCCGTAACTGTAGGCGACGGCCTCCGCCAGTTCGTCGAGGCTTTCCTCCTCGTTCTTGTGGTCCCGGTTGCCATAGGTCGACTCGACAAACAGGAAATCCGCCTTGGTGATCACGCACGGGTTATGCATCATCAACTGGGAGGGACGCCCGATGTCGCCTGAAAACACGATTTTCGCCGACTTTCCCGCCTCCTCGATCTCCATCTCGATCATGGCCGCGCCCAGGATGTGTCCCGCGTCCCGGAAAGCGACCCGGAGCCCCGGAAAGGGCTCGAAGGGATGATCGTACGGAACGGCCTCAAGATGGGAAAACGTATTCTCCGCATCCTGCCGCGTATAAAGCGGCGATATCCGCTTGTCCCCGTGCCGCAACCGCTTTTTGTTCTGCCACAGGGCCTCCATCTCCTGGATATGGGCGCTGTCCAGGAGCATCACCTCCAGCAGTTCCTTCGTTGGCGGAGTGGTGTAGATCCGGCCCCGGAATCCAGCCTTGACCATGCGGGGAAGGAGTCCCGAATGGTCCATGTGGGCATGAGTGATCAGGAAAAACTCTATCGTTCGCGGATCGTATCCGTCCACTTGCCAGTTGCGCGACTCGATATCGCGGTTTCCCTGGTGAAAGCCGCAGTCCACGGCAAAGCGGTGTCCCATCGCCTCGACAAGAAAACAGGAGCCCGTCACGGTCCGGGCGGCTCCGAGAAACTTGATCTTCATCCGTCGATTTCCTCCATCGCTGTTTGCAAATGCCGCCCCGCCGGAGAGGCTCTCCGGTTGCCCGGGACGTGTCAGATGCCAAGAGACGGCCACAGGGCCAACACAATAACCGGAACGATTTCCGCTATTTCACAGGATGCCCCCAAGGTATCCCCCGTGAATCCTCCAATCTTTCGCCGGCAGATCACCAGCCAGCCGGATATGACGGCCAGGACCATCGCTGCCGCGGCAACACCCGGCCATCCCCCCATTCCGGCCCCGCAGGCAAGGAGGAAAACAAGAGCCCACAAGGCATGCACCGACGATACCTTCCGGTGAAACGCGGTGGCCAGCCCCCCTTCCGAACGGGCATAGGGCAGCCAGGCCATGGACCAGACCAGGGCCGACCGGCCGGCGACGGGCATCAGGATGACCGCCTGAATCCTCAGGGAAAGCGGAACGGCGTCCAGGAAGACCACCTTCAGCAGAATCGCCGACACGACCGCCACAACGCCCATGGTGCCGATCCGGCTGTCCCGCATGATCTCCAGGACCCTCTCCCGCGGACGGGCGCTTCCGAATCCATCCGCCGTGTCCGCCAGGCCGTCCATGTGGAGACCGCCGGAAAGGGCGATCAGCACAAGAACCGTACATGCGGCCGCCGGCAGGGACGGAAGAGCGGCAAGAGCCACGCTGTCGACGATCAGGGCCACGATTCCGATGAAGAGACCTACCGGGGGGAAGAAAAGGACGCTGCCGGCAAGATCTTCAGACCTTTCAGGACGCCTTCCGAGAGGCAGGATCGTCAAGAAACGAAAGGCAGCCAGCAGGGGTTTCATGCCGGGGACCGCGAAACGGCCGCCTCCTCGAAGGTGGCCATTTCGGTGAGGATGCGGACCGCTGCTTCCACCAGGTTCATGGCCAGGGCCGCCCCGGTTCCCTCTCCAAGCCGCAGGTCCAGATCCAGGAGAGGACGCTTCCCGAGTGCCTGCAGGGCGATCCGGTGCCCCTGCTCAAGGCTCCGGTGGGAGGCGATCATGTATTGCGCGGAGGCAGGCGCCAGCCGGGCCGCGACAAGGGCTCCAGCTGTGGAGATGAAGCCGTCCACCAGGACCGGCTTCCTCCGCGACGCCGCACCAAGGATCAGCCCGGCGATGCCGCCGATCTCGAAGCCGCCCACGGCCGCCAGGACCCCGACGGGGTCGGCGGGATCGGGCCGGTTCACATCGAGGGCCTGCCGGACGACCGCTACTTTCCGGGCGAACTGTTCATCGTCGATCCCCGTTCCCCTGCCGGTCGCCTCGGCGGCGTCGGCGCCGCTGAAGACGGAAACCATGGCGCTGCTCGGCGTTGTATTGCCGATACCCATGTCTCCGGTGGCGAAGACGTCCGTCTCCTCCGCCAGTTCCAGGGCCACCCGGATGCCTTCCTCCAGGGAGCGGACCGCCTCGTCACGGCTCATGGCGGGCCCCCGGGAGATATCCCGGGTTCCGGAGCCCAGCCGCCGCGAGAGAATCCGGCCCTCCCGGACCAGGTCTCCCAGGTCGCCGTCGACCCCCATGTCGACCACTACGACCCGGGCACCCGCCAGGCGGGCCAGGACGTTGATGGCCGCCCCGCCACCGACGAAGTTGCGGACCATTTGAACCGTCACCTCCCGGGGATAGAGACTCACGCCGGAGGCGGAGACGCCGTGGTCCGCCGCCATGGTCACCACCGTTTTTCGCGCCACCGGGGGAGGCATCAGAGCCGCCATGCCCGCCAGATCCTCCGCCAGGTCCATCACCCGGCCCAGGGCCCAGTGGGGCATCGCCAGCTGTTCGAGGCGCCGCCGGGCTCCGGCCCGGGCTTCCTGATCCGCGGGGACGATACGGGAAAGCGTCTGTTCGAGGATTGTCATGGGCACCCTATAAAGTCATCGGGAAAAACCGTCAAGGGAAACCAGCCGTGCCGGCCGGGCGCGGCCTCATTCGTTCCGCCGTAAATCGCCTCCCTTGATCACCGCGGCGATCCCGCTGACCATCAGAACCACCCGGTCCGCCCCCCGGGCGATGACCTGGTTGCACCGCCCGGCCAGGTCCCGGAAGCGGCGGGAAAGAGGGTTGTCGGGAACGATCCCCATGCCGACCTCATTCGTCACAAAGATCACCGTTCCGGGAAGATCCGCACAGGCCCGGAGCACCTCCCGGCATCGTTCTTCCATTTCGTCCTCCGTGATCGCTGCGGGTCCGGCCGGATCGGACGGCGCATTCATAGCCTCCGCTCCGTTCTCCTGGGCGGACCGGAGCGTCTCCTCATACAGCAGGTTGTTCACCCAGAGGGTCAGGCAGTCCACCAGGATGACGGAGCTGTCCGCGGCCCGGCGAAGGGCCCCGGGAAGATCCACCGTCTCCTCGATGGTGATCCAGCCGGCGCCTCTTGCCTGCTGATGGCGCCGGATCCGCTCGGCCATCTCCCCGTCGACGGCGGGACAGGTAGCGACAAAGGTCTTCTTTCCCGCGATGGACTCGGCCAGTTCCTGGGCGTGCCGGCTCTTGCCGCTCCGGCTTCCCCCCGTGACCAGAACGATTTCCGCCATCAGAGCCTCTCCTCCAGGGCCAGCAGCGATGTTCGCAGATCCTCCCCGGAAAAGACCTCTACGGAAAGTCCCCCCCTGTACTCCTCCAGAAAGGGCCGGAGCTTCTTCCACGCCTCCTCCGGCAGAGCGGCGGCGCTCCGATGGTCCCGCCCTTCCATCAGGCCGTGCAGATGGATCATCTCCACTCCCTCCTCCATGATATCGAGAGCCCCGGCAAGATCCTCGCCGCCGGCCAGGAGATGGCCCACGTCCAGGCACCAGGAGAGGCCGTATTCCGTCACCAGCGGGCGGATCCATTCGAGGGGATAGCCCAGGTTCTCCACGACCATCCGCGACCGGTCCAGGCCCCCCGCCAGCATGTCCCGAAGCGACAACGCCAGGCGCTCCCGCCATCCGTTGAGGGAAAGGGGGCTGTCCAGACCACCCTCTTCCAGGTGGAGGACCCAGGCAGACGGATCGAGCGGCCGGGTGCGGTCATGAAAGCGCAGCATTGTTTCGCAGTCGCGGCGGCGCTGCGCTTCGTCGACGGCCCCCAGCGACAGGCCCGTGGGCAGGTGGATGTTGTATGTCAGGTCCAAGTCCTCTCCCAGCCTCCGCATCTCGTCAATTTCGGCAGGGGCGGGCAGGTTGTCCTCCCGGCCGCTCTCGAAGAGAATGATCTCCACCTCGTCCACCAGGGGTCCCAGGAAGCGGATGTTGGGCAGGATCGGGGCCGGCACAATGTATGACGTTGTACCGAGTCGGAAGGGGAATCGCCCTTTCAGGGCGGGCCAGGATTCCAGGGGTGGATCCATACGCGCTCTCGTTTCAGCCGGAATGAAGAAGCAGAACATTCTTGCAGGATCGCTCGGCGGATGCTAAACACGGACCGTCGTCCCATGTCAAGAGCCACCGCCTTCATAAACGGAAATCCTTCCCTGCCGTATCCGGCCGTGGAGCGCGCCTCCTCCGGGGTCGCGCTTCTCGCTTTTCTGGCTGTTTTCTGCTTTTTTTCCTCAACCGTGTCGGCAACCCCGCCGCAGCGGATCGTGTCCCTCGCCCCGAACATGACGGAAATCCTCTTCGACCTGGGGCTGGGCGACCGGGTGGTGGGCGTGACCCGGTTCTGCGACTGGCCGACCGCCGCAAAAAGAAAGCCGCAGGTGGGAGGCTACACGAATCCGTCCCTGGAGGCGATCGTCGCCCTCCGGCCCGACCTGGTGGTCATGACCGACGAGGGAAATCCGCGGGAAATCCACGACCGGCTTGTCCGCCTCGGCATCGCCGTCTATGTGTTCCGGGCCAAACGGCTGGCGGAGCTGCCGCAGGCCCTGCGAAATATCGGGCCCGCCGTCGGTGCGGAAAAAGCCGCGGATAAGCGCGCCGCCGCCATTGAGGATGCCCTGCGCCGCTTCTCGGCCCGGGCGAAGCAGCGGGAGGCGGGAATCAGGACGGCGCTGTTTGTCATCCAACCGGAGCCCCTGATGGTTGCCGGACCGGGAACGGTCATCGACGACGCCATGACCATTCTGGGCATCCGGAATATTGTCTCCGGCACGGCGGCTCCCTACCCGAAAGTAAACGTCGAGGAAGTCTTCCGCCGGTCTCCCGACGTGATTTTCATCGGCCGGGGATCCATGACCGGAACGAGAGGTTCAAAACTGCTTCAACAGTGGAAGACATTGCCGGCTGTCCGGAAGGGACGATTGCACGTAGTGGGGGAAACCCTGTATCGTCTCTCGCCAAGGCTCCTGGAAGGAATGGAAGAAATGGCGAGTCTGCTGGAACGTTCCGGCGGGACCGCCGGAAAGAGGTAACAGGATGGATTGGCTGACCGCTCTGATTCTGGGCATCGTGGAGGGAGTCTCCGAGTTCCTGCCCATCTCGTCCACGGGCCATATGATCCTGGCCTCCCAGCTGATGGGGCTCGGCCACACGGAGTTCCTCAAGAGCTTCGAAATCGCCATCCAGGTCGGCGCCATCCTCTCGGTTGTGGCCCTGTACTGGCGGCGCCTGCTCATAGACTTCGAGACCATGAAAAAACTGGTCGTCGCGTTCCTCCCCACGGCGATCCTGGGCTTCACCCTCTATCGACTGGTCAAGCAGTTCCTCCTCGGCTCCCCGAACGTGGTCCTCTGGTCCCTGTTTCTGGGCGGGATCTTCATCATTGTCTTCGAATACCTGCACCGGGAGCGGGAAGACGCCGTGGATGACCTGTCCGGCATCACCTACCGGCAGGCCTTCCTGATCGGACTCTTCCAGTCCATCGCCATGGTCCCGGGGGTTTCCCGATCCGCCGCCACGATCATCGGCGGGCTGGCCCTGGGCCTTCGGCGGAAGACCATCGTCGAGTTCTCCTTTCTCCTGGCGGTGCCCACCATGCTGGCCGCCACCGCCTACGACCTACTCAAGAGCGGCTCCGCCTTCTCCATGGACCAGATGGGATTCCTGGCCGTCGGTTTCGTGTCTTCCTTTATTGTGGCACTCCTCAGCATCAAATTCCTCCTCTCCTTCATCCAGACCCACACGTTCATCCCCTTCGGCATCTACCGGATCGCCTTCGTCGCCCTCTGGGTGCTGTTTCTGTAGACGAAAACCCCGCGACAGCCCTGGCTCTGAAGCTGTCCGGCCAGGGGAGACATTCCCTCTTTACCCGCCGCCGGAATTCGCCTACATATTCCGGGAGACCGCCAGAGAGGAGACCATGAGCCAGCCGGAAGACAGCTTCGAGATCCGCCTGATGCAGCCGGAAGACGCGGACGGTACGGTTGCACTGTACCGGGCCACCTACGGAGACGCCTACCCGATCCGGGAGATCTATGATCCGCAGGCCCTCCTGCGCCAGCAGGAAACGGGGGCGATGTACCACGTGGTCTGCATGACGAAGGACGGGCTCGTGGCGGGACATTGGGGCCTCTACCGGACTTCGGCGCCCTTTCCGAGCCTCTACGAGGCGGGGCATGGCATGGTCCTGCCGGAATTCCGGAACCGGGGCCTGAACGACCGGATCGCCCGGTACACCCTCGAGACGCTGATCCCCCGGCTCGGCATCCCCGCGGTATGGGGAGAAGCGGTGGCCAACCACCTCTTCATGCAGAAGACCTGCGCGGTGGCCGGCTACAGCGAGACCGGGATTGAACTGGACCTGATGCCCGCCGCCTCCTACGAGAAGGAGAAGAGCGCCTCCGGCCGGGTCGGCGCGGTCCTTATGTTCAGGCTCTATCAAACCAGGGGGCAGACGATCCGCCTGCCGGACCCGTACGCGGGGATTCTCCGCGAGCTCCACCGGGAGGCCCACGACGCACCCCACGTGTACCGGAACGCCCTCCCGTACGCGCCGCCGGAAGGTCCGTCGGAGGTGCAATCCGTTGCCTTCGAGGGGGCGAACCTGGCCCGCCTGACCATCCGTGAAATCGGCTCCGACCTCTCCCAGATCCTGCGGGGAAAAGAAGCTGACCTGACCGGTGACGGAGCCACGGTATTCCAGGTTTACCTTCGCCTGACGGACCCGGCGGTCGGATTCGCAGTCCGGACCCTGCGAGAACTCGGATATTTTTTCGGGGGTGTTCTGCCCCGCTGGTTCGATGACGACGGCCTGATGATGCAGAAGACCCTCCACGAACCGAATGTTCCGGGTCTCCGGCTGCACAGCGACAAGGCAAAGATGATTCTGGATTTTATCCTCCGGGACCGGGCGGAGGTGACGGCCAGCTGAAGTCGGCACCCCGACGGGAGGCACATCCATGAGAACCCTGTTCCGCTGCATTCGCGATCTCCTGGCCGCCGGGAATAAATGCACCGTCGCCCAGATCGTCTCCACCAGCGGCTCGTCGCCCCGCTCCGCCGGGACGCGCATGATCGTCCCGTCTTCCGGCCGCCCTCTCGGAACCGTCGGAGGCGGCGCCCTGGAGGCCAGGGCCGCTGAGATTGCCCGGGACGTCCTTCATACCGGCGAAGTCGTCCTGGAGATCTTTGTCCTCGATGCGGAGAAGGCCGGCGATCCCGGCATGATTTGCGGCGGTACGGCGGAGCTCTTGGTCTATCGCCTGGAAGCGGCGGATCCGGACGCGCTTTCGCTCTACCGGGAAGCCGCCGCCGTTCTCGAGACGCGCGGCAGGGTCCGCCTCGTCACCCGGATCCCCCGGAAAGGGGAGCGGGATCGCATCGCCCAGTGGCTGATCCGGGAAGACGGCTCCGTGATCGGACCACCGGAACCGGAGGGAGGGCTTGCCACCCTGATCACCGCAGGAATGGATGTGACAGGACCAACGGTTGCATCTGCAGCGGGCAGTCGGTTCCTGCTGGAATCCCTTTACGGCGGGGAAACGGTCCATCTGTTCGGGGCCGGCCACGTCGCCCGATCCCTGGCCCCGCTCCTGGAGATGACGGGCTTCCGGACCGTTGTCCTCGACGACCGGGCGGAATTCGCCAACCGGGAGCGGTTCCCCGGGGCGGACCGGATCGTCCTGCTCGACGCCTGGGATCGCGCCCTGGAAGGCCAAGACGCCGGGCCGGAGGGATTCCTTGTCATCATGACTCGTGGCCATGCCTTCGACCGGGACGTCCTGCGGCAGGCCCTGCGGACCACCGCCAGTTACATCGGCATGATCAGCAGCAGGAGGAAGCGGGACGCCATCTTCGCCGCCCTGCGGGAGGAAGGATTCACGGAAGAGGACCTGAAAAGGGTTTATGCCCCCATCGGGCTTCCCATCGGGGCCGAGACGCCGGAAGAGATCGCCGTCAGCATCGCCGCGGAGCTGATCCGTCATCGGGCCGGCATCGAGTCCTGACGGACGAGGGGCCGCCGCTCTGTTTATCGTTTCAGGATTTCATCCAGGGCCGCTACAAAAGCCTCCATGGCCTCCCGGACGGACAGGGTGACCCGGATGAAGTTGGGAAAGCGGAATCCCGTCATGGTGCGGACCATGACCCCACGGCTCATGAGCTTCCGGTAGGCCAGGGTGTCGCTCATGGGAAGCCGGATCATCAGAAAATTTCCCTCCCCGGAAACGATCGCCAGGTTCCGGGCGGCCAGTTCCTTCTCCAGATAAGCGCGGCTCTCCCAGACCAGCCGCCGGCTTTTCAGGACATGATTCCCGTCGTCCAGTGCCGCCGCGGCCGCCTCCTGAGCCACCGCGTTGACGGAATAGACGACACAGGCACGTCGGATGGCATCCACCACCGGAAGCGACCCGGTCAGGTAGCCGATCCGCAGGCCCGCCAGCCCGTACATCTTGGAAAAGGTCCGGAACACGACGAGGTGGGGGTATTCATCCAGGAGGGACATGCCGTCGGGATAATCCTCCCGCTCGACGAACTCGCAGTACGCCTCGTCGACGACCACGATCGCCCGGCCGCCGACGGCCTCCAGGAAGCGCCGCAGCCGGTCCCTTCCCCAGTATGTTCCCGTCGGATTGTTGGGATTGCAGACGAAGAAGATCTTCGTCCGGCCGTCCATTCGCTCCAGCATCCCCCGGTCGTCGAAGGCATAATCCCGGAGCGGCACGAGACGCGCCTCCAGGCCGGAAAAGGTCGCCACCCACTCATAGACGGCAAACGTCCGGTCCGCCGTGACGATGTTGTCCCCGGCCTCGCAGAAGGCCTTGATGGCGAAGGCGATGACCTCGTTGACGCCGTTTCCGACAAGAAACCGCTCCGGATCCTTGCCGTAGCGGTCCGCCAGCTTCCGCCGCAGATAGAAGGAATCGCCGCTGGGATACAGGGCGGCCCGGGGCGGGACAAAACGGCGGATCACCTCCTGCGCCGCCGGCGGGGGACCCAGGGCGTTCTCGTTGTTGTTCAGGCGAAAGAGGCGGGAACAGCCGTAGAGCCGCATCAGCTCGTCGTCGGGCCGGCTGGGCACATAGGGCTCGAAGCTCCGTATGTAGGGCGGCATCAGGCTCTCCAGGGAGAGAGGACTCATGGGCGCCTGCCTCCTGCCGCGTACTGAAAGAGGACTACATCTCCCCGGCCGCCCGCGGGAAGCATCACCCGGGGGTGGAATCCGGCATCGAGAAGCAGGGGGGCAAAAGGCGCCTGCCAGGGACGGCCGAGATCGATTTCGAAGAAAAGTGCAATCCCCGGGATCTCCCGCAAAATGCTGTGAATATGATCCTCCAGGTTGGAGGCGGCGTCCCGGCCCCACCAGACAGGTCGAAGCACGGCCCTTCCCCGGGACTTGTTGAAAGTGGCGGACAGGACGGAATACGGATAGGATGCCTCTCCCTCTTCCTGGGTCAGCCTGACCTCCCGTGCAAAAGCCAGCCGCTCGCAGGATTCTCTCAGAAACGCCTCCAGGAGGGGATGGACCCAGGATACGCCTCCCTCATCCTCCCGGATCTGCCGGTAATAAACCGGGGTCTCAACCGCTCCATTCGCGGCGGTGTCGATCAGCGATCCCAGGATCTCGAAATACTCCACCGGAAGAAACGGCGATGGAAGGCGGCTGTAAATCCCTGAAACGTCCGACTTCGCGATCGCGGCGATGCATGCCTCGACAAGGTGACGACCCGTCGCCACCCCCTGCGGCTGGCCGAACAGGTAAGGGCCGAAGAACTCCACCAGGCCCGAACCCTCACGCCACCAGGCAATCCCCCCTCCCAGGGAGCCCCTCGCGTCCTCCGCAACGGCAACTCCATATTCTCCCGACGCCGCCATATCGGCCAGTTTTCCCGGGATCAGGAAGTCGCGGGGACAGCTCCCTTTCGGTGCATGGCGCATCAGGAGACGGGAGAACAGCTTCAGTGTTTCCGCATCGGGTGTTTTTACAACCGGCGCGGACAAGGGTCCGGGGAGGGGAATTTCACCCGGGGCGGTCTCCGGGTAAACCTTATCTTTCCGAAAGGTGATCTCCAGGCGGTCTTCTCCGTAACGCGCACGGATTTTGTCCACCATCCTGGCGGCAATCAAGAGACCCGCCTCGGCCGGCAGCTCGTCCCCGTCACATGCCACCGACGACGTCAGATTGAAGGCCCGCATATTGAAAAAGCGCGTCTGGAAAGAGAACTTCAACTCTGCGTAGTAGAACCCGTCCCGGCAGGTCAGCGTCACATTGTCCGCGGCGGCCCCCGGCCCGGTCAGGTGGGAAAAGATCTCCTCCGATGCCAGCGTCAGGGAAAGGGCCTCCGCCTTGGCGAGGCCGAAGGAGAGGGCCGATTTCTCGGCAAAGGCCGTGACAACGGGAAGAAAGGCCGCACGGGGCGGAACCGTGAGCGAAACCTCCCGGTCCGGCCTGAAAACATGCATCATGTTCATAATTCACCCTGTTCTTTCCGCTTCCTGGAGGGGACGCCGCACAGGCGCCCTGTTCATGGCCGGAGCGTTTTCCCCGACCATTGCAAAGACCGCCGGAAATGGCGAGTCCGTCGATCCGCGGCCGGAGGTGACGCCGCCGGTAGAAGAAGGCAGATTAGCGCAGGATGATTCATTTCTCAAGGGGAACGGTCATATAAGCAGGGGAACGGTTTTCAAATCCACTCCTCCTACCTTTTTCCCCTTTTTTACAGAAAATCAGGCGCGGATTACGGCTGGCCTGTGGGAGGGGGACTTCCCTCGCGCTCAGAAGCGTTTTTTCGACCCTGCATCGTCTCGCTCCGCTGCAAAGTCATAACTCGCGCCGGACGGCGCTCAGACAGATGACTTTGCGGGCGCTGCGCTGCGACGGCAGGGTACCCAGAAAAAGCCGCTATTCGCGCTCCGGGAAGCCCCTCTCCCCGACCGACGTTCGCGGGGGCGCGACCGGGGGTTTCCAGAGGAGCAATTAGCGCCCTCCGCCCCTTGGGGCGGTTGATCAGAGAGTAACTTGCTCTTTGTCA
>PHBD01000046.1 GCA_002841865.1 Deltaproteobacteria bacterium HGW-Deltaproteobacteria-19
AAACCGCCGGTGCCGGGACAGGCGAGGCCGAGGTCCAGGTCCCAACCGCAACGACGGATGCCACGGCCACGGACGGGTCCTCCGCAACGCCTTCCGCCGCCACGGACGATTCCTCTCAGGCCGCGGCCCCGGCCGCCCAGGACAGCCGCTGCGAACTCATCATCGTCGATCCATCCGTTCCCGATGCCCAGTCCCTCATCGATGCCCTGCTCGAAGACTCCGGGAAAGACTGGTCCGTCGTGACCGTCGTGGACGGCCTCCAGAAAGAGAACGCTGCAGCGACGGCCGCCGCCGAACAGGGTGGCGCCGGCGCTTCCAATCCCGGCACAACCGATCCATCCGGCATATTTGTCTACTACCTCGACGCCGGCCAGGACGGCGTCCGGCAGGTGACGGACATCCTGAAGCAGTACACAAACCTCGACGCCGTGTACATCCTGTCCCACGGCGCATCCGGAGAAATCAGCCTCGGGACGACCGCGGTGCTTCAGAACGTGCTGCAGGACCGGGCGGCGGAAGTCGCGGCCTGGAACGATTCCCTGAAGGACGGCGCCGACATCCTCCTGTACGGCTGCGACGTGGCCTCGGGCGAGGCGGGCGTCGAGTTCGTCAGGACCCTGTCCTCGCTGACCGGCGCGGACGTGGCCGCCTCGACGGACAAGACGGGCGCGGTGGACGCCGGCGGCGACTGGAACCTGGAATACCGGACCGGTGCGATCGAGGCGGCGGCCCTCTTTGCATCCGGAGACGGCGGTTACCGCCACCTGATGCAGGACTTCGTCAGCACGACCGCCGGCGAGACCCTCACGGGGACCAATTCCGGCGACAACTACATCTTCTCCGACGGCTGGGGGACCGACGTCGTCAGCGAGACCGGCGCGACCGGAACGGACACTCTGAATTTCTCCGCCGTCACGGCGGACCTCACCTTCACCATTCATGCCGGCGGCACCGTCTCCGTGACGGACGGCACGAATACCCTGAGCGCCGTCGCCAATATCGAGCGGATCGTCGGCGGGTCGGGCAGCAACACCTTCGTTTTCGAAAACGGCGCGGTCTTCGCGGGGACCATCGACGGCGGCACCGGCGGGACGAACACCCTCGACTATGCGGCATACACCACGTCGGTGAGTGTCGACCTGGCCGGCGGGCTGGCCACGGGGACCTCGGGAGTCAGCAACATCCGGAACGTGCGGGGCGGTTCGGCCGCGGACACCCTGAAGGGCGACGACCAGGCCAACGTCTTCACCGGCGGCGCCGGGAACGACACGCTGACGGGGCGCGCGGGGAACGACACGTACCGGATCACCGATGGCGGCGGGACCGACACGATCGTCGAAGTGACCGGCGAAGGCAGCGACACCCTCGACTACTCGCTCTACACGTCGGCCGTGGCGGTGAACCTGACGGCCGGGACGGCGACGGCCACGGCGGGCGTCGCCTCCATCGAGAACGTCACCGGCGGGGCCGGGAACGACGTCATCATCGGAGACGCCAATGCCAACGTCCTGTACGGCGGCGCCGGAAACGACACGATCGCCGGCGGTGCCGGCGCGGACGTACTGGGCGGCGGCACGGGCGTCAACACGCTGACCGGCGGGACCGAAGACGACACGTACATGCTGGCCGGCGGGACCGACACGATCGTCGAGAACGCCGCCGAGGGGAGCGACACCCTCGACTACTCGGCCTATTCCACCGGCGTGACCGTGATGCTGGGCGGGGTGGCGACGGGCGTCTCCGGAATCGTGACGAACATCGAGAATGTCACCGGCGGCACGGGGAACGACGTCCTCATCGGCGACGACAAGGCCAATGTCCTCTCCGGCGGTGCCGGCGACGACACGCTGAGCGGCGGGGCCGATGACGATGCGCTGGCGGGCGGTGCCGGAGACGACACCTACATATTTACGGCGGGCGGCGGAACCGACACGCTTCTCGAGAGTGCCGCCGAGGGGAGCGACACCCTCGACTACTCCTCCTTCGGGTCGGCGGTGACCGTGGACCTGGGGGCCGGGACAGCGACGGCCACCGCGGCCATCAGCAACATCGAGAATGTGACCGGCAGTGTTGGCAGCGACACGATCACCGGCGACGCGAACGCCAACGTCCTGTCGGGCGGTGCGGGGAATGACACGCTCACCGGTGGGGCCGGGAACGACACGCTGTCCGGCGGCTCCGGGACGAACACCCTGTCCGGCGGCACGGATGACGACACGTATGTGCTGACGTCCGGCTCGACGAACACCATTACCGAGAATGCCGACGAGGGAAGCGACACCGTCGATTACTCCTCCCATGCGACGGCCGTGACCGCCGCGCTGGGCGGGGCGGCGACGGGCGTCTCCGGAAGCCTCGTCAACATCGAGAACCTGACCGGCGGGGCCGGGAACGACGTCCTCACCGGCGACGCCAACGCCAACATCCTGAACGGCGGCGCCGGCAACGATATGCTCGTCGGCGGAACGGGGAACGACACCTACGCCTTCGGCAACGGCTGGGGGACGGACATCCTCGTCGATACCAGCACGGCGACGGATACGGACGTGCTCGACTTCTCCGCCGTCTCGGCGAACCTGGCCGTTGCGGTCCTGGCGAGCGGCGCCCTCTCCGTGACAAGCGGTACCAACGCCCTGAACAACGTGGCCGTTGCGGAGCGGATCGTCGGCGGGAGCGGGAACAACACCTTCACCCTGGCGAACGGCGCGACCTTCGCGGGTTCGATCGACGGCGGCACCGGCGGGACGAACACCCTCGACTACTCCGCCTGGACCACCGACGTGATCGTGAACCTCTTCGGCGGCGCGGCAACGGGGATCGATGGGGCCGTGAGCAACATCCGGAACGCCGCCGGCGGCTCCGGGTCCGACATGTTCATCGGCGACGCCAACGCGAACGTATTCACCGGCGGCGCGGGCGACGATTACTACTACTTCTTCGTCGACGGCGAGGCCGACACGATCGTCGAGGCCGCCGTTGGCGGCAGCGACACCCTGGACTACTCCGAATACGGCGCCTCCGTGACGGTGAACCTGGCGACCGGGACGGCGACGGATGTCGTCAACGGATTCACCAACGTCGAGAACGTGGTCGGCAGCACCGAGGTCGACACGATCACCGGCGACGGCAACGCGAACTACATTGCGGGCCGCGCGGGGAACGACATCCTGGCCGGCGGCGGCGGAAACGACACGTACATCTTCAAGGACGGCTGGGGAACCGACACGATCACGGATTCCGCCGGGACCGACACCCTTGACTTCTCGGCTGTCACCTACGACCTGACCTTCACCATCCATGCCGACGGAACGGTCTCCGTCACGGACGGCACCAATGCGCTGAGCCATGTCGCCGGAGTCGAGAAGCTCGTCGGCGGGAAGGTGGACAACACGTTTGTCTTCGAGGACGGCGCGGCCTTTGCCGGGACCATCGACGGCGGCGACGGCATCACCAATACCCTCGACTACTCCGCCTGGACCGCCGGCGTGACGGTGAGCCTGCCGGCCGGGACGGCGACGGGAACCAGCGGAGTCACCGGCATCAACAAGGTCATCGGCGGCACCGCGAACGACACGATCGCCATCGCCGACACCTGGGGGACCGTCACCGTCGGCGACGCCTCCGCGGCCGATACCGACGTCCTCGATCTCTCCGCCGTGTCGGCGGACCTCACGGTGACCTTCAACGCCGACGGCACGATCTCCGTCTCCGACGGCACGAACGACCTGACCGTCACCTCCAACATCGAGCGGATCGTCGGCGGCTCCGGGAATAACACCTTCGCCTTCGAGAGCGGTGCGACCTTCGCGGGCACCCTCGACGGCGGCACGGGCGGGACGAACACCCTCGACTATTCGGCCTATACGACCGCGGTATCGGTGAACCTGTCCACCGGGACGGCGACGGGCATCGGCGGCGGCGCGGCCGGCAAGTTCAGCAACATCCGGAACGTGACCGGCGGCTCCGGGGCCGACACGATCACCGGCGACGCAAACGCCAACGTCCTGGCCGGCGGTGCGGGCAACGACACACTGAGCGGCGGGGCCGGTGACGACACGTACGTCTTCGCGGCGGGCGGAGGGACCGACACGCTCACCGACACCGGCGGCAGCGACACCCTGGATTATTCCGTGTACACGACGGCGGTGGCGGTCAGCCTGGCCGCCGGGACGGCGACGGGCACCGCGGGCGTCAGCAACATCGAGAACGTGACCGGCGGCTCCGGGGCCGATACGATCACCGGCGACGCCAATGCGAACGTCCTGGCCGGCGGCACAGGGAACGACACCCTGACCGGCGGGGACGGCGACGACACCTATGTCTTCGAAAACGGCTGGGGGACCGATACGGTCACCGATTCCGCCGGAACCGACGCCCTCGACTTTTCCGCCGTGACGGCCGTGTTGACACACACCATATCAGGCAGCGGCACCGTCTCCGTGACGGACGGCACGAACGCCCTGAGCGGGATCACCGGGATGGAGAGCGTCACCGGCGGCGAGGGGAGCGACCGCTTCGCCTTCGCCGACGCCGCGACCTTCTCCGGCACCATCGACGGCAGCGCGGGGACGAACACCCTCGACTACTCCGCCTACACGTCAGCGGTCGTCGTCGACCTGGGCGCCGGGACGGCCCTGGCCACGGCGGTAACCGCCACCGTCAGCAACATACGGAACGTGATCGGCGGCTCCGGGGCCGACACCCTGACCGGCGACGCAGAAGACAACATCCTGGCCGGCGGGGCCGGCAACGACGTGCTCACCGGCGGGGCCGGCAACGACACGTACGTGATCAAGGCGGGTGGCGGGACCGACACGATCGGCGATTCCGGCGGCAGCGACACCCTCGACTACTCCGGCTATACGGGAGGGTCCGTTTCCGCGAACCTGACCGCGGGGACCGCAACGGGGGTGACGAGCGGCTTCAGCGGCATCGAGAACGTCATCGGAAGCTCCGCCAACGACGCCGTGACCGGGGCGGCCGGAAACAACGTCTATTCCTTCGCGAACGGCTGGGGAACCGACACCATCAGCGATCCCGGAACGACGGGCAACACCCTCGATTTCTCCGCCGTGACGGTGAACCTGACCTTCACCCTGCACACCGACGGCACGGTTTCCGTGACGGACGGCACGAACGCCCTGAACCGCATCGCGAACATCGACAAGCTGGTCGGCGGCCAGGGGAGCAACCGCTTCGTCTTCGAAGACGGCGCCATCTTTGCCGGAATCCTCGACGGCGGCCTCCTCGGCACGAGCACCCTCGACTACTCCCTCTGGACGACGGCGGTGGCCGTCAACCTGGGCGCGGGAACGGCCACGGGGACGAGCGGCGTCGTCCACATCGACAACGTGACCGGCGGCGCCGAGGACGATACGATCACCGGCGATGCCGGCGACAACGTCCTGACCGGCGGCCTGGGAGACGATATCCTGGCCGGCGGGACCGGCGACGACACCTACGTGATCACCGCCACCAGCGGGACCGACACGATCACAGAGGGGAGCGATTACGACGACGGCAGCGACACCCTGGACTATACGGGCTATGCCGGCGCCGTGGCGGTGGACCTCTCGGCGGGAACGGCGACGGGCACCGACGGGATCGGCGAGATCGAGAACGTGAATCTCGGTTCCGGCAGCGAAACCCTGAGCGGGTCGACCACCGACAACACCTTCATCTTCCACAACGGCTGGGGCACGGACACGATCACCAACGCCGGCGTGATGGACTACGACACCCTCGACTTCTCGGCGGTCACGACGAACCTGGTCTTCTCCATCCTCGCCGACGGATCCCTCACGGTGACCAGCGGCGGCAACACGCTCACCGTCGGGACCGGCATCGACAACATCGTCGGCGGCCAGGGGGTCAACCATTTCGACATCGCCGCCGACTCGGTCTTCAACGGATACCTTGACGGCGGGACCGGAACGACGACCCTGGACTACTCCGCCTGGACGGAGGCCGTCGAGATCGACCTCACAGCCTACGGGCTCCGGGAAAACACCGGCGACGCCCCGGGCTCGAACGGGATCCTGAACATCGACGCCATCATCGGCGGGGCCTCCGGGGAAGATTCCCTGACCAGCCCCATGGCGGCCAATACGTGGACCATCACCGGGGCGAACGCGGGGACCCTCTCCAACTCCATCGGGACGATCGGCTTCTCCTCCTTCGAGAACCTGACCGGCGCGGCGGACTACGACGACCTCTTCGCCATCGCGGCCGCCGGGAGTGTCAGCGGCACGATCAGCGGCAACAGCTACGGGGTGTCGAGCGGCACCGACACGGTCCGCCTGAGCGGCGGAACCTTCACCCGGGTGACCTACAGCGTGTTTTCCTCGGACGCGGGAATGATCTCCCGCGACACCGACAACCTCCAGTACAAGTACATCGAGGCCGTGGAGGATGCGTCCACGGCGGCGACGCGCGCCTTCACCTCCGCCGGGTCGACGGTCAGCCTCGACGCGACGCCCGCCGCCGGCGAGACCTGGACGGTCACGGTGGACGGCACCGCCTACAGCCATGTCGTCACGGGGGCAACAACGGCAAAGGTGACCTTCAGCGGCGCCCCGGTCGAAGGGGACGTCTGGACGGTCCGATTGGGAGCCACGGATTACGATTACACGCTGGGGTCCGGCGAAGGCCTGAATGCGGCCGTGGCGGGCCTGGCCGCCCTGATCGACGCGGCGGGCGGCTATGCGGCTGTCGCGGAGGGGAGCGTCCTTTCCGTCGTGAAGCTCGCTGGGGGCGCAATGACCGTGACGGCCGACGTCACGGACACGGCCGGCGCCGCGGCGGCCGTTGACGCAACGACGGCCCTGACCTCGACGGTGGCCCTGAGCGGCACGGTGACATTGAATGATGTCTGGTGGCTCATCGTGGACGGGGCCGGTTACAGCCACACGGTGGCTGACGGCGACACGCTCTCGGGAATCGCCGCCGCCCTGGCGGCCCAGGTCAACGCCGTCGCCGGATTCACGGCCTCCGTGGACAATGGCGTCATCACCGTCACAAAGCTGGCCGGGACGGAACTGAACGTCTCGACGTCCCTTCCCGCGCTCGGCTCCGCGACCGTCGTGGAAACGGAGAGCCTGGAGTCGGTCGTCGCCGCGCTCGCCGCTCTGGTCGATGCCGCCGACGGCTACGCCGCCTATGTGAACGGCGACGGGGCCATCGCGATCTCGCGGCTCGACGGGACAACGCCGGGCGTGACCGTCACGGTGCCGACCCGCGTCACCAAGAGCGTCGTCCTCGCGACGACGGGAGACGACAACATCGACCTCGCCTGGGACGGCTCCAACTGGATCGTCACAAGCCTCTACGGCACCTTCGGCGACTTCACCTTCAAGGACCCGACGGGCACGCTGACCCTCAACGCCGGGGCCGGCAACGACACGATCACCGTCGGCGCGGTCGCCGAGACAGGTGAGCTGGTCATCGACGGCGGGGCCGGCACGGACAGCGTTTCCCTCGAAGTCGACGCGGTCGCGGGAACGCCGAAGACGATCACATTCGGCGCAAGTGACGTGCAGCTCGGCGGCGCCGTCCAGTTCGCCTACGCCAACATGGAAAGCGGAAAGAACGTCATCGTCAACGCCACCAGCGGGGCGGACACGATCACGCTGGCCTCCTCCGGGGCCAATTACACGGTGAGCGCCGGGACGTTCGGCACGATCACCCTGGCCGACCCGGGGACGGGCGGCTCCCTCACGATCCGGGGCGGAGCGGGCAACGACTCGATCAGCGCCGCGGGCATCACCACGTTCGCCGCGGGCCTCCGGGTGGAGGGCGGCGACGGGACCGACTCCCTGGCGCTGGGATCGGGCACCTTCGCCAACGTGGCCTTCGCCGCCGACATCGAGACAGTCACCGCCGACGCCGCCACGATCGCCGACTTCGTCTTCGACGCGCGTCCCTCCATCGCCAACCGGGTCACGGTTTCCCGGCCCGAGGCCGGCAAGATCACCATCACCGACGTCACGGACATCGGCACCAACTCGATTACCATCAAGGATCCCACGTCGTCCTTGACGATCAACACCGGCTACAACGCCCCCTACACGACGACGGAGTACATCCACCTGCAGGCGCTGGGGAACTTCAGCGCCGACCTGACCCTGGACGGCGGAAGCCTGAACAAGAACCTCGACGGGTCCGACGAGGTCGTCATCGAAGGCAACCTCACCATGACCGGCCACTCCCTGAAGGTCCAGGCCGAGACGATCACGGTCAACAGCGGCGTGACCGTCTCCACGAGCTACGGCTCCGGGCAGGCGGGGAGTATTCAGTTCGACGGGTACCACATCAACATCGGCACGAACGCCAAGCTCCTGGCGCAGGGCTCCACCACGGATACCAGCGGCGACATCTCCCTCCTGGCGGTGGACGACGACGCCCTCATCACGCCGTTCGCGAACATCGACCTGACGGACGTGGACGTGACCGTCGCCACGGGCGCTGAGATCCGGGGCCGGGACGTCACGATCCTCGCCACGGCGGACAGCACGAAGTTCCTCACGGCGGACGACTGGTACACGAACTACCCCGCCAACATCCTGGGCTCCCTGATCGAGGGGCTCACCAAGATCGGGGCCGGCGTCGCCGTCGCCCAGGCGGACTCGGACATCGACATCCAGGCAGGGACCACGATCACGTCCCGAGACTTCACGGCTTATGCCAAGAGCGCGGTCTACCTCTCCGCGTCGCCCACCACGTTCATGGTCGGCGTGTCCCTGGGAATCGCCCTCACGGACGCCAGCACCACCATGGCCGGCAGCCTGACGGCGACGGGGGACGCCACCTTCCGGGCCACAACGGAACAGACCCTCGACATCGTCTGCGACACGACGGGCCTCAAGGGGATCGCCGGCTCGGTGGCCATCGGCGTGATCGTCTCCAACACGAATGCCGTCGTCACGGACGACGCCGTCCTGACCGTCGGCGACGACCTCTACGTGCAGGCGGACACGGCGGACGCCGTCCGCGTCATGGCGCGGTCCACCGCCGGGAAGGACGGCTCCGTGGCCGTGGCCATTGCCTTCACCTACGAGGACGGCGAGACCAACGCCTTCCTGGACGGTACGGCGACCGTCGGGGGGGACGTCGAGGTCAACGCGCTCATGGTCCAGAATTCCGTCGACGTGAAGAAGCTCTTCGTCATCCCGTCGACGTCCATTGGGACGTCCGCCTCGGCGGGGGTCGGCGACGACTCCAAGGGCGACTACCTGGATGACGCGAAGTCCGGCGCCATCAGCAAGATCACAACGCCGATCAAGAACTGGGTGACCAAGAAGTGGTACGAATTCAAGAACAAGCAGCCGGACGACTCCAAGTCCACGGAGCCCTCCTATGACGTCGCCGCGGGGCTGGCCGTTGCGGTGGACACGAACACGACGACGGCGCGGATCGGCGACGGAAACGCGGACCTGGACAACAAGAACGGCGAGGTCCAGGCTGCCGGCTCCGTGAAGGTCTACAGTTCGATTGCCAACGCGCCCTACGTCAGCGGCGGAGCATCCACGGAGAACAACGACGACGCGAAGATCCCCAAGGGGAGCAACAAGTTCTCCGGGGCCTTCGGCGTCACCATCGGCGTCTACGAGAACGACGCCCAGGCGTACATCAACTCGAAGGCGAAAGTGAACGCCGGGGCCGACCTGACGGTCCAGGCGGAGACGCTGACCGACTACGTCTGGTCCGGCTGGTCCAACATCGTCGAGCCCACGCTGGAGAACCCCACCTACACGACGGAGAACGCCGAGGCGGACATCACGGTGACGAACGGGGACATCGTCGAGGTCTGCTCCAACAACACCGGCGGCGGCGACGTGGGGACCTGGTACGAGTACATCGGCAACGCGCCCTCCCGTGAGATCAACCTGGTCACGGAGGACTTCTCCGACACCGACCTCTGGGAGAGCATCAATCCCTACGCCCGGAAGGCCTTGGGCCTCATCACCAACCTGACGACCTACATCAACAGCGACCTGGGAACCTCCAACTGGCTGGCCAACGACTGGACCTCGGCCACGGCCTCGGGGGAGGCCCTGGCCATCGCCGGGGCGGTCACCTTCCTGGATCTGACGAACAAGGCCGGGGCGGTCATCAAGAGTGACGCCCAGGTCAACCAGGAGGCCGACGCCACGCCGCTCACGGACCGGAACGTCATTGTCCAGGCGGTGAACCACAACCAGGCCGTCCACTTCATCGGCAACATCAGCCTCCCCGATCCCATCGGCATCGTGAAGGACTGGGACCGGACCAAGAGCGCCAAGGAGAACCTGAAGGAGGGCTTGGATCCCAGCGGAACGAGCGGCGACAAGGGGGCCGTCGGCGTCTCCGTGGGAATCTTCCTGTACAACGACGACGCCATCGCCCGGATCGAAGACGGGGTCCTCCTCGACGCGGACAGCCTGAACGTCAGCGCCGAGACCGTCGTCCTCGACATCACCCTCGGCGCCTCCGGCGGCAACTCGGAAAACCTCGCCATCAACGGCGTGGTCCTGGTCAACGTGGTCCAGAACCGGACGATCGCCCAGATCGCCGGCGGCGCCGTCATCGACGTCGGCTCCGGTGACGCCGGGGACGGGTCGTCGGCGGTCAGCGTCAGCGCGACGGACACGTCCTACGTCATCTGCATCGCCGGAAGCGTCGCCGTTTCGGAGGCGACGGGCATCGGCGCCTCCGTGGGCGTCAACTACGTCAGCCGCGACACCCAGGCGGTCATCGGGGACCTGGCGACGGACACCCCCACGGCCGTAGGCGACAAGGGCAGCTTCACCTCCGGCGGGAACGTCAAGGTCGAGGCGAAAAACGACGGCTTCATCGGGGCCTTCGCCGTCTCCGGGGCCATCGCTGCACCGAGCAACAAAGCCGAGAGCCCGACGACCAAGCCGAACAATCCCGGCACCGGCGGCACCCAGGGGTCCGACGGATCGTCGAAGAGCAACTCCGACCTGTCCAACTGGCAGTCCAAGTGGGGCGACCTGCTGAAGGAAGGCGTGGACAAGGGCAAGCTCTCCGGCAACATCGCCAGCACGACGAAGACGGAGACCAACCAGACGTCCCAGAACAAGTCGGGCGTCGGCGTCTCCGGGTCCGTAGCCATCAACATCGTCGACGACGACGCCCGGGCCTACGTGCTCAACACGGGCGCCTTCACAGTATCCAACGGGGTCCTCGACCTCGACGCCGCCAACAGCACGGGGGTGATCTCCCTGGCTGGCGCCGTGGCTTTTGCCAAGAGCACCGGCACCGGGTCCGCAACGGGAGTCGCCGGTGGCTTCGCCATCAGCGTCCTCTCGGGCACCACGGATGCGTATGTCGACGGGGCCACGAGCCTCGCCACCAGGGGGCTCACGATCGACGCGGTCAGGTTCGGCTGGCTCGTCTCCCTGGCGGCGGGATTCGCCGGCGCCACGGGCAGCAAGGGAACCGGCGTCGCCGGCTCCGTGGGTGTCAACATCGGGAACTACAGCACCGAGGCGGCCCTCCGCAACATCGCCGGCACCGTCTACATCAACGGCGACGTCCTCCTCAACGCGGAAGACGAGACCTACCTGATCGCCGTCGCCGGCTCCGCCGCGTTCGGGAGCAAGGCGGGCGTCGGTGTCGCCATCGGCTTCTCCTACACCGAGAACACGATCCTCGCACAGCTCTCCCAACTGGACGACTTCACCATCACGGGCGTCTTGGATCTCGACGCCACCGCCGACGGCCTCATCGTCGCCGTCACCGGGTCGGTCGGCGTGTCCACGGGCGGATCGAACGACTCCGGCGGATACGCCGGGGCGGGGACCGTCTCCATCAATCTCCTGAAGAACACCGTGAAGTCGGAGATCCTGGACACGGTCACGGGTGCCGACAATGCGCTGAGCATCACGCTCAACGCCCAGGACGACACGGACATCTATTCCTTCGCCGGGGCCTTCGCCGCCGGCAAGAAGGCGGGCCTAGGCGCCGCCATCGCGGTGAACAGCGTGGACAACGACGTCCTGACGCTGGTCAAGGACTCGACACTCGGGACCCTCGGGGCGTTCAACGACACGGCCACCGAGGACGGCACCGTGGTCACGCTGGCCGTCGCCGGAGCGGGGTCGCAGAAACTGGCCATCGCCGGCTCCGTGGCGATGAACATCTTCAACAACGTCATCGACGCCCAGGTCATCGGCAGCACGATCGTGGCGGCCGGCCTGGTCCGCATGGCCGCGCAGGACAAGGAGACAAGCGTGGCCCTGGGCGGCGGCATCGCCGTGTCCACCGGACAGGGGGCGGTCGGCGCCGCCATCGGCGTCAACCTGGTCTTCAACACGGTCACGGCCAGACTGCAGACGTCCACGCTGAACTCGACCGGGTCGACCATCGACATCGAGGCCCTGGCGGAGGAAGTCCTCGTCAGCGTCACCCTCGGCGGGGCGGGGGGCGAGAAGTTCGCCCTCGGCGGGTCCATCGCGGCGAACATCGTCATGAACACCATCGAGGCCGGTGCCTACGGGGGATCGGTCCTGCAGGCGAACGGTCTCGGGGCGGCAACCGGCGACATCGGCATCACCGCGAGCGACAAGACGACGTCCGTCATCGTGGCGGGCGGGTTCGCCGGCTCCTCCAAGGCCGCCGTCGGGGTCGCCGCCTCGACGACCTACATCGAGAACAAGGTCCGGGCTGTGGTCGACGGCTCGAACATCACAACCAGCGACGGCCAGGTCACCATCGAGGCCGGGATCGGGCAGCCCGCGACGGCGGCGGATCCCTCGGCCATCGGCCTCGGCACCTCCGGCGTCGAGCTGCCGACGACGAGCAGCTCCTCCGTCATCAACGTCACTGTCGGCGGGGCCGGATCGGGCAAGTTCGCCGCCGGCGTCGGCATCTCCGTCAACACGATCAACAACACGATCGAAGCGGTCGTCACGAACGGTTCGTCGATCGATTCCTACGGCTCCGTCGTCCTGTCCGCGGTCGACGCCTCCGTGATCGACGCCATCGCCTTCGGCGGGGCCGGCGCCGGGTCCATCGCCGGCGGCGGGGCGATCTCCGCCAACGTCATCACGAACAGGATCCGCACGGCCATAGAGGATTCGACCATCCATGCCGGCGTGAACTTCGCCGGGACCCCCGGGACCACGTTGACCAACGCCAACGCGACGGTCACGCTGGGAGCCACCTCGTCCTCGATCATCCGGGCCCTCGGCATCGGCGTCTCCGGCGGGGGCGACGTCGCGATTTCCGTGACCGCCCTGGGGAACGCCGTCGCCAACGACGTGACCTCGACGGTCAGCGGGTCGACCATCATGGCCGGCGGGGACGTGGCCCTTTCCTCCTCCGACATCGCCCCGGGCATCCTGCCCTCCTGGATGCTCCCGGCGGACAAGCAGGCCCAGCTGGACGATGCGCTGGACGGCTCGCCCCTGGAGCCGGAGGCGAATATCCTGGCCATCATGGTCAGCGTGGCCGGCTCCGGAAAGGTGGCCGTCGGCGTCTCCCTCATGGGCAACGTCGTGAACAACGAGGTCCGGACGAAGATCGACGACTCGACGGTCCTGGCGGGAGTGAATTCACAAACAGCGGCGACCCTGAATTCCAATGCGGATGTCCGCCTGACGTCCCTGTCGGACGCCGCCATCATGGCGATCACCGTGGGCGTCGGCGCCTCCGGGCAGGTGGCCGTCCAGGCGACCGGTTTCGGGAACGTGATCGCCAACTCCATCGAGTCCTCGATTATCGGCGGATCCATCGTCCGGGCCGGCGGCCTCGTGGACCTGACGGCGACGGACCAGTCGCAGATCACCTCCTTCGGGCTCAGCATCGCCGCCTCCGGCAGCGCCGCCATCTCGGCCATCGTAGGGGCCAACGTCATCACCAACTCGGTGACGGCGCAGATCTCCGGCTCGACGGTCTCCAGCGGGTCAACCCTGAACGTCGACGCCCGGAACAGGGCGACCATCTTCAGCTTCGCCGGCGGCGTGGCCGCCTCGGGCTCGGTGGCGGTCCAGGTGACCATCGCGGCGAACGTGGTGGCCAACACCACCGAGGCCACCATCAACGACAAGGTCTACGACGACAGCGGCCGGGTGATCGACGGCTCCGCTTCGGCGTCGAATGTGACGGCGGGTGGAAACGTCACCATCTCGGCCACGGACACGTCGAGCATCGACGCCTTGGCCTTCGGGGTCGCCGGTTCGGGTGCCGTGTCCGTCGGCGTGGCCCTGGGGGCGAACGTCATCACGAACACGATCCTGGCCGGCATCGACGGGTCCACCCTGACCGCCGCCGCCGCCGCTGGCGTGGGGCTGTCCGCGAAATCGTCCGCCGTCATCCGGACGGTGGCCGTCGGAGTCTCCGCCTCCGGGACCGTGGCCGTCCAGGTGACCGCCATGGGGAACGTCATCGCCAACGACGTGACGGCCGTGATCAGCGATTCCACCGTGACGGCGGGGAAAGACGTGACCGTAAAGGCCGAGGACGTCCCGCCCAGCCTGATCCCGTCCTGGATCGTTCCCGCGGACCGGGCGGACGAGCTCAACGACAACCTGGCAGGCTCCCCGGTCGACCTCGACGGGAACATCCTGGCCATCATGGTCAGCGTGGCCGCCAGCGGCACCGTGGCGGTCAACGCGTCCTTCATGGGGAACGTCATCACGAACGACGTCCAGGCGATCATCGACCATTCGACAGTCGCCACCACCAATGGCGGCAAGATCGATCTCGATGCCGACTCGGGCGCCGGGATCATCGCGCTGACCGTCGGCGTGGCCGGCTCGGGCGTCGTGGCGGTGAACGCCACGGGGTACGGGAACTGGATCCAGAACACGGTGGACGCCTCCATCCGGAACGGATCGAACGTCCACTCCGCCGGGCTCATGGAGCTGACGGCGGACGACGACTCCAGCGTCCGGTCGCTGGCGGTCAGCGTCGCCGGGACGGGCGCCGTGGCCGTGGGGGCCCTCATCGGCGTGAACGTGATCACCAACACGGTGACGCCGGCATCATGGCGCTGACGGCCGGCGTGGCCGCCTCGGGCGCCGTCTCAGTCCTGGTCTCCTTCTCGGGCAACGTCATCACGAACACGACCCGGGCGGCCGTCACCTCCGGGTCGAACGTGGACGCGGCGGGTGCCGTCAGCATCTCGGCGGAGGACACCTCCGTCGTCGACGCCCTGTCCTTCGGCGTCTCCGGGACGGGAGGCGTTGCGGTGGGGGTGGCGATCTCCACGAACGTCATCGCGAACACCATCGAGACGGCCGTCTCCGGTTCGACCCTGGACGCGACGGCGGGAGGGATCGACCTGACCTCCGAGTCGTCCGCCGTCATCCGCGCCCTGGCCATCGGCGTGTCCGGATCCGGCGGGGTGGCCGTCCAGGTGACGGCAATGGGGAACGCCATCGCCAACACGGTGAAGGCGAGGATCACCGGCTCCACGGTGAACGCCGCGGGCGACGTCTCGCTCCTGGCGCAGGACATCGCGCCCAGCCTGATCCCGACGTGGATCGTACCCGCCGATCAGTCGGCCACGCTGAACGAAAACCTGGACGGCTCGCCCGTCGACCTCACCGGGAACATCCTGGCGGTGATGGTCAGCATCGCCGGGACCGGCGGCGTCGCCGTCAACGGCGCCCTCTCGGGGAACGTGATCAATAATACCGTCCTGACGGAGATCGACGGCTCCACCGTCCACACGGCCGGCGGGGCGGACACGGTCGAGACGTTCAACCCGGCCGGTACGGTCAGCACCGCCAACGACACGATCGACCTGGGGGCCGGCCACGGCCTGCAGACCGGCGACGCGGTGGTCTACGACAGCGGCGCGGGGACGGTCATCGGCGGCCTCACGGACGGCGCGACCTATTTCATCATCGAGGTTGCAGGCGACGCAAACAAGGTGAAACTGGCCGCCAGCGCGGCCGATGCATACGACGGCGCCGCCATCGATCTCCAGGCGGGGGCGACGGGGGCTGCCCACAGCCTGACCCGGGAGAACAACAGCGTGTTCCTGAACGCCCGGTCGAAGGCGGGGATCGCCGCCCTGACCGTGGGCGTGGCCGGTTCCGGCGCCGTGGCCGTGAACGCCACGGGCTTCGGGAACGTCATCACGAACAGTGTAACGTCCACCATCAAGGACGCCTCCCACGTCCATACCGGAGGCCTGGCGGACCTGACGGCCACGGACACCTCGCTGGTCCGCTCCCTGGCCGTGAGCATCGCCGGCTCGGCGGTCGGCGTCGGCGCCCTCATCGGGGCGAACGTGATCACGAACACGGTGGGCAGCGAGATCACCGGCTCCACCGTCATCACCGGGGCCATCCTGAACCTGCACGCCGAGTCCGATGCGGGCATCCTCGGCTTCACCGGCGGAGTCGGGGCCGGCGGCGTCGGCGTGATCCTGTCGCTCTCGGCGAACGTCATCACCACCACGACCAAGGCTTACATCAGCGCCGCATCGGACGTGGATGCCACCGGCACGGTGAACCTCCTGGCGAAGAACACCTCCAGCATCGACGCCCTGGCCATCGGCGTCGCCGCCGGCGGGGCGGCGGTCGGCGTGGCCCTGGCGGCCAACGTCATCACCAACACGATCGACGCGGCCATCAGCGGCTCCGCCGTGGATGTCACTGCCGGCGGGCTGAACGTCACGGCCGAGTCGTCGGCCATCATCCGGGCCCTGGCCATGGGCGTGTCCGCGGGCGGATTCGCCGTCAACGTCTCGGTCCTGGGGAATGTGATCGTCAATACCGTCACCGCCAGGATCACCGGCGCCACCGTCTACGCCTACGACGACGTCAGCCTGACGGCGCGGGACATCGCACCAAGCATCATCCCCGACTGGATCGTGCCTTCGGACGACCAGGACGACCTCGACGGCTTCCTGGCCGACTCTCCGGCAGACCTGACCAACGCCAACATCCTGGCGGTCCTGGTCGGCGTGGCCGGCGCCGGCAGCACGGCCGTCAACGTGTCCCTCTCGGGGAACAGCATCACCAACACGATCGCCGCGGACATCGTCGGCTCGACGGTCCGGTCCGGCGTGAGCGCCGCCGGGGCCACGACCCATGCCGGGTCCGACGTGTCGCTGAGCGCCCTGTCGGGATCGCGCATCCTCGCCGTCACCGCGGGCGTCGGCGCCTCCGGCGACGTGGCCGTGAATTTCACCGGCTTCGGGAACCTGATCGGCGTCGGCAACCTGACCCCCGACGTCGAAGCGACCATCAAGGGCGGATCCTACGTCCAAACGAGCGGCGCCGTGAACCTGAACGCCCTTGACGAATCCAGCATCATCACCGTCGGGCTCAGCATCGCCGTCTCCGGCGGTGTGGCCGTCAGCGGAGTCGTCGGGTACAACCGGATCGAGAACAGCCTGCTGGCGCAGGTCGCCGGCTCCACGGTCATCGCCGGGACGAGCCTGGCGCTGACCGCCCAGTCCGACGCCTACATCTTCAGCTTCGTCGGCGGCGTATCCGGCTCCGGCATCGTGGCCGCGCAGCTTTCCGTGACGGTCAACGACATCGACAACGACGTCGAGGCCTCCATCGTCAACACGGGGGCCACCCGCTCGACCGTGAACACCGGGCAGAACGTGTCCCTCACGGCCCGGGACGCCTCCACCATCGACTCGATGGCGATCGGCCTCGCCGCGTCCGGCATCGTGGGCGCCGGGGGAGCGCTGTCCAAGAACTTCATCGGCAACGCCGTCGCGACGTCCGTAACGTCGTCGGACGTCACGGCCGGCTTGAATGTCTACCTGACCTCGGAGACGATCGCCGTCATCCGCTCCTTCGCGGCGGGACTCGCCGGCGGCGGGGCCGGCGCCCTCCAGGCTTCGATCACCCTGAACGAGCTTCGGAACTCCACCACCGCCGTGATCACCGGGTCCACCGTGACGGCGGGCTACACCATCCAGGTCTCCGCGTCGGACAAGGCGCCCGCCTCGGTCCCGGACTACACGACGAGCATGCTGATCCCCACGGACGTGATCGTCGACATCCTGGATCTCGTGTCCGACACGGGGGTCTCCAAGACCGCGAACATCCTCTCCTTCGCCGGCAGCATCGGCGGGGCGGGCCTGGCGGCGGGCAGCGCGGCGGCCTCGGACAACGACATCGAGAACACCGTTGAGGCCGGGATCACGAACTCCACGGTGACGTCCACCTACTCGGACGTGGTCGTCATGGCCGAGTCGAGCGCCAAGATCGTCTCCCTGGCGGCGGGCATCGGTGCAGCGGGAATCGCCGCCCTGAGCGCCTCCGTGACGACGAACGACATCGCCAACACGACCACCGCCGCCATCACCGGGACGTCGACCGTCTCGGCGGGGGACGACGTGCATGTCGAGGCCACAAGCGGCGCGACGATCGACTCCGCGGCCATGACCCTCTCCGGCGCCCTCATTGCGGCCCTCGGGGCGTCCGTGGTCACGAACACCGCCGGCAACACCACGAAGGCCTACGTGGACGGCACGTCGGCCGCCCAGAAGGCGAGGATCACGAAGGCCGACCAGGTCTCCATCAGCGCCTCCTCCACGACCGCCCTCAACGGCGTCAGCCTGGGGGCCAGCATCGGAGCGGTGGCGGCGGGCGCCATGGTCTCCCGGTCCACCGTGGACGGAACCACCTGGGCCTATGTCGGGGACTACACGGAGATCGGCCAGCAGGCGGGCAGCAGCGTCGGCTCGCTCAGCATTGCCGCGACATCGACCGACTCCGCCATCACGAAGGCCTACGCCGTCTCGGCGGGCATCGGGGCCGGAACGGGCAACGACGCCAAGTCGACCATCACGCCCGACACCAGGGCCTACATCGGCAACACCTCCCTCCGCGTGACCGGGGCCGTGGACGTGGCCGCACAGGCCAGCGTCAGCGCCTATGCCGAGACCTACGGCGTCAGCGCCGGAGCCCTGTCCGTGGGCGTGTCCCTGGCGGAGGCCACCGTGTCCCCCGAGGTCAAGGCCTACGTGGGCGGGAGCAGCTCGACGATTCGCGCCGGCAGCCTGTATGTTTCCGCGACGGAGACCTACCCCACGAGCGGCTATGCCGCCAAGACCTATGCGACCGGCTCCTCCGGCGGCCTCATCGGGATCAACGCCACGGAGAGCACCGCCTCGAACACGGGAACCGTCACGAGCTACGTGGCCGACGGAACCACGCTGGTCGTTGCGGACTCCATCGCCATCCAGGCGGCGGGCGACAGCAAGCAGTACGCCTCCTCCGACAGCAACACCTATGGCCTGATCGCCGCGGGCGGCAACGTGTCCGACGCCGTCTCGAACGTGACGACAAGCGCCTACCTCGGCAACGGCGTCACCGTCAGCTCCGGCACCGCCATCGGCGGCCTGACCGACGGCGGGACGTATTACGTGATCGTCGACAGCAAACGGCCCTTCACGCCCACGACGGCCATCAGCGACAGCTGGATCAACCTGGGCTCGGGCCACGGACTCCAGACGGGCGACACGGTCGTCTACCGCACCGGCAGCTTGACGAACACCGCCGTCGGCGGGCTCACGGCGGGCCAGGAGTACTATGTCGAGGTCAGCACGAGCAATCCTTCTCTGGTCCGGCTCTATACCCTGGTCGTGGATGTCGGGACCGGAAACCTCGTCAAGGGCACCCTCGTGACCCTCGACGCCTCCGTCGCCACCGGCACCGGCCACCGCCTGGACATCGTCAACCCCCGGCTGATCAAGCTGGCCTCCTCCTTCTCGAACGCGACGGCGGACACGCCGGATGCCATCGACCTCTCCGCGCCGGCCGTGGCGGGTTCCGGGAACACCGTCACTCCGGTCTCCAGCGCCGGCACGGCGACGGCCATCGCGTTCTCCCCGGAGACGGACCTCAACGTCACAAAAAACACGATCGATGTCGGCACGGACAGCGGCCTCTACTCGGGTAAGGCGGTGGTCTACAGCAAGGGGGCGGGCCCCACGCTGACCATCACGGCCACCGGCGACGACTACAACTTCGCGAAGTCCGAGGCCGGAAGCGGCGGCCTCGTGGCCGGCTCAGGCGCCGAATCGAACGTCACCGCCACGAGCTCCACCAGCGCGGCCGTCGCCGACGACACGAACACCGCCGACGCGGTCCGGACCACGCTGGACGTGTCGAGCCTGTCCATCCGGGCGCAGCACACCGCCCGCTTCGACAGCCAGACGAACACGATCCAGGCCTCCGCTGTCGGCTTCAGCGGCTCCTGGGCCACCAACGTCGTGACCTCCACGGTGGACGCAAAGATCGGCGACAACGCCCTGGTCACGACCCAGGACCTCACCATCGACGCGATCAACACGACGCGGAAGAACCTGCTGGGGGCCGACGAGTACAACGTCGAGGCGGGCTCCGGCGGCGTCCTGCAGGGCAACGCCGCGGAGAGCGAGACGGACATCGCCAACCGGACCTACGCCAGCGTGGGTGCCGGCGCCGACATCACGGTGACGGGGGACGTTTACAACCCCGGTGACTTCCGCCTGACCACCTACAACGACGTCGAGGGGTACGATGACGTCCGGCTGGACTCCGGCGGCCTGATCGTCGGATCCGGGGCGACTTCGGCGATCCGGGCCGACGTCAACGACGGCATCGTGACCATCGAGGACGGAGCCACCATCGACACGGTGGGTGAAGTCAACCTCGAGTCGCGGACCCGCGGCGTGCTGAAGGTGGAGCCCCAGGTCCACACCTACGGCCTCGCCTCGGCGGCCGTCGTGGACGGCATGGCCCGCATTCACAGCAACAACCAGGTCTCCGTCGGCGCCAATGTCGACATCCTGGCCATGGGGGACATCAACCTCCTGGCGGGACGGGACCATTACGGCGTCCTGAACTATTTCTACGTGACCTCCCACGGGGACGAGCTGAATGCGTCGGCCATTCCCATCAGCGACCTCCAGTCCCACGGCGAGATCATCCAGACCCTGGGCGTCACCGTCGGCACGGGGTCGTCGCTGCGCACCGCCCGGGACGCGAATCTCCTCATGGACGAGACCGGCACCGCCCAGATCTGGGCGTACGGCAGCGGCAAGAACTGGATGACCGCCCTGGCCAGCGGCATCGACGCCATGTGCGGCTCCGACGGCATCTCCGAGGAGATGAAGGGCGGAACGTCCACCCTCGAGGCATACAGCACCGCCACCGTCAACGGCACCATCGAGGTCGGCATCATGAAGGACCTCGCGCTGGTCATCGGCCTGGACGGGACCGCATCGGTGCAGAACGGGATCACCTTCACCACGACCCAGGAATCGATGGTCTCGAACCTGGTGGAGGAGCTGAACCGCTGGTACGAGCTCCTGGCGGACTACGCGGGCGACCCGACCACGACAGCCGCCTACCAGGTGGAGATCAACCGCATCCTGGCGGATCTCACGGCCATGGGCCTGACCGAGACGGTCACAGAGAACGGGAACACCTACACGGTCTACACCGGCTCCTACGTGGTGCCTTACATCACCGTGGACGACATCTGGGCGCAGGCGGGCACCATCAACGTCTGGGCCGACAACTTCTACGGCAGCGGACAACTCCTCGCGGAAGGGGACATCACCGTTTCGATCACCAACAACAGCCCATCCTTCCTGCGGATCAACCGGATCACGATTCCCGACACCATCGGCGGCGTCCGCTTCAACTCCCAGTCGGTCAGCTCCAACGCGGCCATCGCCGACCTGAACGCGACAGGCTCGGCCTCGTCGTTTACGAGCATTCTCACCTCGACCACCGGGGCGGCGCCGGTCATCAACATCACGAACACCTTCGACGCGGGCGACCCGGTCTACTCCGGGACGGACTATGAAGACAGCCTGACGCCGGACGTCGAGCTGACCGGGGAAATCGACGCCATCCTGGCGACGGTCACCATCAGGAGCGAGGGGAGCGTCGTCTCCACGGCCAGCATCGACGCGGGAACGCTGTACATCATCAGCGGCGTCGATTTCGTCCAGACCTACACCGATTCGCTCTACAGCGTCGCCAATCCGGGGACGGTCTGGACCGCGGTCTCGACCATCGCCCAGAACGCGAAGATCGACACCACCGTGAACGGCCTCAGCACCGGGACGGCCCTGGAGCAGGCCGTCTACAGCGTCCTCCACCCGAATGCGGCCGACGTCTCCAACATCATCGCGGCCAACAACGTCTACATCAGTGCCCGGTACCTCAACATCAACGGGGTCATCCAGAGCGGCATCGCCGAGAGGACGGTGACAATCACCGCAGCCGAACAGTCCGCCATCGACGCGGCGGAGACCGCCTACTCGCAGTACCGCTCCGGCGCCCGGGCCGCCGCGGCCGGCACCGCCGCCGCCGCCGGCCTGACGACGGAAGACTTCAAGTACTTCAAGCTGGCCAACACCGGCACCGAAAACATCGACGTCTTCTGGAACGCCGAGCTCGACCGGCTGGAGCTGGAAGACGTGAAGATCCAGGGGGGCTACATCGAGCTCTTCGGCCAGATCCTCAGCACCGGCAGCGGGCAGATCAAGGTCTTGGACGGCTACGGCAAGATCACCGTCACCAACCAGACCTCCAACACCCTGGTGACGAACCTCCTCGACACGGGCCAGGGGGTGGAGGGGCTCATCCGGATCACCGACACGTCGCCGGACTACCTGATCGGCGGCCTGCCGCGGGTGACGGAGTACCGGTACGTGAACGGCCAGGTCGTCAAGACCGTGTTTGCCCCGGGAGGCGTCTCCGTTGGGACGGCGACGCAGGGAGCCGCCGGGACCAACGAGGTCCAGGTTGTCTCCGTGGACGCGGCGGTGACCGGCGGGACCTTCACGCTCAGCTTCAACGGCCAGACGACGGCCGCCCTCGCCTGGAACGCCACGGCGGCCCAGGTTCAAGCGGCGCTGTCCGCCCTGTCCACCGTCGGGGCCGGCAACGTCTCGGTGAGCCTCAACGGGAGCGGCGACTGGGTCGTGACCTTCCAGAGCGCCTTGGGCGGCACCAACGTCAACCCGATCCGGACCGACGGCAGCGCCCTGCTTGCCGGGGCCGCAGCGTCCACGGCCGGCCGGACGGCCGTCTACACCCCCCAGGCGGGCATGCGGTACTACTGGGCCAACGGCCAGGACTACAGCATCCAGACCAGCACCACCTACGCCTCGTCGGACTGGCTGGGCGTCGATTCCCTGGTGGCGGACCCCGACAACATCATCGAAGGCCCGAGCCGGACCCAGGTCGGGCAGATCCGCCGGCTCGAGGACGGGACCTACGTGACCGACACGGACAGCGGCGACTACGGCTACGGCTACGACTATTCGTACGACTACGTGCAGATCACCCAAAGCACGTCCACGTACACCTGGGCCGCCAACCATGTCACGGTCACCTCCACGGATCCCCACCTGATGAGCACCGGCCAGAAGGTCCTCCTGGACTTCACCTCGGGAGACGCCGTCAACAAGGACGGGACCTTCACGGTTTCCGTGATCGACGACTATTCGTATTCGTTCGTCCTGCTGGGCAACGGCGCGGGAGGAGACGTCACCGTGACCCGGGTCCAGCGGAACACCTGGGAGGAGTCCACCTGGTACGGAAAGACCACGTACTACTGCAAGGAAACCCTCACGACGCCCTACAAGGACATCCACGTCCAGAGCGTCCGCGCCGACCGCGACATCGGCATCGCCTTCATCGGCTACGAGGCGGGGGACACAAACATCCGGGTGACAATCACCTCCGTGGGCAGCGTCCTGGTGAACGACTCGATCCAGAACCCGGAAGGGACGACGAGCCTCACCACCAGCAGCGGACAGCTCCGGCTCATCAATGATACGGCCGTCGTCGGGGGGCGGAACATCTCCCTGGGCGCATCCACCGGCATCGGGGCGGACCGGACCCTGCGGACCAACCTGAACGACGGCTACAACGGATCCCTGAACGCGGTGACGACGACCGGCGACATCAGCATCCAGGAGATCTCCGGCGACCTGATCGTCGACCAGGTCACGACCTCCAAGACGACCACGACCACCACCAGCAACGTCACCCTGACCGCCCACGGCGACATCCTCGGGAAGGACGCCTCGAACCTGGTCCGGGGCCAGAAGGTGACGCTGACGGCCACCTACGGCGACATCGGCACGCTGGGAACGGGAGGGACGGCCGCCACCCCCGGCGCCGGCGCCCAGGCTCTCCGGATCGACACGGGCGACGCGGACGACCACTCCCTGACGGCGACGGCGGTGGGCGATGTCAACATCACGGAGACCACCGGGACGCTGCACCTGAACAGCGTGGTGACGGACGGGAGCGTCCGCATCACCGTGGAAGACGGCGGGCTGACGGACGCCAACTCCAACGAGGTCCGGGACGACCGCACGTGGGCGCAGCTCCTGGCCCTGTACGAGCGGATGATGGCCACGGGCGACGCGGCGGACGAGAGCGTTGCCGCGACGATCGCCGCCTACGAGGCCCTCAAGACTCAGGAATACCAGACCTACTGGCGATACCGGAACTCCGTGGGCGGCAGCTATGACGCATCGCAGACGATCGCCCTGTCGGATGCCGAGATCGACTGGTACACGGACTACTACGCGGGCCAGGGAAAGACGGCCGGCGAGATCGCCATCGCCCTCCAGACCCTCGTGAACGCCCGGACCGCCTCGTACCACGTCCTCCACCGGATCTACGGCGACGTCTCGGCGACCTACGATTCAACCTGGTCCTACGATGTGGATTCCGCCGCCCTCCATGATCGTGTCGGGTCCGCCGAGATCAGCGGCAGCGCCATCGAGCTGACCCGCCACGTCTTCACGACCGGCCAGGCGGTGGTGTACCACGCCGGGGGCGGCACCATCGACGGGCTCGTCGACGGAACCACGTACTACGTCGTCGTGGATGCATCCAATGCGAGCGTGGTGCGCCTCGCCGCGACCCTGGCCGACGCCGGCACGAACACGACGCTCGGCTTCACCTGGGTGAGCGGCGACAGCCACTGGTTCTCCGACGGCGACGTCCTTTCGCAGCGGGCGAAGTGGAGCGAGGCCCAGCTGAAGAACTCCATCAGCGCCAGCATCCTCCGGCCGAAGACGGTCTCCGGAACATCGTCGACCACCGAGGATCCGAACATCACCGGCTCCGAGGTCGCGCTGGTGGTTTCCGGGGAGATCGGCTCCGCCGATGTCACCATGGACATCACCCTGGCCGACATCAACGCCGGGCTTACCGAGGAGCAGAAGGTCGCCCTCGCCGCCGCGGAGAAGCAGGACGTCACGTTCTACGACACCGACGGGAACGTCATGCAGCCGGACGACGTGGGCAAAACGTTCGCCAGTCTCCACATCAACGTGAAGAACGATGTCGACTTCAAGACGGAGGGCCTCCTCACCGTCTCGGCGGGCACCCTCGGCTCCGACCAGACCGCCGACGTCCGGGTCGACCGGATCACGAGCAGCGACGGCGAGGTGCGCCTGAAGGTCCAGGGGAACATCATCAACGCCCGGACCGACGGCGGCTACAACGTGCGGAGCGACGGCGCGGTCCTGGAGGCCGAGGACGGCAGCATCGGGACGCAGGCCAAGCCGTTCCTGATCGACATGATCGAGGCGGGCAGGACCGGCGCGCTCACCGCCCGCGCCAAGACCAATGTCTATCTGCAGGAGACCTCCGGCGACCTGTACGTGTCGTCGGTGTACGCGGAGACGTTCATCGACCTGCGCTCCGCGGGGTCCATGCTGGACGCCGACAATGACGACGCGACGACCAGGGCCTGGAACATCTACAGCCCCGACGCGTACCTCATGGCGGGGGCGGGCGGCACCATCGGCGCCGACGGCAGCGCGCTGGAGACGGACCTCCAGGGCGGGGTGCTCAACGCCGATGCGGGCCAGAGCATCTACCTGTACGAGTCGGCGGGCCACATGATCGTCGGGGTGATCAAGTCGGCCAACGCCAACGTCAGCCTGGGCGCCGCCCTGTCCATCCACGACGACGACGAGGGGGTAGAGGGAAACCCCTCACCCGACGTCATCGGCAACAGCATCACCCTGACGGCGGGATTCGAAATCGGCGCCGCCAATGACTACCTGGACATCGACACGGCCTTCTCCGGAGCCGGGACCCTCACCTCGGCCAGCGAGTTCAATACCTTCCTCATCGAGATCTCGTCCAAGGCGACGCCCGCCGCGGGCGACGAAGACCTGAGCCTGTACTCCGTCGCGACCAACGCCGGGACGGCCTTCATCACCGCGCCCACCGGGAGCATCTACAACGGGCGGTCCGACGGCGGTTCGAACGTCGTCTCCGGCAAGACCTACCTCTTCGCCGGCCTGAACATCGGTGCGGAAGACAAGCGGATCATGACCCTCGTGGACAACATCGAGGGCCTGGCCACCTCGGGGAGCACCTGGATCACGAACACCTCGGACCTCACCGTGGGCGGGGTCGTCCCAGGAAGCGAGCAGGGGTTCCTGGGCGGAGGCGCCGTCAACATCACCGCCAGCTGCACCATCGACGTGACGGAGGATGTGATCTCGGAGGCGGACTACATTGTCCTGACCGCGACCGAGCGGGCGGCGGACGTCGACGACCTGATCGTCCGGGACGGCATCACCGTCTGGTCGAAAACGAGTTATGTCACGCTGCGCGCCGGCGACGACGTGACGCTGGAAGAGGGCAGCTTCGTCCTGGCGGCGGGCAAGGTCACCATCAGCGGCGATTACGGGAGCGCCGACGCGGCCGGTACGACCATCAGCCTGCTGGGCGTGGTCGGCGGCAGCGAGGTCGAGGTGAACGGGAATGCCGACAACGACACGATCATCCTCGAGCGGACCCACGACACCGTCGTCTACCCGAATGCCAACGTCCAGGCGGCGGTGGCTGCCACCTACGGCAACGTGACCAACGTCTACGCATACGCGGGGAACGACACGGTCACCCTGCGCTCCATCGACGGCCAGACCAACGTTTATGGAGGCGACGGGGAAGACCTGCTCACCGCCGACACGCTCAAGACGCTGACCAGCAGCAAGTACGCGGCCCGCGACGCCCTGAACCTCGACGGCCAGGCCGGAACGGACCGCTACGTCGTCAACGCCTCCGGGACGGGCGACTACATCGTCAACGTCACCGACACCGGGGCTGCGAACGATGGGGCGGACACGCTGACCATCAACGGCACGGCGGACGACGACGACTTCCTCCTCCGGAAGAGCTTCGTGGCGGTTCTCCACGGGTCCTACGCCGGCGGGTACTCCGCCGACGTCGAGCGCGTCAACTACGACACGAGCATCAACGGCCGGCTCATCGTCACCGGCGGCATCGGCGCGGATTCGTTCTTCACCGACGACAACTCCTCCATCACCACCCTGGATGGCGGCGCCGGGGCCGACTATTTCCAGATCGGCCAGCTCTTCGGCTCCCTGCGCGACGTGGCCGCCAACATCGCCGTCGGCGATGTCTTCGAGACCATCGAGACGACCATGGGCTTCCTCAGCCGCGGGATCAGCTACGCGACGACCGTCTACGGCGGCACCGGCAACGACACGTTCTCGGTCTACAACAACATCGCCAAGCTCCGCCTGGAGGGCGGCGACGGGAACGACGAGTTCGTGGTCCGGGCCTTCATCATGCTGAATTCCTTCGACCCGGAGCAGCAGCTCACCGAGGTCGACGGCGGCATCGGCGACGACTACATCCAGTACAGCATCAAGTCCCCCATCAGCATCAACGGCGGCGCCGGCTACGACCGCGTCGTGGCCCTGGGCACCGAGGCAAACGACGTCTTCGTCGTCACCTCCTACGGGATCTTCGGCGCCGGGATCAACATCACCCTGGACGGCGTGGAGGAGGCCCTTGAGGTGGACGGGCTGGAGGGCGACGACACGATCTTCGTCCTCAGCACCTCGGCCAGCATGGTGACGACGATCATCGGCGGCCTTGGAAACGACACGGTCAACGTCGCCGGCGACGTGACGGGAACGGTCATCAGCGCCGAGCTGGAGGGGAGAAGCGGCGTCATCAACCACAGCGTCACGAGCGACGACCCGGCCTACGACGGGCTCCTCATGGACGGCATTGCCCTCAACGTGGCCGACGCCGCAACGGGCGCGGTGGTCATCACGGAGAGCGGCGGCAGCACCGTGGTGGAAGAGGATGTGGCGGGCTCCGTGGACACCTACGCAGTATCCCTGGCGACGGCGTCCCTGGCCGCCGTCGCTCCGGGTGACGTGGCCTACATCACCGTCTCCGCGGCCAAGTCGGAGTCGGAAGAGGGGGCCCTCGGAGCGGACACGGTTCTCCTCTCCACCGACGGCGTCAACTACTTCGACGCGGTGGTCCTTACCTTCGACAGCACAAACTGGACGGACAGCCAGACGATCTGGGTGAAGGCTGGCTCCGACGCCGTCTCCGAGGGCGAGCGGAACGTCACCGTGAGCCACAGCGTCATGAGCAACCGCGCCGACCTGGACAAGGCCAAAATCAACGACGTGATGGTGAAGGTCCAGGACGACGACAAGGCGGGCCTCATCATCGTGGAGAGCGGGAACGACACGCAGGCCCTGGAGGGGGCCACCGACACCTTCACCGTGCGGCTGACCCACGCGATCACGAGCGATGTCACCGTGACCCTGGCATATGACGCCGGGCAGCTCTCCCTCGACACGGCGACGCTGACCTTCACCAGCGGGAACTGGGACGTCGCGCAGACGGTGACCGTCACGGCCGTGGACGACGGCACGGCGGAAAACACGCAGACCTCGGTGATCACCGCCACGGTGACGAGCACCGACGCGGGGTTCACCGTCAGCGAGAAGCCGACGGTCAACGTGACCGTCGTCGACAACGACTCCGCCGGCGCCCTGGTCACCCAGACGGACGGCTCCACGCGTGTGGTCCAGGGCGACGCCACGGGCGACACCTACAACATCGTCCTGACGAAGGCACCGGCCGCGGGCACGACCGTGACCGTGAAGATCCTGACGGACGGGCAGACGGTCGTCTCCAGCGCCGATGCCCGCTTCAACTCCACGGACGGCACGGTCACCTTCACGGAGGCGAACTGGAATGTCGCTGCGGAGATCACGGTCGTGGCCACGGACGGGGCACCCACGGAGAACAACTTCGAGAAGTCCTTCCCGCTGATGTCCCACACCCTGAACCGGATCCAGGGGCCTCTCGTCATCGAGGGCGGTGTCGGGCCCGAGGACCGCTCCGTGAAGCCGGGCGTGACCCTCCCCGGCGAGCTGAATCCGGACCTCCCGGAGGTTGTCATCGTCGTCGACGAGTCCGCCATGACGGACACGCTGAACGTGTACAACGACTCCAGCGTCTCCGACGACACGGGGGTGATGTCGACGCTCCTGCTGCACACCGATTACAGCGTGAAGGCCGACGGTACGGTCTCGGCCACCCTGATCAGCGGGCTGGGCATGGGGACGGACCTCGTCGTCAACAAGGGCACGGAGGCGGCGCCCGACCTGTTCACCTACAAGGGGGGCATCGCCTATACGAACCTGGAAGTCGCCGAGGTGCTCCTCGGGACGGGGAATGACACCTTCACGGTCACCGGCACGAGGGCCGGGACGGCCACGGCCATCCACGGCGGCGGCGGGGCCGACAACCTGATCGTTACGGGCGGCGGCGGATCGGCATCGCCCCTGGTCCTGTACGGCGACACCTCCGAGGACGGCAGCCATTACACCTCAACGGGCGGCACCCCCTCCTCCTCGGGGATCCATTTCGACTCCCCCGGGGCCGACACGATCGACGCATCCGCCTCGAGCGCCGGCGTTACGATCTACGGCGGCCCCGGCGACGACGTGATCAACGGCAGCCAGGGCGACGACCAGATCGCCGGCGGCCTGGGCGACGACACGATCCACGGCGAAGGCGGGGACGACATCGTCTACGGCGATTCCGGTTTCAACGCCACGCTGTCGAGCCGCACCCTTGCGGTGCCGACGACGGAAAACCCGGGCATCGACACGATTTACGGGGACGGCGGCAATGACATAATCTTCGGCGACCACGGGATCGTCACCCAGGCGGCCTCCGGGCTCCTGGGCACGGGCGGCGTCAACCGCATCGAGACGACGAACGAGGCGGCCGGCCTGGGCGATACGATCTCCGGTGGCGACGGCGACGACCGCATCTTCGGCGGCCTCGGAGCCGACGCGATCGAGGGGAACGCCGGCAACGACACGATCTTCGGCGACCACGGGGTCATGGACTACGTCTCCGCCGATGCGGACAACACGAACGTCGACCTGGCCTACACGCGGAATACGGCGTCCGGCGGCATTGACACGATTTACGGAAACGACGGCGACGACACGATTTTCGGCGGTGTCGAGGCCGACCTGCTCTACGGCGGCAATGGTTCCGGCGCCGCCGCCGTCGTCGGCAGCGACAAGGATACCGTCATCGGCGACTTCGGAAAAATCACGTTCGCCGCGGGTGTCGTCTCCACGACGGAAACCATTGACCCCGGCCAGGGGGCAAACGATACGATCGAAGGAAACGAGGACAACGACATCCTCATGGGCGGATTCGGGTCCGACACGATCGACGCCGGCGTCGGAAATAACATCGTATTCGGCGACAATGCCCGGATCGACCACGACACCGACGGCGCCCCAAAGGTCCTTCAGACGACGGACACGGAGGCGGATTCGGCGTTTGGCGATGCCGACACCATTACGGCCGGCGACGGGGACAACGTGATCATGGGCGGCATGGGGGCCGACATCATCACCACCTTGGT